>JAWOJJ010000131.1:0-4297 GCA_046481675.1 Bacteroidales bacterium | reverse complement strand
GAGCAACTTACCCAGAATTCCTATTCCATCCACAAAATTCTCGGGATAGTCTTTCTGGTTACCATTTCCAAATATGGCAATCGTTTTGCCTTTGAGTTTCATATCTTCCAGGGCCGGAACAAACTCATCCCAATAATTGGGTAATTCCCCGTCGAACCAAGTGGCCACACCCAGAATCATTTTATCGTACGACAGGAATTCCTTTTCGGTAATGTTTTCAACATTTACATGCACAACGGCATTGCCAAGTTGTTCCCCGATTTTTTTAGCTGCCTGCGAGGTCTTGTTTGTATTGAAACTATAAATCAGTCCTGTTTTTTTCATATAAAACGTTTCTATGTGATTATCAATTATCCATGTTATTTGGCCACGAGAGGCTCGTCATTGCGAGCGAGGCACGAGCGTGGCAATCTTTTATCATATTAAGATTGCTTCGTTTCACTCGCAATGACGGTGCACACTCAAAGACCTATAAACAAACTATTTTGAATCAGTAATTCAAAAGATTCCTCATGCCTTCTTCAATCTTCTCGAGGCTGGGTAAAATGGCCTTTTCCAATATACGATTAAATCCAACCGGGGTAAAGGTAGATCCAATTCTTCTTACAGGACCGTCGAGATATTCAAAAGCTTCCTCGGTAATGATTGCCGACAATTCTGCACCAAATCCGGAGAACACCTTATCCTCATGTACAATCAGTACTTTACCGGTTTTTTTAACCGAATTCAGAATGGTTTCCTTATCCAATGGCACCAGCGATCTCAGGTCAATAACCTCTATGCCGGGGCCATCTTTTCCTAACTTTTCTGCTATCTGCAGACACATGTGTGTGGTGTTACCATAGGTAATAACCGACAAATCAGCACCTTCACGCCTGATCCGGGCTTTTCCAAAAGGAACTTCAAAATCATCAGGTACCGGGGTTGCAGCAATCGGAGAGTTATACAGAGCTTTGGGCTCCATAAACATGGTAAAACCTTCGCTGCGCATGCTGGTTCTCAGCAGTCCTGCCGCATCATCAGCAAAAGAAGGGTATACGATCCTCACTCCGGGGAAAGTGCTCAGGGCGCCTTCAATGGACTGTGAATGGTACAGTCCGCCTCCTATATAACCACCGGAAGCAAGCCTGACCGTAACATTGGGCGAAAACTGGCCCTTTGATCTCCAGTAGTCGTGAGAGGTCTCAACAAACTGTTCCATGGCGGGCCAGAAATAGTCGGCAAATTCAGCACCTTCAACCACCACCCTTATTTTTTTGTTGAAACGGGTCATTCCGTTGGCTGTACCCATAATGAAGTCCTCGGCAATGGGTGCGTTGAAAACACGGTCTTTGCCAAATTCCTGCTGCATGCCTTTGGAAACATTAAAGATGCCTCCTTTTTCCTTATTGGCTATGTCCTGTCCCCATATGAAGGTATCAGGATTGTGGCGAAATTCCGTCTTTAGGGTTTCGTTGATGGCTTCAATCAGCTTTATTTTTGGCCCGTCGAATGAATGAAGGCCATCCGGGTATTTGACTGATTTATAGGGCTCAGGAAGCACAAAATCGAAAATTGAGGCCGGATCGGGATCAGGTGCGGCCATTGCTTTCTTATGGGCTTCTTTCACATCTTGTTTTGCCTTTTCCTCAATAGCCTGAAGTTCCTCCTCGGTAAAACGGTTATACCGGAGCAGCATGCGGCGGTATTTGGCAAGCGGATCGTACTCACTCACGTAATTCAGTTCCATGTCATCACGATACAGTTCATGCCGGTCAGAATTGGAATGTGAATGAATTCTAACGCAGTTTGCCTGTACAATACAGGGTTTCTGGTTCTTCAGGGCCCATTCCTTTGCCTCTGTCATTGCATTCATGGAATCAAACACATCCTTGCCGTTGCAATGGATGATCCGCAGGTTCTTTAATCCGCTGAAATTATTGGCCACTTTCCGGTTGGCGGTCTGGTCAGCTTTAGGAACAGAAATGCCGTAACCATTATCCTGAAATACGAAAATTACCGGCAATTGTTCATTTGAAGCACCATTAATGGCCTCGTAAACATATCCCTCTGATACGGACGACTCACCGTGAGAGCTGATAGCCACTCCTTTGTGCTTATATCTTTTCATGGCCCGGGCAACTCCGGCGGCATGCAACGTGTGGTTTCCGGTGCATGAAGATACATTGTTGATGTTCCATTCGGGTTTGGCAAAGTGATTCGACATATGCCGGCCGCCTCCGGCCACATCATTGTCTTTGGATATTCCGTTGAGAATAATTTCTTCTGCAGTCATTCCTGCTGAAATACAGGTTAACAGATCCCTGTAATATGGAAAAAGATGATCGGTTTTCCGGTTGAATGTCAGTCCTATGGCCAGCTGAATACCATCGTGTCCGGCATATGGAGCATGATACGACCAGCCAATGGCCTGTTTCAGGTAATTTGGGGCACGGTCATCCAGGGTACGACCCAGCACCATCAGGTAAAACCATTGTGAAAGCGTTTCCTTACCGGTCTTTTTGATGTTATATCTTTTAGGTATTTCCATTTTCAAATTAATCGTTTTATTATTATACAAATCAGCACATCAACACATCAACACATCAACACATCAACAAATTATATGGTTCTCTCCATATCAAATCCCTCCAGCAGGTCTGCCAGTTTTCTAAGGAACATGCCCCCCAATGCGCCGTCAACCACACGGTGATCATAGGAAAGCGAGAGTATCATTTTATGGCGGATAGCAATAACATCGCCGGTAGGGGTTTCCATTACCGATGGTTTCTTCTCGATGGTACCGGTTGCCAGAATAGCCACCTGGGGCTGGTTGATAATGGGTGTACCGGTGATATTCCGGAACGAGCCAAAATTGGAGATGGTAAAGGTACCTCCCTGGATATCATCAGGAGAAAGGGCATTGTTACGGGCTGCGTCGATGAGCCTGTCGAGTTCAACAGCCAATCCCACCATGCTTTTCTGATCGGCATTTTTTACAACAGGCACAATGAGATTTCCCGTTTTCAGGGCAACAGCAAATCCTATATTGATGTTTTTGCGCAGGATGATTTTAGTTTCGTCTACCGATGCATTCACGCCCGGAAATTCCTTAAGCGCTTTGGCAGTAGCTTCAAGGAAAGCCGGCATGAAGGTAAGCTTAATCTTTTCACGCTTCAAAAACGCATCCTTGTTCTTTTCACGCCACAGGGCGAGACCTGTTACATCGGCCTCAATAAAATTGGTAACGTGTACGGAAGTATCTTTCGACATAACCATATGCTCGGCGATGAGTTTTCGCATCCGGTCCATTTCCACAATTTCATCACCGGGCTGGAGGGTAATGTTTGATTTTGCCGATGTTGCGGTTTTTGGAGCTGCAGCTTGCTGCTGAGCCGGTTGTTTACCTCTGTTTTCAAGATATTTGAGCACATCCTGCTTACGCACCCGGCCGTTTTCACCTGTTCCGGGTATGGCATCGAGTTCCGCAGCGCTGATGTTTTCTTTTGCAGCAATACTGCTAACCAGCGGTGAATAAAATCTGCCAGAGGTTTTTTCATCATCATCAGTCTTCTTCCCTGCTGCTGTCTCTGCTACTGCTGCTTTCTCATCCCGTGGTGCTGCCGCTTTTCCATCCTCTGCCACTGCCACTTTTTCATCCCCTGCCACTGCCGCTTCTTCCACTTCCCCCTTGCCTTCGGTGTTGATTACAGCAATCACATCGCCAACCGGAACGAGTGCATTTTCCTCAAAGAGGATTTTGATCACCTTGCCGGAAACCGGCGAGGGAATTTCGGAGTCGACTTTATCAGTAGCAATTTCGAGCAACGGATCATCATCGCTGACCATGTCACCGGGCTTCACAAGCCACCTGATGATGGTTGCTTCCTGAACACTTTCGCCCAACTTGGGCATTACTAAATTAAAATCAGCCATGTAGATAATTTCTTTTTTAAACTGAATTATATCAAATATACAAAAAGATAACACACAACCCTGCCCGACTGTTCAATGCATAACAAATTATTGTTTTTCCCTCAATTTTCTGTGAGAATTTCAAATAATAATTATCTTTGCAACCCTAAAATATTTGCTGATTTGGTGATATGCTGATTTGGTGATTTTGCGGAATGTCATAAATTGAACACTACTCAAATCAATAACTCGAAAAATCAATAAATCAACAAATAATCTCGGGGCGTGGCCCCGCCAGAGGCGGGGTATCCCGACATGAGATGTCGGGAGGGTCGGATGTTCGTGTCACGTTCATGTTAGGTCGGTTTGTTATAAAATATTTCGGGGCGTGGCGCAGTTGGCT
>JAWOJJ010000072.1:0-34847 GCA_046481675.1 Bacteroidales bacterium | reverse complement strand
ATAGCTTTGGCACCCACTACATGGTAAAGCAGAATATCGGCCAGGTCACCTGTGGGATCTTCCAGCAGAGTTTCTATAGTACCTGCAGGAAGTGCTTTAAAAGCATCGTCGGTGGGGGCGAAAATAGTAAAGGGACCTTCACCTGCCAGATCGTCGGCCAGTCCGGCAGCTATTACAGCGGCTTCAAGTGTGTCATGCATGGGACTGTTGACCACAACATCCACAACAGTAATAGCAGGAGGCATCAGCACGGCATCAATCACATGCACTACGCCGTTGGTGCCTTCAATGTCAGCCATGGTTACTTTGGCATTGTTGATGAAAACACCTTCACCGTTAATGGTAACTGTAAGCTTTTTACCAAGCAGTGTGGTGATTTCCTGTCCGTCAGAAAGGTCGGTCGACATGGCTTTGGCTCCCACCACGTGGTAAAGGAGAATGTCGGCCAGAAGACCAGTGGGATCCAGTAACAGGGTCTCAATGGTGCCTGCTGGCAATGCTTTGAAAACATCATCGGTAGGTGCAAAAACGGTAAACGGACCTGCACCGGCCAGGTCATCAGCCAACCCGGCAGCTATTACAGCGGCTTCCAGCGTATCGTGAGCAGCACTGTTTACTACAATGTCCACAACGGTTTGGGACTTCAGGTCAACGGTTGCGCCAATCAGAAGCATCGTTGACATAATTATAGAAAGTAAGCTTTTTTTCATAACCCTATATTTAATTGGTTTATGACTGATCAACAGTAGATTTTTTATTATGTTTAATATATTATAAAAATAATTAAACAATATTCAGCCAGTTAAAGCTTCTTTTCAAATAACAGTTATTGTATCTAATAGAATAATAAAGTATTACAGGGGGTTGTGCAAATTGATTACAAATTGGAAACTCCGGTAAACTTTTTTCAGGTGAGGTATCAGGAAATCAGGTTAACGGCTTGCGTCAATGGCTTTTTTAACTGAGCCATGTTTGAGCAGCAGTTCTCGGGCGCTTTCATAATCAACGGATAGTTCTTCCATGAGCATGCGGCTGCCTCTTGCTATTAATTTCTTGTTGGTCAGTTGCATATTGACCATTTTATTTCCTCTAACCTTGCCGAGTTTGATCATCAACGTGGTGGAGATCATGTTCAGGATCATTTTTTGTGCCGTGCCTGCCTTCATGCGTGTGCTGCCGGTGACAAACTCGGAGCCCACAATGGCTTCAACAGGATATTCGGCTGCTTTGGCGAGCAGCGATCCGGGATTGCAGGTGATGCAACCGGTAAGAATACCGTTCTCTCGCGCCTGCTGAATCCCGCCAATCACGTAGGGTGTTGTACCGGATGCAGCAATGCCGATGACGGTGTCAGTTTTATTGATGCCCACTACAAGCAACTCTTCCCAGGCCTTGTGGCAATTGTCTTCAGCATTTTCCACAGCTTTTCTTAAGGCCGGGTAACCGCCCGCAATCATCCCGGTAACCAGGCCATACGGTATGCCAAACGTTGGTGGCAGTTCTGAAGCGTCAAGAACACCCAGCCTGCCACTGGTTCCTGCGCCCAGGTAAAACAACCTGCCGCCCTGTTGCATCCTCTGAAGGACCTGGTTTATCAGATTTTCAATTTGGGGCAGCACTTCGCGGACGGCTTTATGAATTGAAGCATCCTCCTGGTTAATGTGTGTAATCAATTCAGAAACCGTCATCATTTCGAGGTTCCTGAATTGCGATGGCGATTCGGTAACACTTTGCACCGGCGGAGCTTTCTTTTTAGTGACCTTGTCCATTCCGGTGTGTGTTTTTAATATGGTAACGTATCAAACCTTCCATGGGATTTTCAGTTATGCTTCCAATGGAATAACCTTCTTTTTCAGCTGTTTCACGAAGCAATGCGCTGAAATGAAAGGCAACGCTTCCGGTGAAATGTACCGGGAGCTGATGAGCCCCGGTGTACTGACTCACATTCCTGCTGAAAAACTCGGCGAAGCTTGTTTTTACCAGGTTGTACAGTTCAGGTTCATGCAGGTTGCGGTGTATGAATCCGGTAAATTGTGCCAGAAAGCGGTTGGGGAATGGCTTTTTGTAAACCTGTTCCATTATCTGCTGCCGGCTTAACTTGCAGGTATCGAAAAATGAAGTAACAATACATTCAGGGAGCTGGTTTTTGAGTACATCTGCTATGAATTTGCGACCAATAACTGCTCCGCTGCCCTCATCGCCCAGAATATATCCCAGGGGACTTACATTTAAAGCGATTTCACGGCCGTTATAATAACATGAATTGGAGCCGGTGCCGAGTATACAGGCAATGCCTTCGCGATCCCCGCAAAGTGAGCGCGCTGCTCCCAACAGGTCGGTATCCACCGTCATAGCCTGGCAATTGAAAAAGCTTTTTAAAGCAGTCAAAACAATCCGGTTGACGTTGTGGCTGATACAACCGGCTCCGTAAAAGAAGATTTCAGGCGGTTCTTCCACGGAAAGGCTGAATTCCTGGTGCAGCATTTTCAGAATGGCTTCCCCGTCCTGGTACATCGGGTTGATTCCCGTGGTGATGCATGATGCATACGGGTTACTGTTATTATCAATAAGGCACCATTCGGTTTTAGTGGATCCGCTGTCAGCGATGAGTATCATTTGTGTTTTGTTGTATCACAAAGATAATAAAAAGGAAGACAGAAGACAGAATAAGCCTGCCTGCGACGTTGGGAAGAAGGAAGGGTTATGTTGAAAGGTTTTCGTATTCTGTGTTCTGAAAGTTACTATTTTTATCCGGGGTTACGTTTGCCGGTGAGGCAGGCATTCAGGCATTTCACAAAAATTTGATCAATGCGCGGTATCTTTAATTGCGGGATTGTGCTACTGGCTTGTTCCTGGTTGCAATTGGCTGCTTCCGGGCAACAACCCGACAGGAAGTCGGTTCGGCTGGAACGCAAGGCCATGCGAAATGCGCAGTTTGTACCGGAACTCTTTAATGATTGGCGATACCTGGGCAGGGTAAGTGTTGACAGCATTAAAGTTGACAGGCCTTCGAACCGGATTTACTGCTACCTGAGTTCTTCAGTTACCCATATACCTGTCAGACCGGAATGGGTGAAAGATATCAACAACAAAATACTTTCCGGCCTTGGCCGTTCTTTTCGCAATTACCAGGTTCAGTGCCTGGCCAGGGGAAGGAAGCTTGAGGAATATGTACCCAATGCCTTTCGGGAAAACAAATCACTTTACGATCGCAACCGGATGCCGGTGCTTACTGCAGGCAAGCCCCTTGTGGTAAATATGGAAAAACCGCAATTCAGCTCAGGTTTAAGCGGAAAACACATTGCCCTTTGGCCCAGCCACGGGTTGTTTTTCGATCAGGAGCTTGACCGCTGGCAATGGCAGCGCGCCAGGTTATGGCAAACGGTAGAAGATGTATTACCCTGGTCATTTACATCCGCTTTTTTGGTTCCGATGCTCGAAAACGCGGGAGCTGTTGTGCTCATGCCCAGGGAAAGGGATACTCAGGTGCATGAGGTAATTGTTGATAACAACCTGGCTCAGGGCGGTTCACACCTGGTTATCAGGAACGGTGTGAAGAACTGGGTTGATTCTTTACCGGGATTCCTGCCTTCAGATACCATTTATCCGGGACAGAATCCGTTTCAGTCGGGTACCAGTCTTTCCATAGCAACATCACCCGGTGATAGTGCTGCCCTGATCTATGTTCCGGATATTCCGGTGTCGGGTGATTATGCCGTATACATCAGTTATGCCAAAGCGCCTGGTAATCTCAGTGAAGTCATGTACGAGGTATGCTATGCCGGCGGTAAAGCACATTTCCGTGTTAACCAGGCCATGGGAGCAGGCACCTGGATTTACCTGGGTACCTTTACCTTTTTACAGGGTGTGAATTTCACTTCTGGTTCAGTAAGCGTTGCCGGAGGCAGCGGTCTCGGTACAATTACTTCCGACGCTGTTAAATTTGGAGGTGGCATGGGCAATGTAGCCCGCAAACCTGCATCAGGTGCTGAGGTCAGTCAAAGCGACCCGGAATACCGGTATAAATTGAGCGGAAAACCCAGGTGGGCTGAAGGATCAAGGTATTACCTGCAGTTTGCCGGAATGCCCGACAGTATTGTTTACAGCCTGAATGACGGCAAGAGCGATTATAATGATGATTACATGTCGCGCGGTGAGTGGGTGAATTTTCTCATCGGCAATTCGCGGCCCCAGTATTCCGATAAGTACATTGGGGGTATGAACATTCCGGTTGACCTGGCATTTGCCTTTCATACCGATGCCGGTGTTACTGCAAACGATTCGGTTATTGGCACACTGGGCATTTACAGCACGGTACGTAACAACGGCATTTTTCCCGATGGCAGGTCGAAGCTGGCTGGCAGGGACCTGGCTGATATGATTCAAACCCAGGTGGTGGAAGATATCAGGCAAACATGCAATCCGGAGTGGACGCGCAGGGGGCTGTGGGACCGGGAGTATTCCGAAGCCTGGCGACCCGTAGTGCCGGTGATGCTGCTTGAGCTACTCTCGCACCAGAACCTTGCTGATATGCGTTACGGACTCGATCCGCGTTTCAGGTTCCTGGTTTCCCGGTCGATTTATAAAGGAATCCTGAAGTACCTGGCAGCAGGAGAGGGGATTAGCCCAGTGGTACAGCCCTTGCCGCCCGATCACATGTCGGCTGGAATTGCAGGTGAACGCATGATCAGACTGAGCTGGCGGCCCGTTGTGGATCGCCTTGAGCCCACAGCCATACCGGCGGGATATAAAGTATATATGCAGGAGGAAGTTAAAGGTTTTGACCCGGGAACTTACACTGCCGATACGTTTTTTCTGATAACATTAAACAACTGGAAAACCATTTATAACTTCAGGGTTACTGCGCTGAACCAGGGTGGCGAAAGCCTGCCCGGGGAAACGCTTTCGGTATCCCTGGTGCCGGAAGGCAATGCTCCCGTACTCATTGTAAATGCTTTTGACCGGATCTGTGCCCCTACGTTTTTTGATCAGGGCGTTATGGCAGGAATAGCCTGGTGGGAAGACGAAGGCGTTGCCTTTGGCAAAGAGTACGGTTTTTCGGGAACTCAATATGATTTCAACCGGAACTCGGAATGGCTCCACGATGACAGTCAGGGATGGGGGGCCAGTCATTCAGGTATGGAAACCCAGTCGGTACCGGGTAATACATTCAATTTTCCATACATCCACGGTAAGGCATTGCGCGATGCCGGGTATTCTTTTGTTTCGGTTAGTGATGAGGTTTTTGGATCACCTGGTTTTGACCTCCGGCCCTATCGGACTGCAGATATTATTTTTGGTGAAGAGCGGGGAACGCCCGCGTTAGGAAATGGCCAGACAAATGAATTCCGGGTTTTTACTCCTGAAATAATAAAGGCAATAAGTCGTTTTACACAACAGGGAGGAAATGTATTTGTTTCAGGAGCCCATATTGGTGCCGATATGATTGAAAACAACGACTCAACGGCCATGCGGTTTGCCAGGGATGTTTTGCGCTTTACCTGGCGCACAGGCCACGCCACGCAGGCAGGGCAGGTTTATGCAACCGATCGTGGCAGAGACCGAAATATCTTCCCCGAAGAAATTGGCTTCAATACACAATCACATGCCCCTGTTTACCGGGTTGAGTCACCCGATGCCATTGAACCTTGTAACGGCGCATTCAGAATTTGCCGCTATTTGTCGGGTAACTGCAGTGCCGGCACAGCTTACGAAGGGAGCTACCGGACGGTTGTGCTTGGATTCCCCTTTGAAACCATTACTGACGAACAGCAACGAAACCTGCTCATTAAAAATATCATGCTTTTCTTTAACCCATAATTACATATGAACACCCGAATCACTATATTTCTCCCTGCCGACAATCCCTTGCACCTGAAACAAACTCTTGCTGAATTCAATGCAGCAGGATTGGAAAAAAATATCTGCGTGCTGACAAATCAGGATTTGCCTCTGCCGGAACTGCCGCCAGAAGTGAACACCATTCGCATTAACTCGCTGTTGTCTTCAGAAACCATCCGCAAAATTGCCCTTCATTCAAAAACCGAATACCTGTTGTGGTACACTTCAACCCTGCCGCTAAAACTGGGCGCTTATTCATTAATAAGGATGCTCAGTGTTGCTGAAGATACCTTTGCAGGGTTGACTTACTCTGACTATTATGCCCAAAAGGAAGACAGGCTCATGCCCAACCCAGTTAACGAGTACCAGGATGGCAGCCTGCGTGATGATTTCAATTTCGGATCGCTCCTGCTTTTTGAAACAGCTGCTTTTCTTGAAACCACATCGCGGATGAAAGAATCATACCGGTTTGCCGGTCTTTATGACTTGCGGCTGAAACTTTCGCAGAAATATACTGTTTTCAGGATTGCTGAGTTTCTTTATACCCAGGTTGAACAGGATGTCCGGAAATCGGGGGAAAAGTTATTCGACTATGTTAATCCAAGAAACAGGGATGTGCAGATTGAAATGGAACAGGCCTGCACGCAGCATCTGAAGGAAACCGGTGCCTGGCTTGCGCCTGTTTTCAGGCAGGTCAGGTTTAATGAAGCGCATTTCAATACAGAGGCGTCAGTTATCATACCGGTCAGAAACCGGGCCAGAACCATTGGCGATGCCATTGCTTCGGTTCTGATGCAACAAACCGGTTTCCCGTTTAACCTGATCATTGTGGATAACCACTCCAATGACGGAACAACAGAATTGATCAAATCCTATGCAAAAAAGGATAAACGAATAATACACATGGTCCCGGCGCGCAGTGACCTGGGAATTGGAGGATGCTGGAATGAAGCGGTATTTCACCCGCAGTGCGGGAAATTTGCCGTACAACTTGACAGCGATGATCTCTACATCAGCAATAACGTGCTCTCTCAAATTGTGGAATCATTCTACCAGCAGCAGTGTGCCATGTTGGTGGGGTCTTACCGCATGGTCAACTTCAAACTGGAGGAAATTCCGCCGGGAATCATCGATCACCGCGAATGGACCCCTGAAAACGGTCGCAACAATGCACTGCGTATTAACGGACTGGGGGCTCCCCGCGCATTCTTTACCCCGGTTATCCGCACCATTGGTTTTCCCAATGTGAGTTATGGCGAGGATTATGCTGTGGGACTTGCCATCAGCCGTTTTTACCAGATTGGCCGCATTTATGAACCCCTGTATTTATGCCGCCGGTGGGAAGAAAATTCGGATGCCTCGCTGGATGTGAACAGGATGAACCAGCATAATTTTTACAAGGATAAGATCCGGACCATTGAATTTAAAGCCAGACAAAAGTACATTCAGGAAGGACAGTTGGTTTAACAGGGATGATATGAGCACACACCACCAGCCGGCAATAGATACATTCTTTCAGCAGCAACTTGGCAACTGGGTTATGGCCCGGGAGCACTACAACGACCTGCGGCAGGTAAGGCAGAAGTCGTTTGCCTTCGATGGTTATAACATTGAGGCTCAGTATAATCCCCGGCGGATGATTTCATCATCAGCCCGGGTAGATGAAAAATCAATCCGTGAAAGGCCCTGTTTTTTATGCCGGCAAAACCGACCTGCTGAACAACTGGAACTGCCATTTGAAGAGGACTATCTGATATTACTAAATCCATACCCGGTATTTGAAAAGCATTTCACCATACCTTCTGTTGGGCATCAACCCCAGGAAATCAGGGAAAGATTTGGTGTTATGTTGAATCTTGCCGCTTATATGCAGGACTTTGCACTGATATACAATGGTCCGCGATGCGGAGCCTCTGCGCCTGATCACTTTCATTTCCAGGCAGTGGAAAAAAAAGAATTGCCTATGGTGCGCGACTTCAATGCCATGCGCAACACCCGTCTGCTTGCAGTTGCAAGGGGCGTTAAAGTATTCGGATGGAACGATTACCTGCGCTATCCCGTTACATTCACGGGGGCAAACAGAAATGACCTGGAAAGATTCTTTGACCGTCTTTACCTTGTTTTGCAACGTGAAATGAACACCTTGGAAGAACCCATGATGAATGTACTGACCTGCCATACCGGTGAGGATTGGGTGGTTCATGTTTTCCTGCGGGAAAAGCACCGGCCATCACAATACTTCGAAAGCGCGGGAAAGCAGATTCTGCTCAGCCCGGCCAGTATCGACATGAGTGGCGTGCTCATCATGCCACGCGAAAACGATTTCAATAAAATCACAATTAACGATATAAAGGACATCTATAGTCAGGTAGTGGCCGATAGTGATAGGGTGAACAGGATCATCAGCCAGTTAATAAACCAGGATTTATGAACGGTATACCGGTTATACAGGTGGGCATTATGACCAGCCAGGTCATTCAGTTTGAACTGAAAGGCATTTATGTCGATGCAAACAGGCATGAATATGTTTCGGGAAAGTATGCTGCCACGCTCAGGGAGGGATTGATCGTGATTCAGGATGCTCAGGGCAAATCGGAGTTGTCCGGTGATTTTTTTCTCACCCCGGTGAATAACATGAGAGCCGGTTTCAGGCTTTTTGATGTTACCATTGGAATTGGGTTCCACTGGCAAAAACAGGAAGATCAGTTGTTCGGGGGGAGTCTTCATCTGAAGAACACCCTGGAGGGCCTAACGGCCATTAACGTATTGCCGGTGGAGGATTACCTGGTAAGCGTAATCTCCTCTGAGATGCGAGCAACATCTTCGCCTGAAATGCTTAAGGCGCATGCTGTGATATCGCGCGGCTGGCTGCTGGCCCAGATTGAAAAAGGCCGGCAGATCCGCGGACAACAAAGAAAGTACCAGTCGACTCATCAAAGTGACGAAGAGTTGATCGTTTGGTTCGATCGCGAGGATCATAACAATTATGATGTGTGCGCCGATGATCATTGCCAGCGTTACCAGGGAATCACCCGGGCTTCGTCACCGCTTGTTGAACAGGCGGTGCGTGAAACATCAGGTGAAGTGCTGGTATATGAGAACAAGATTTGTGATACCCGCTTTTCAAAATGCTGCGGGGGTGTTACGGAATTATTCGGCAATGTATGGGAACCGGTAAA
This sequence comes from Bacteroidales bacterium, assembly GCA_046481675.1. Taxonomy (GTDB): domain Bacteria; phylum Bacteroidota; class Bacteroidia; order Bacteroidales; family UBA10428; genus UBA5072. Next base: position 25,827 of record JAWOJJ010000072.1, on the reverse strand, counting down.
CCATCCGTATTTGCAGCGTGTGGTTGACAATGCCGGAATGCATCCGATGGCAGGGGCTGATCTGAGCAATGAAACAGAAGCCGCGAAATGGATTCTCTCGGAACCTCCGGCATTCTGCAATACAGCTGATAAGTCAATACTGTCGCAGGTACTCAATGATTATGATCAGACTACCCGTGATTTTTACCGTTGGAAGGTTAGTTATTCCGGCGAAGAACTGTGTGAACTGATCAAACGCAAAACAGGGATTGATTTTGGCACCATTTACGACCTGACTCCTTTGGAACGGGGTGTTTCGGGGCGAATTATCAGGTTGCGGATAACAGGTGCGTCTAAAACTTTGGTAATTGGCAAGGAGCTTCAGATACGGAAAGCGCTTTCGGAAACACATTTATACAGTTCGGCATTTGTGGTTGAGAAAGTGGCTGCCGGCAACCCGCCCGTCTTTGTGCTGCGCGGAGCGGGATGGGGACATGGTGTGGGTCTTTGCCAGATTGGCGCTGCGGTTATGGGTGCAAAGGGATACTCCTATCAGGAGATCCTGCTGCATTATTTCAGGGGCGCGGAGTTGGAGAGACGGTATTGAGGGAGAGAGCCAAGAGTCAAGATAGGGACGAGTAGCAGCGGCAGCAGCAGCGGCAGTGGCAGCGGCAGTCAAATCCCAACCCCCAACACCCACACATCCAGCATCCAGCATCCAGTATCCAGTATCTAGTATCCAGTATCAAGAATCCAGCATCATAAGTACTATGTCAAATAAACCAACATACCGCAATCCCTGGGCCTGGGTGCCCACTCTGTACCTGTATCAGGGGATACCCTACAGCATAGTGATGACTACCTCAGGGTTGATCTATAAAACCATGGGCATATCGGTTTCGGCACTGGCATTTTGGACCAGCCTGCTATACCTGCCCTGGGCCATTAAACCTTTGTGGAGTCCCTATGTGGAAGTAGTATCAACAAAACGCAACTGGATTGTAGTAACCCAGATATTGCTGGGTATTTTGTTTGTGCTGGTTGGCATGGTCATGCCATTGCATTTTTTCTTTCCCTTGTCTATTGCATTGTTTGCTGTTGCCGCCATTGCGTCTGCCAGTCACGATATTGCCGCGGATGGTTTTTATATGCATGCACTTGACCAGCATAAACAGGCTTTTTTTGTGGGTATCCGCAGTACCTTTTACCGCATTGCCATGCTCACGGCCATGGGTGCCATACCCCTTGCCGCCGGATTAATACAGGAGAGAACAGGTCTTGATCCGGTTTCCATTAAGGTGAATGCCATATCAGGGGGTCGGGTAAGCCCTGCGCCGCTTCCTGAAACAACTTTGCCCGAAAAGGATGCAACACCTGCGCTTGTTTTATTACCGGGAGAAATAAGCATACCGCTTACGCAGGCAACAGATCAACAGCCTGATACGGCAGTTTCTTACGTTGTTTTGTCGGCTCCGCCGGCTGATGATGATAACGTTGTTGTGGCACTCGATTACAAAAGCGGCAGTAAGAATATCAAGCTGGCGCCGGGCCAGGCAGAGCGATTTGAATTTACAAAGGACAATTGGAACAAACCGGTTCCGCTGGTTTTTACAGTGGACCGCAACCTGTCCCAGCCTGCCACGGCTGAATTTACAGTAAGCGCGGGTAATATAGCCTTCAGCTGGATGGTATCGCTGGCGTTACTGGGCGTTTTTCTGTTACTTTTGGGGGTTTTTCATAAATTTATACTGCCTTATCCCACAGAGGTAAAGGCCGCCGACTCAGTCAGCCTGAGGGTCTATATCGACGTGTTTGTTTCCTTTTTTAAAAAACCGGGCGTTATTCCGGCCCTGCTGTTTTTTATGCTGTACCGCTTTGGCGAGGCGCAATCCATTAAAATTGCAACTCCTTTCCTGGTTGATGCCCGGGGAAATGGAGGTATTGGTCTGACTGCCGCACAATATGGCCTGGCATACGGAACTATTGGCATGCTGGCGCTCACCGTGGGTGGTATACTGGGAGGTATCTGTGCTGCCCGTTACGGGTTGAAAAAGCTGATCTGGCTGATGGCCCTGAGTATGAACCTGCCGAATGTAGGCCTGCTTTACATTGCCATAGTGCAGCCAATGCCCTCAGATGCACTGGTTTATGTCGCCATTGTTCTGGAACAGTTTGGTTATGGATTTGGCTTCACCGCTTATATGTTGTTCATGCTTCATTTTGTTGGTGACAGTAAATATAAGGCTGCCGAGTATGCCATTGGCACCTCGCTCATGGCCTTTGGCATGATGCTCCCGGGTATGTTGTCGGGTTATGTACAGGAATGGCTCGGGTACAAGGACTTCTTTATTTATGTGTTGCTGTGTACCTTGCCGGGGATGGCATTGATTCCATTCCTGAAAATAAACCCTGAATTCGGGAAAAAGAAAAAGCAATGAAAAAGGTAACTGGCGGTTGCACATGCCTTAAAATATGTGTAATGAAAAAATTATTGACCCTGATACTCATCATGGCCGCCTCGGTTCCGGCCCTGTCCATAGATCATCCCAAAAGGGAGATGCGTGCTGTGTGGATAGCCACGGTGGAAAACATCGACTGGCCTTCGAAGCCCGGGTTGTCAGCCAGGGTGCAGAAACGCGAAATGATTGAACTTCTTGACCTGGCCAGGGCGTATAATTTGAATACAGTGATCGTTCAAATCAGGCCTGCGGCAGATGCTTTTTACCCTTCGGCCCTGGAACCGTGGTCGCATTGGCTCACCGGTGAGCAGGGCAGAGCCCCCAAGCCTGAGTACGATCCGCTGGCCTTTATTATTGACGAATGCCGTGAAAGAGGCCTGGATATTCATGTGTGGCTGAATCCATACCGGGTTCTCAGAGATACGGCATTTTCCGAAACTGCAGATCTTCATGCCAGCAATGCCCACCCCGACTGGGTGGTCACATATGGTTCATTGAAGTATTTCGATCCTGCATTGCCCCCGGTACGCGACCATGTTGCCCGGGTGGTGAGCGATATTGTGCGACGCTACGATGTGGACGCCATTCACATGGATGATTACTTTTATCCCTACCGCATAGCAGGGACCGATTTTCCGGATGAGCAATCGTTTGCCCTTTACGGTGGAAGTTATTCCCCGGAGCAGCGCGACGACTGGCGAAGGAACAATGTAGACCTCATCATCAGGCAACTGCACGACAGCATCAAAGCCATTAAGCCCCATGTTCAGTTTGGCATTTCACCTTTCGGAGTGTGGCGCAATGCTGCTGCCGATTCAGCAGGTTCAGCTACCCGGGCCGGTCAGACGAATTATGACGACCTGTATGCAGATATCTTAAAGTGGCAGAGAAACAGCTGGATCGACTATGTGGTTCCGCAACTATACTGGCATATCGGGTTTGAAATAGCCGATTATGCCGTGTTGGCCGAATGGTGGAACAACAACAGTTTTGGATGCCCGGTTTATATTGGCCATGCCCTGTACCGGCTCAATGCTGAGTCATCTGCTCCGGCCTGGCGCACATCGGATCAGATTACCAAACAAATCAGTCTGAACAGGCTATTCCCTAACCTATATGGCAGCGTGCTTTACAGTGCAAAATATCTGCGTACCAACCCGCTCGGCATTCAACAACAACTCACTGGTGCATTGTATGAGTATCCGGCATTGTGCCCTGTAAACCCACGTACTGAGCCAATACAGGCCGGACCGCCTGAAGAAGTAAAACTGAGCAGGGGAATCTTCTGTTACAAACTCTCCTGGAAAAGCGGTCCAAATGCCAGGTTATTTGTAGTTTACCGTTTTGCGAAGGGACAACATGATTTTTCCAATCCGGCTCATATTTTTAAAGTAACTCCTGAGAATCGCATCCGCATCAGAAAAGGTAAGGAAACCCGGTTGAAGTATCATGTTTACGCAGTATCGGCCTTAAGCAGCACGCATGATGAAACCACCGGCGTAATTGCTGCAGATTGAAACAGACAATTATTCATTCGTCGCCGCAAATTGTGAATTCGTCAAATATTTGATTGGGGTTAATAAACAATTTGTCACACTTTGTATCGCGTTTTCGTTTTAATAAGTGACAAAACTTATCAGTATTCTTTTAACTAAAACCAAAACGCAATCCTACATGAAAGCAATAGTTGAAAACCATCAGGAAATGCTTGTAGATACAGATTTTGAGCAATACCGGTTAAAGGTTAAGGAAGACCTGCTGGACAGGTTTTATGGCAGCCCCAATTCCTTAAATTTTCTCGAAGAAATCATTCTCAGTGAATCCGACAGAGAGGTGCTGTTTTACATTGCCGAACAGCTCGATCTGAGAGCATATACCAACAGTATAATTGTTACCACCTGCAATTGTTCGTACCTTGATCATGTTGATTTCGATAACATAAGAGCCATTGTTAATTTTGAACCGGCAAGTCAGGGCCGTAAGCCGGGAAAGGTTTTCAAGGCTGTGAACACATTGTTGCCTGATGCCGGGATTTTTATTGGAAAGACCCATGTGTCTTACTCTGTTAAAGCTTGCAGCAAGCTGATCCGCAACGGTTTCGATATCATCGACATGAGCCTGATCAATGGATCATTATATTTTACCGCACTGAAAACCGGCGAGCCTGAAAAGCGCGACTGATCCTGCCAGCATTCCTCATTTGTTAGCGCTAAATATAGCGTTAATTCCATCCTGTTTTGCTGAGTCATTTTTGCAACCCCGATAGATTTTTGTTGTCATTGGTTTATAAAGGACATGAATCCTGATTAAATCATTGTATAACACTTAAAGATCTAAAATATGAGGAAGCAAATCTTTGTTTTTCTGGTATTATTTACTGCAACATCTATGAAAGCCCAGCGTGTTGATGAGTTGTTCGGCTCAGCAGACACCAGAATTACCTATCTCGGAATTGATTTTTCACATGTGAAGCTGGTCGGTAATTTTGCAGAATTTTTTGAAGCAGGAAGAAAGAATGTTATGGAGATCCGCGATTTTTATTTTCCGCGCTGGAATAGTGTGGTCGTCAATGAGCGCGAAAAATTTGATATCAGCGGCATGTTAAGGAAAAATAATGTTTATTATGATCTGAGTATGATCAACGCGGTAAATGCCCGCACCAATCCCGATAGTCTGGAAAGCTATAATGCTGTTGTGCTTTCACCGGATGATATCAGCAAACTTGTTTTGCAGTACGACCTGGAAGGAAAACAGGGTATAGGGGTTGTTTTTGTTGCAGAAAGCCTGAACAAGAGCTACGAGGAGGCATACTTTCATTTTGTGGCCATTAACATGGATACCCGGGAAGTGATCTTTCAACGGCGGCTAAGAGGTCAGCCTCAGGGTTTTGGCCTGCGCAATTACTGGATCAATTCGCTGTACAGAATCATCAATGATGTGAAGTACTATTATTATAATGAATGGAAGATCAGGACAGCAAAGGAAGGCATGCAGGTCTGAGCGCTCTTTTTTTCACTATATAGTTCCAGGGAGCAGCGTATCACGCGCTGCTCCTTATATTTTAACGCTTTCTGCAGCAACAGCGCGGTCAACTTTCTTGATGAGGCCTTGCAACACAGCACCCGGACCAACTTCATAGAATTGTGAAGCGCCGTCAGCCAGCATGTTTTTTACAGTCTGGGTCCATTTTACGGGAGCAGTCAGTTGCTTCTTAATGTTTTCCCTGATAACAGCAGGGTCTGTTGTAGGTTTCGCTGTTACATTCTGGTAAACCGGGCAACGCGGCTTGCTGATGACAGCCATGTCAATGGCTTTTTCCAGATCGAGCCGGGCGGGTTCCATAATAGGAGAATGAAAGGCTCCGCCTACTGAAAGCTTCAATGCCCTTTTGGCACCTGCAGCAGTGAGTTTTTCAATGGCCTGGTCAATTCCTTCAATGGAACCGGAAATAACAATCTGGCCGGGGCTGTTGTAATTAGCAGGAACTACAACTGCCTGGATTTCGCTGCAAGCCTTTTCAACCACTTCGTCGTCGAGGCCGAGAATGGCTGCCATCGTTGAAGGCTGCAATTCACACGCTTTCTGCATGGCCATGGCACGCTGTGAAACCAGCTTCAATCCGTTTTCAAATGAAAGCGCTTCAGCTGCAACCAGCGCTGAAAATTCACCCAGAGAGTGCCCTGCAGTCATGTCGGGATTGAAGTCGTTGCCCAGCATTTTGGCCAGAATCACAGAGTGCAGAAAGATAGCAGGCTGTGTAACCTTAGTTTGTCTCAGATCCTCATCGGTGCCTGAGAACATCAGGTCGGTAATTCTGAATCCGAGAATTTCGTTCGCTTTTTCAAATAGCTCCTGAGCCTGGGGGAAACGCTCGTACAAGTCTTTTCCCATACCTACAAACTGTGCGCCCTGTCCGGGGAATACATATGCCTTCATCATCATGTTTTTAGAATAGCTGGTAAAAATAATCAACGTGGTCTGATTTACAAAACAAGATTTATAATTACCCCGAAGAAATTGTCTCAGATGGTAATGTTCAAACCGATGAAGTAACTTCTCCCGGGAGAAATGAAGTTCAGGTTATCAGGAAGAACTGTGTTTAGTAAATTGTCAACTCCGGTGGTAACTTTAATCCATTTATACCCTTGGGTAATTGTAATTTTCAGGTTCGCATAGGGTTTGTCATTTTCAAGTCCTTCCGTATTTTTTTCGTAGAACTTTTCACCGCTGAATCTGCAATGGAGCTGGGCAATCAGTGAGTAATTCTTTTTCCTGTAATGGTAGTCTGCCGATGCGTTACCCGAATGCCGTGTGGTTCCATAAAGCTGTTCGCCACTCTGGTTGTCATGTGAATAGACATAGCTGTAACCAAGAGATAACCATAGGTTAGGTAAGAGTTTCTGCTTTGTCAGAAGATCCATCCCGCTGACGTGCGCGCTTGCTATATTCTGATACTGCCGTGTGGGCTGTGCCGAGTCGGGCAACCAGCGGTCTGTTATCATATCGGATAATACATTGCGGTAAACAGTGAGCGATGAATTGTTCCAGGGCTTGGAATATTCAACGGAAGCTGTGAAATAAGCCGAAGATTCGGGTTTCAGATCGGCATTTCCTATTACATACCACTCGCCAAAGTGATCAAAATACATATACAGTTCTTTCAAGGAAGGTGACCGGAAGCCTGTGCCTGCTGATGCCCGCAGGTTGAACGATTTGTGCCGGAACATGGCCGATACTTTAGGAGCAGCATGAAATCCATAGCTGCTATGATGGCTGCCCCTGATACCCGCCACAATATTCCACTTTTCACCAATTTTCAAATCATCCTGCGCATAAACAACCGCCTCTCCCTCATCTTTCACTCCGCCCTGATTTCTTACGGAGTAAAGGGTTTCAGAACTGTATTCCACACCGGTTATAAAACTGTGTTTTTCAGAAATCTTAAAACTGCCCTGCACTCTGGCATGGTGAATGATGTCATAGGCCTCCTTTTCCAGCTCATTATCCAGCAGTTCCAGCACGTTGAATGTGTTGTACCGGTCGCGATAAAGAGAAAATTCAAGGTTGTTATTGTTCATATAGTATTTACCCTTCAACCCGATATTGTATTGCTGATACATATCGTGCGTAGGTCTTACACTTACATTCTTGCGTTCGAACCGGTAATAATTTACATAGGGGGCCAGCGTCAGCGAGTTGCCTGGCGTAAACTCAAACCGCTGGCTGAAGCTTAATGAATGATAGGGATTCTGAGTCCAGTCGTGCGGTGTTTCGGGTGTAAGGTCATACCCGTCAGTGCGGTTATAATTGAAGCCTGTTCGCCCTCCCATAAACTTTTTTTTCCAGGCTACAGAACTGCCGGTGTTCAATTCGTTGTTGCGGGCATATTTTGAAAAAAACCGGCCTTCAAAAGGCCTGTTGATCTTTTTGGTGATGATGTTGATTACACCGCCGATGGCATTGGAACCATAGAGCGAGGAGGATGCACCTTTGATCACCTCAATCCGTTCGACCTGTTCCAGATTCAGCATGGAATAGTCAATGTCGCCATTCACTTCACCGGCAATCCTTTCACCATCTATCAGGAATAACACATATTTGGCATCCATGCCCTGCATGGTTACCGATGTTTTGGTTCCCAGCCGGCTGATGCTGAAGCCGGGGACCACTTCCTGCAAGGCCTCGGTTACATTGTGAATGCCCAGGTCGAGCATCTTTCGGGCACTGATCGTTTGCGTGATCACGGGAACTGTTTTCAGGGTTTTTTCGGTTCGGGTTCCGGTTACAACAACTTCATTCAGGTTGATCTGTGAGGCAACCAATATGAAATCAAGTTGGTTTTCCCCCGGAACTAATGTAACTTCTTTCTCAATGGTTTCATATCCGATAAGTGATACACGCACCAGGTGATAGCCTGCTTTAATTTTACCGATTCTGAATGTGCCGATTTTATCGGCAACCGATCCGGCAGTGGAGTTTTCCAAATACACAACTGCATCTGCGGCAGCCGAACTGTCGGGTAATAAGACCCTGCCCGAGAGTTCGACTTCCTGCGCGGAAATGGCTATCCCCGGCAATACAAACAATAGGATCAGAAGCAGTCTCATCATTGCTGCTATTCGAGTTGCCCGGTACCATTGGGCTGGTAAAAATATTGCATGGTAATGTGACCCGACTCATCCAAGGCGCTGTAGTAACTTTTAAACCAAACCTTGGCATATTTACCTTTAGCGGTTTTAACCACATATATGCTGTCGGATGGTACAATTTGGGTGCCCTGAGTAGCCATTTCCATTGTAAACCAGTTATACAGTTCCGGGTTAATCAGATAGGTTGCGTATCCCTGCTGAACGGCAATGGTGATCTCTTCATCCTGAATGAATTGAAGTGTGTCTTTTGCCATGGTCAGGTTATTGAAGCCCTGTTGACCCGTAAGGCCTGAATTGGCGGCACATCCCTGTCCGCTACCCGATAACCCGCCGTTGGTGCGAATGCGGTACCGCTGAAAGGCAAGATCCCATGCATCTGAAGTTGATGGGTTGTTTATTGTAAGCGTATCATTGATATCAAAGCTGAAATATCTCCAGGTGGTTGAATTGGTAGCGTTTATAACCAGGGTTGCTGTCTCGCTTGCAGCTTCGTTGTCCGTTTTCTCACAGGCAGCAACAATTAAGGCTGTGGCAAATAAAACTGAAAGTTTGAAATTCATTTTTCGCATTTTTAGTGAACCGCAAAAATAAACTCAACAAAAGAATACATCAAGTAAAATGTCGATTTTTATATTAAAAAACGGTTAAAACGATGCAGGATACGGATAGAGATTGCATTTGGGTGAACGGGAAGAATATGCAGGTCAAAACCTTCCGGTTGCCATCATTACAAGAGAGCAGTCGCGTACTACCCTGATGTTGTAACTTTCGAGCCATTCCTGGAATTCAGGGCTTTCGGTGCCCGGGTTGAATACCACTCTTTTGGGACGGAGTGATATCACATAATCAAATATCTCACCCTGATGATCGGGTGAAAGGTAAATGAGTACGGTATGAACATCAGAAAGCGGTGGTTGACCTGTTATTATAGGTATGCTGCCAATATTTCCTTCACGTTTGCCAATGGCAACCACTTCATAATTGTTACTAAGCAAACGCCTCACGGCTTTATTGGAGTACCTTTCAGGGTTCGGACTGGCGCCGAGTACAACCACCAGGCTCATGATTCTTTATATATCAGGGCAACCGCGTATACAGAAATGCCCTTTTCCTCACCCACGAAACCTAGTTTTTCAGTTGTAGTGGCTTTTACCGAAACATTTTCAGGATCTGTATCCAACGCCCTGGAAAGACATTCAACCATTTGGGGTATGGTATCTTTTATTTTCGGACGTTGCAGACATATGGTGCTGTCAATATTACCCACCCGGTATCCCTTTTCTTTGAGTATTTTAACGGTTTGCTCAAGCAATATTACACTACTGATATTTTTATAGGTTGCGGAATGATCGGGGAAATGAAAACCGATGTCCCTTAAGTTGGCGGCGCCTAAAAGTGCATCGCAAATGGCATGAATCAGCACATCGCCGTCGGAATGAGCAACACTCCCTTTTTCGTGAGGAATTTCAATGCCTCCCAGTATGAGTTTCCGGCCTTCGGCAAGCTGGTGCACATCATACCCGATACCAACTCTCATCAACATGTTACAGGGGCTTATCTTCGTTTATTACCTTCAGGAAAATTCATACCCAGTGTGAAGCGCATGGTATTGGCCAGCGGGTTGTTTTTGCCTTTTGTAGATATCAGGTAAGAGAAATCGAGGAAAAACACATTGAATTTCAACCCGATACCGGCAGTAAAGAATTTCCTGTTGCCTTTGGTGTCGCTTTCGTTGAAGTATCCCAGGCGCATGGCAAACTGATCGTGATACCAGTATTCAACTCCGACGGAGATCATGATTTCTTTCATTTCTTCCGTAAATCCGCCCGGTGCGTCGTAGAACGACTGAATCCAGCTGAGCGGGATGGAGTTGGGTATTTTTTTGCCGAATAGCACAGTATCGCCGTCGGAAGACGTTTCCGGGGGAGTAGGAACGAGCAATTTGTTCAGGTCGGCTGCCAGTGTGAAGGAGTTGTATTCATCAATATCAAGGGTGTACCTGGCGCCAAGGCGCAGGTTGGCAGGGATGAACTGCTTGTCGGAACCTTCGGTATAGGAGATTTTGGTACCCAGGTTGGAGAAATTCAATCCCCAGGCAAATTCACCATCCATTCCTCCCAGTTCTACCGGCCGTTGGTAGTACATTCCTAAATCGGCAGCATAGGAATAGCCCGCATTATATTGTTGTCCGTCAACACTACCACCACCGGTAATGTCGCTGCGGATGAACCGCAACACGAGAGCAGCAGATAGGTATTCCGAAAGCAACCTGGAGTAACCGACATCAAGAGCAAACTCATTCGGATTATATTCTCCTGTTTCAACCCCTTCTATATCCCTGAAGATGATCTCTCCCATGGAGAAATACTTCAGCGATCCGCTGATGGCCTGTCTGTCGTCAAAACGATAAAAAGCAGAAAGGTAGGCCAGGTTGATATCGTTTACCAGGTTTCTCAACCAGGGTGTGTAAGCAAGTGATACTCCGGCCTTGTCCTCGTTAAAAATATATTTTGCAGCATTCCAGTGCTGGGAATTCACATCAGGCGAACTGGCTACGCCAAGATCCCCCATGGCACCGGCTCGTGAATCGGGTGAAATGGTGGTGAAGGGTACGGTGGTTTGAATGGAATTCAGTTTACTGCCAAGCATCTTCTTGGTGATGCTCCCGGATCCCTGGGCAGCCAGGCCAGCCAATATCCCTGTCAAACAAACGATAAGTAAGGTTAATCGTCTCAAAGTCATTATTCTGAATAATTTTAGTGGCACAAAGTTACAATAATAATTAATTTTTTTGTCAATATGGGTTGCCTGGTTAATGCCGGTAATGTTTGTTCAAGTGTATGTGAATTACATAATAACCCGTAAAAAACAAATTTATTGCCTGATCACAACAAGTTTTTGGTGGCTGCTGGCCTGGCGCCCGTTTCCATCAATAATGGTGATCCGGTAAGGATAGATGCCCTGTTTTATTTTGTTGCCGTTTTGATCTGTGAGGTCCCATGCGGATAATCTCGTGTTGAAACCGGAAGCAATGAGATCTTCATTGAAGTTGGCAACTAGCCTACCGGCCATATCATAAACACTTATATTCACTGTGAGAGTCTCTCCTGACAGGTTGTGCTCAAAGGTGAATTGCGTGTAATCGCTTGCAGGATTGGGGAAATTGCCTGCATTGGCAATAATGATGCTGTTACCCGATATTACCTTGAATTCGATGATTTCTTCGCCGGAATTATTGAAGACATCCCATACTTTAAGACGGAGAGAATGCCATCCTTCTTCCAGGTTCTGCATCGGGTATTTCAGGATTCCCGACGTGAAATCATCCAGGTTTGCCTCAAAATAATCATTCAGGATTATGGGGTTGCTAACATCTCCGTCAATAACCCCGGTAATGTCGTGCCCAATTCCGTTACCAATTGTATTGATCCCGCTTTCGTCAGTAATGATGGCGTAAATAACCGGGTTTGGATTGGTGATTCCTTCATTATTGAAATATTCATCATCAAGGTACAACGAGATATCGGGGCCACTCTCATCTGATACAACTGATTCATCGGTTCCTCCAATTACACAATGATTCATGTAGCCGCTGGCATCAATCTGCTGATCAGAAGAATAATATATGATTTTTCCGTTTCCGTAACTATAAGTAATGTCCCTGGGTACCATGAATTCAAACGTGAATCTTCCGTTAACCACGCTTGCCTTTCCTTTATATAGCAAGTCTTCCCGCGCATTGAACTGCATGGGCGTAGCATATTGGTCATTGGCCAACGTGGTAATTTTCTTCATTTTATCAAATACAGAAGGATACACTGTTCCATTGAATGTTTCCAGTAAATTGCCGCTATCATCCTCAACATGACCGGAAATTCTGATCCTTGAGAATGCCTTCAGCGTATCGGTGGGTTGATCTACCGGAGTGCCATTAAGTGAGTCCGTAACGATGTGGTATTTGGGGATGGCCAGTGTCAGCGCAGGATCACCCAGCAGGATGAAATTGAGTTTGTTCCTGTTGGTTCCCATGGCGTTTTTAGTGGTTTTCAAGATGTCGCCAAGCTTGTAGTAGTTGCCATTACTGTCTTTTTCAAAAATCACATCGTAAAGCTTTGTGTTGAGTTTGTGATTATCGTCTGAATAAACTATTCTTGTGGTTGTGATCAGTGCGATGCTGCCGCCTGCAGGATTTACCAAGGAGAGTTCACCTGCCGAAGTGTTTTCATAAAATGTTCCGTTAACATCTTTCAGATCGTCGAACCGGCTGAACTCGCAGGTGGCAGTCACAAATAAAGGAAGGTTGTCTATGTTTTCAAGCCTTTTCAGATCTTCTCCCATCAGGATGTGCTCGTGGGCAAGTCCTGCTTCACTTCCATGCCCGGTATAATTAAAAACAAGCAGGCCTTTCCTGATGTTGTTGAGGATGATGCGGCTTGCTTCAGGATAGGATGCCCCTGATGAGGAGGAAACCTGCGGGTAGGCATCCAGCATAACTTTCCTGATTGCAAACCGGGGATAGTTTGAACCGACTATATCTGCCAATCCATTGGCCTGCGCCATGTGTAAGTTTCCGTCTTCATCATCGCCAACAAACAAAATGTTGTTACGCCAGTCCTTCATCGTTTTGTTATTGGTGTAATGCTTGATTTTGCGGTATAAGGCCATAGCCTCTTCCGGCGATTTGGCAGGAAGCCTGCCTGTGCCGATATCCAGCGTAAAACTGCCCATGCTTTCAGAGCCTCCTTCACCGGCTTCCAGGAATCCGTAGAAATCATCAGACACATAGGAAAAACTGGCATCAAGGGAATTCTCTGATTGGTATGTGGGAATGAAATTTGAATTACCCGATATGCCTGCCATGTTGTTGTAAGATCCGTCTCCCAGCAACAACAAATATTTCAGCCTGTCAGCTTCACTGGTCGACCTGTTGTAGATCATTCTTGTGAAATCGCGAATGGCACCTATATCGGCAATGCCTGAAGAGAATTCGTTATATACCTGATCAGCATTAACAACCAGTACACTCAAATTGTCTTTTACCCGGTGCAGTTGGGCAATGCTGTCTGCGGCTTCCAAAAACAGGGGGTGGCTCACAATTATCATTTGATAAGGCGATGAGGCATGCAGGTTTTGGTTGGGAACATCACCCAGATCCGGCAGGTTGCCGTTAATTTCGGGTTTTCCGAAAGCGCCTTTGGTATTCACGGCAAGGTATTCCTTTTGAGAAAAGGTACTGTCGGTAAAGGTGATCACGCTTCCATTATGCTGAACCGGCATTCGGCGGATGGTGAAGGGATCTGTAACATCCCATATTTCCGTATTTTCATTGCAGTTTTCAACAGTATACCTGGCAACAGCGCTGTTACCGGTATAGGAGCGGTCCCTGAACAGCAAGAAATCGTCAGTCATGCTGATTTTCCTGCGTGCATTGATGGTGACATAATCCAGGTATCCATCTTCATCGCTGGTTCCGGAATTGTTGTATGTCAGCTTCAGGTTGAGCTGGCTGCTGCTCTCAGAAAATGTGTACAAAGCCGATTTCTGGGTGGCATATACACCGGTGAAGTTATCCAGAACAACAGCAGGCAGGCTGATCATGCCAAGGGCCTGGCCATTCACGGAGAGTGAGAAATATTTCTGACTGGCTGCCCGGCTGGCAACCTGAATCTTCAACTTAACCGGAGATGTAGTTTCCAGGTTGCTGAAAACAAAGGTCGTGTCAAAATCCTTAAGATGTATTTTTTTTCCGAACCACTGACGACCTGATTTCAGCAGGTTGAAATTGTTTTTTTCATAGCAGGCATAATCGTTAAATGATGTAATAAAAAACTGCGGATTGCCCTGAACTGTGGGCCTTGTACTGATCTTCTTTCCTGATCCTGCTTCAGTGGTAAGAAAGTAGTAGGAAGCATTGCTGTATAGGTTTACCTGTTGATCGTACATAGTGGTCTGGCTGTTATAGCTCCATGTTACCGGACCTTTTGCATAAAACAAGATGAAATCACCGGCATTGAAAATCCCGTCGGATCCCTTGTTTATATATATGCTGTTCTCAATCAGGTCGTCGTACCGGGGATCGGAATTCAGCAGGGGAATCATTTTACCGCCGTTACCAAACACCCGTATCGCGGAAGGATCTGAAAACCCCATGTTTGAAATGTCCTCAAAGGTGAGTCTGTAAACTCCGTCTTTATATACCTTTATTTTATACCATTTTCCCGAGGCCAACACAGAAGCCTGCGCCGGTTCGGTGGAAGCATAACTGGATTTCGTTGTGAATTCCTGGGAGATGAGCCTGTGAAAGGGGAATAAGAGTGATAATATAATAATGATGTACCTGATCATGCCTGCTCTTACTGCAATGAATATGAAAAAGTCCGGACGCCGGGAAATAATATGACTAATTGAACGTTTCAAAAATACAATTATTATTACTTCATGTTAAAACAAACAAAGATTATTATAGTTTTACAGCCACTTATATTGACTCGTTGATCATTAAAAGAATATATATCCTGTGTATCGCTTTTTCCGCTTGTTTACTGAGCATCGGGCAGGATTATCATTTCTCGGGCTTCATGCATAACTTGCCCTATGTGAATCCCGCTTATGCAGCCCTGGCTTCCTCAGGAGAAATCGGGCTGACCTACCGGAACCAATGGCCGGGAATTCCGGCAACTTTCATAACCTACGGGGCGGCATTAATTGTCCCTGTGAAATCATTGAACAGCGGTATAGGAGTTACTGTCTTGAATGATGTGCAGGGCGGAGGCATCATCAATCGCACTTCGGCTGGCATTCTTTACGGGTACAACCTGCAGTTGGGAAGTAACTGGCAGGTTGGTGCCGGAATCGGCGCATCTTTTGTAATGAAGCGTTTCAATGCAGATGAACTGGCTTTCAGAAGTGATATTTTAAATGAGTTGGGATACAGTTACGGTACGGTTGTTTTTGATAATTATTCCAAAAATTATCCTGACTTCTCTGCAGGATTGATGGCCGGCAACAAAGATCAGCTCAAATTTGGGGTATCGGTAAGCCATTTGACCAGGCCTTATGATTCTTTCAGCAGTGCGGAACCGTCCCGCCTGCCCTTTAAGTATACAGCATTTGTGAGCAAGCGATTTGAAGGGAGTGGTCAAAATGGCATTTCGGCGGAACCTTCGGTGTTTTATTCCATACAATCGGGAAACCAGGAATTAATCTGGGGAACCCGGGTGAACATTACCCCGGTTTTAATGACCGGAGCCTGGTTTCGGCAGAATCTTAAAATGAACATGGATGCTTTTATTTTAAGCGCCGGTCTTTCCTGGGACAAATACAATATTATTTACAGCTATGACGTTAATATGAAAAAAATAAACTTTTTGTCAACAAAAATGGCAGCACACGAAGTAACCTTTTTATATCGCTTTAAGTATAAGGAAGAACATCAGACAAGGGGAAACAGAAAAAATATCTGTCCGGCCTATTAAGAGTTGATAATTACTGAAAAAGAAAGAAAATAATTTTATATTTTTGAATACAAAAATTAAAAAGATGAAAGTTAAGTTTTCTGCATTTCTGGCTATTCCCGCGCTTGCGGTTTTGCTTGCTGGCTGTTCAAAAGGTGGCAGATCAGTATCTTCCACTACCGGCTGGGATTATAACGACCCCGAGAGTGGGGGATTTGAAGTAATAGGCGGTAGCGAACAGGAAACTGGTCCGGGGCTCGTTTTGGTTGAAGGAGGTACCTTCTCCATGGGCCGTGTTGAACAGGATGTTACCTACGACTGGAACAATGCTCCCCGCAGGGTGACCGTAAGTTCATTCTATATGGACCAAACTGAAGTCCGGAATGTGGATTACCGTGAATACCTGCACTGGATCAGCAGGGTATTTATTGATTATCCTCTTGTATACAAAAAAGCACTGCCCGATACACTGGTATGGAGAAGGCCCATGGCTTACAATGAGCCTTATGTCCAGTATTATTTCAGACATCCTTCGTATAACGATTATCCTGTTGTTGGCGTAAGCTGGGTTCAGGCAAACGACTATTGCGCATGGCGTACCGACAGGGTGAATGAAGGCATCCTCATCAGGGAAGGCATTTTGAAACCCGATCCCAATCAGCTGGAAAAGGAAAACTTTAACACCGAATCATATCTTGCCGGACAGTATGAAGGTCTGGTTAACCAGAATTTGAGAAGTATTGATCCCAACCAGGAATTCAGGCGCGTAAAACTCGAAGACGGCATGTTGCTGCCGAAATACCGCCTGCCAACTGAAGCAGAATGGGAATATGCAGCACTTTCATTAGTTGGTAATACCTATGAAGAGCGCGTTTATGAACGCCGTATTTATCCCTGGGATGGACACAACGTGAGAAACGATGCAAAATCCAACCGTGGTGAGATGCGGGCCAACTTTGTCCGTGGCCGCGGTGATATGATGGGTACTGCAGGCAACCTCAACGACAATGCCAGCATACCGGGCCCGGTTGAATCATTCTGGCCCAATGACTACGGTCTCTATTGTATGGCAGGGAATGTGAACGAATGGGTTCTGGATGTATACCGCCCGATGAGTTCCATTGATGTTGATGAATTCAATCCTTTCCGTGGTAACGTTTTCCAAACACTGGAAACTGACGAGGAAGGTAATGTTGCAGAAAAAGACAGCCTGGGAAGATTGCGTTACCGCGATGTAACCGAAGAGGAAGCCATCAACCGCTGGAATTACAAAAAAGCATACTATAAAAACTATAAGGACGGTGATTATGAATCAAGCGTGATTGACGGAGACCAATGGACTGCTGATGCCAGGGCCCAGGAATCCAGCTCAAATCGCATGTATTCGCAAACACCCACTGTTGAAACTTCACTGATTTCCGATAAAACCAGGGTATATAAAGGAGGTTCATGGCGCGACCGCGCTTACTGGCTCAGTCCCGGTACCCGCAGGTATCTCGATGAAGACCAGTCGCGTGACGACCTGGGATTCCGCTGTGCCATGATTCGCGTCGGAAGTCCTGCCGGACAAGGCAAAAGAAAGTAAATCAATGACATACAATACAATACTACGTAGAGACGCAAGATTTTGCGTCTCTATGTGTTTTTATAGATTTTGCGTCTCTACGTGTTTTTATAGATTTTACGTCTCTACGTGTTTTTATAGATAAGCAATATGGAAATTAAATTCCTGTACAATCTATACCTGGAACACGGGAAAATTTCAACCGACTCAAGAAACATCACCCCCGGCTGCCTGTTTTTCGCACTCAGGGGAGAAAACTTCAACGGCAATCTGTTTGCCTTGGACGCACTGGAAAAAGGTGCAGGTGCCGCAGTGGTGGATGAGGATATGCCACAATCACATCCCATGATCTTTCGTGTCGGCGATGTGCTTCAAACTTTGCAGCAACTGGCCGGTTATCACCGGGTGCAATCACAACTGAAGATTCTGGCCATTACCGGATCAAACGGCAAAACAACAACAAAAGAACTTTGCCGTGAGGTACTTTCCCAAAAGTACAGGGTGTATGCAACCGAGGGGAACCTGAATAACCATATCGGGGTGCCGCTGACACTTCTTTCAATGGACAGCAGCATTGAACTGGGTATTGTGGAGATGGGCGCCAATCACCCGGGAGAAATTGCTGCATTATGTGAGATTGCCCGACCCGATTGCGGGTTGATCTCCAATATCGGGAAAGCCCACCTCGAAGGTTTTGGTGGTATTGAAGGTGTTGCAAAGGCTAAAGGAGAACTCTTCCGGCACCTGATGGAAAACGGAAAAACAATCTTTCTGAACCAGGGCAATGAATACCTGGCACCCATGGTGCCTGAATCATATTCGGGTAGGGTAGCCTATAACGGCCCCGAAGGGATTTTGGCGGCCCAGGTGGCCAGCAATCCTTTTCTTAGCCTGAGCGTGATTATGAATGAAAAGAAAATTCGTATTGACACGCATTTGGTTGGCAGTTATAATGTTGAAAATGTATTGGCTGCCTGTGCTGTGGGCCTTCACTTTGGTATTAACCCTGCCGCAATTGCAGAGGCTGTTTCATCCTACCGGCCAAGCAATAACCGGTCGCAACTGATTGATACAGGCAAAAACAAGATCATCATGGATGCCTATAATGCCAACCCCTCGAGTATGGCTGCATCCATTGCCGAATTTCTGAAGTTTGAAGGTGAAAACAAAATCCTAATTCTCGGCGAGATGCGCGAAGTTGGGGATTCTTCCACAAGGGAACATGAAAGCATCATAGCATATCTGAAAGACAGAAATGTTCACCGTGTGATCTGCATGGGGAAAGCGTTTGAAAATGCCGCCCTGGATGCAGGCTATAAACATGCAGGAACAATTGATCAATTGATTCAAATGCTCACGGATGACGTTCCGTCAGGATGCCTGATACTGATTAAAGGTTCGCGAAGCAACAGGTTGGAAAAGATCATCCCCCTGCTTTAAGTTTACCTTTCAACCATAAAGGGATAACGGTAATTTACCGGCGGAACAAAAGTTTCCTTTACTGAGCGCGGTGACAGCCAGCGAATCAGGTTAAGCACCGATCCTGCCTTGTCATTTGTTCCCGAACCACGGCTGCCTCCGAAAGGCTGTTGGCCCACAACAGCGCCTGTAGGCTTGTCGTTTATGTAAAAATTACCTGCAGCATTTACCAGTTTTCGCGAAGCAAGCTCAATGATTTTACGCTCGCGGGCAAAAATGGAGCCTGTGAGTGCGTAAATAGAGGTGTTGTCGCATATTTCCAGCGTTTCGGTAAATTTAGCGGCAGGATAAACATGTATGGTTAGTATGGGCCCGAAAAATTCTTCCTGCATGGCAAAGTAATAGGGATCGTCAGCAAGCACAACCGTAGGCTCTATGAAGTATCCTGTTTTTTTGTAGGTTTTACCCCCGGCAATTATTGCTGCTTTTTTTTCGTGCCTGATCCGGTCGATTACTTTCTTTAGCCGGTCAAAGGCGCCTTCATCAATAACGGCATTGATAAAGTTGGAAAAGTCTTCCGGCCCTCCCATGGTAAATGAGGCCAGGTCGGTCATTAACATATCCTTGATCTCGGGCCATTTGTTGTCGGGTATATATACCCTCGAAACAGCTGAGCATTTTTGTCCCTGGTATTCAAAGGCGCCGCGTGAAATGGCAGTTACTACCTGCCGCATATCGGCCGACTCATGAACCATTACAAAGTCTTTCCCTCCGGTTTCGCCTACTACGCGCGGATAGGTGTGGTATTTGTAAATATTGCTGCCAATGGTTTTCCATATTTCCTGGAAAACCTCGGTGGAGCCCGTATAATGCAGGCCGGCAAAATAAGGATGCGAAAGAATAACCTTACTTACCACAGGCCCCGGGGCAAATATCATGTTGATCACGCCGTCGGGCAACCCGGCTTCGCGCAACACCTCCATAATTACCTGTGCCGAGTATACCTGTGCTTTTGAAGGCTTCCAAACCACCACGTTGCCCATGATGGCAGGTGCTGTGGGCAGGTTACCGGCAATGGATGTGAAATTGAAAGGAGTAAGGGCAAAAACAAAACCTTCGAGTGGCCTCCATTCCAGTCGGTTCCATACACCCGGGGGAGAGTAGGGCTGGAATTTATAGAGGTCGGTCATGAATTTAACGTTGAACCTCAGGAAGTCGGTAAGTTCACACGCTGCATCAATTTCGGCCTGGTAAATATTCTTACTTTGGCCCAGCATGGTAGCAGCATTCATTCTAAGCCGGTAAGGCCCCGATAACAAGTCGGCAGCCTTCAGAAATATGGCTGCGCGCTGCTCCCACGGAAAGGCCGCCCAGGAATTCCTTGCTTTAAGCGCTGCATCAATGGCCATTTTTACCTCCTTTTCGCCTCCCTGATGATAATGTCCCAACAGGTGCTGGTGGTCATGCGGGGGGTGTATTTCTATGGTATTACCGCTCCTCGCTTCTTTCCCACCTATAAACATGGGAATTTCTACGGGGGTCTCACGGTAATTCAGGATCAGTTTCTTGAGTTCATCACGTTCACGTGTGCCGGGTGCATAGCTCAGCACTGGCTCATTCTGGGGGTCGGGAACATTAAAAAATCCGGTGGCTAACATGGCAGTCTCCTTTCTTTATTTACAAATTTACACAAGTTGCACTTCAAAAAGTATGATAATTATTATTCATTGGATCAGGGAATTACTGATATTTCTCATGTGGTGGCCGTTGGCTATTGGCTGTTAGCTTTTGGCTGTTAGCAGTTAGCCAAGAGCTAAGAGCCAAGAGTATAAAGCCTAAAGCCTAAAGCCTAAAGCCTAAAGCCTTAACAAAGTGTTGATAAATTGCCGGTTAAATTCAAAAAGTAATGCAATTGCCGGGCATTATGCGTTAACATATTTGTAATTTTGTACCTACTTTACCCGAAAAATGAAAGTTGTTGCACAAATAAAATTACTCATTGAAAAGGGCCGGCTGATTTGGGAGAACTCGAGGGATACCCGGATTGGCAAAGCGCTCAGAAACAAGTATGTGCTTACTGCTTTGGTTTTTCTGTTTTGGCTTTTGCTCTTTGATCAGAACAACCTGGCCGAGCGCCGCAAGAGCAACAGAATGTACAACCAGCTGTTAGAAGAAAAAGGCTATTACCTGCAGAAAATAGAGGAAGACCGCAAGCGGATCGATGAACTCAAAACCAATACCGAAAACCTGGAAAAATTTGCCCGGGAACAATACCTCATGAAAAAAGATAATGAGGATATTTTCGTTATTGTGGATGAGTAGGAGTGTGGGTTTTGTAGAGACGCAAAATCTTGCGTCTCTACGGTCGTTCCATCTTCCTAAACACCTGTAACAATTCCAGGTTGGTGTATTTTTTGGCTGGATTACCATTTCCCATGGTTGACAAAAACAACCTGGCTGCTTCTCCTACGGCGATCTGCGGGTAAAAATTCCGTGAGGCATAGTTCAGATACTTGACCACCCTGAAGGCATCGAACCACCGGTAGAACCTCTTGCTGAAAGTAGCCGGTGAACTGCTGTTGGCATTGATCTCCATCACTGATTCCGTTACATGATTCTCAATTAGAAATGCTTTTAACGATTCGGGCAGCCGGTTCACCTGCCCGGCAATATCCTCCCGGCTTGCTTTGAACAGTTCCGGAATGCTTCCAAAGAAGTCGCGCAACGCCATAAAACACTCCGGGGCATAAGTTTTCAATCCGGGATCTTCGGCATTCAGGTACCGGCCAATTACGGGACCGGTTCCAAAGGGCACCCGGTTTGACACCCTGGGTGAGGGGATAACGCGTGCAGAAGTGATATCGGTAAAGTTCCCCAGTGGAATGATCTTGTGGAGAAAGTAAAAATCCTCGCCGCCCTGTTTTTTGTTCATGCCTCCCTGGGCAGCATAGGTTTCGGCCCGCACACCAAAACACGAACCCACGGTATGGTGGGCGTAAGGGAAACCTGCAAACCTGAGAAACTGGTTCACATAACGCAGGTGAAGTTCGTATTCGGTTATGGCGGCATATACCTTGTCATCAAATTCAGTTCCCTGCACCGGATGCTCAAAATACACCGTGAATCCTTGAATACCGGGATGTCTGCGGATTTCTTCATCAATAGAGGTGAAATAGTTGCTGTCGCATCGGCTGTCGGCATCAAAAGAAAGAATGAAACCTTTGGGCTTGTTGATGAGGTTGAAGCGGTGAACTGCTTCATCCATGCCAATTTTCCGGGCAATTCCCACGCCTGCATCACGGGGGGGCAGGGAAATTTCTTCGAGCATATGAAATTGCATGGAAGGATCGTGGTGACCGGCAATCCACATGCTGGTTTTATCAAGTGTGAGCTTGTTGGACTGAATCACTTCCTCACCGGCGTTTTCCGGGGAATTGATCACAACAAGAACTTCAACGTGACCGATTGGTCGTGTGCAATTCCACAGTGATTCCAGCGCATCTGTGAGGTCCGGCTCACAGTATGCCGGTATAACAACAACATATTTGAGCTGTTCGGAAGGTAAACCGGAAATGTTAGGGATAAATCCCTTTTGCTTGTTCAAATACCGGTCGGCAAAGCCCATCAGGATTTCTCCGGTTAGTCTTTCTTTTTGGTGCCGGCGTATTTGGTGTTCAAACCTTCGGTAATGCTGCGGGTAATATCCAGACTGTCGTTGGCATAAAGGATGTTACCACCGAATGAGGTTCCCAGTACGTATTTGTAATTGTATTGCGTGCTGTTTTCCTTTAGGTATTCCATGATGGCATCAATTACCTGTCGGTTCATAACCACCTGTTTCTCATTGATCTCAGCAGTCAGTTCCTGCTGCAGTCTCATCAGATCCTGTTGTTTGGCATAAAGTTGCTGCTCAATGTTTTGAGCGTCTGAACGGGTGATCAGGCCACGTTGCATCTTATACTGATAATCGTTCACTTCTTTCTGGTACGATTCCTGCTTTGATTTTAAAGTAGCGTCGGAGGAATTGAATTTCGTCTCGAGTTCTCCCGACAGGTCATTGGCCATATCGAAATTGCTGATTACCGAATCAATCTGTACATAGAAAATACTGTTTCCGGCTGCACTTCCGGCTGTCATTTGAACCTCAGAACTGGTTTTCCGGCCGGTGCCAATACCGGTGAAATGAAGGATGTAAAGTGCAACAACGGCTAATGCAAGCACAATATTCAACAGGAGCGGAAGTCTTTTCATGGTTAGGGTATTTACATTTACTAAATGGGTAGCAAATATAAATTTTTAAAAGCAACAATGAAAAAAAAGGAAGAATAATTGCTGTTAAAACTCTGGACAGGGCACCTCGCCTTTTTTATCGCGACGGGGGATGGCAAATTTAACGCTCATAGACAGTTCATGAGACCCTACCGCCTGGCCAATCAGATTGGATACGGTCATGTCATAGCTGTAGCCCACGTTGAAATTTTTGGTTTTATAGCCAACAAGCAGGATGAGGGCATCGCCACGTTGTGAATTGAATGGCGGTATGCCCCGGTACCAAACACCCAGCACCAAAGGGTTTTTAAACCAGTAAACCCCAAGGTCGAGCTGGTTGTAGGGCCCCTGGTGTTTAAACAGGTAGGCAACAGTCATGGTTTCTTCGTCGGGTTTAAGCAGGTGGCTTCTTCTGACAATTTCCACACCTCCGAATGCGGCAATTTTTACCGGAACTTCATGTTTATCAGAGTACAACGAAACGTTGGGTGTGAGGATATGATCAACCGTAATGCCTGCCCATATTCTTTTTGAATACACCAGTGTCGAAAGGGCCAGGTCAACGTCCCTGACTTTTGTGATTGGTGGAGGTTCCAGCACGGTACTGGGACTGTGCAGTACTTCATCAATAAAAGTCAGTTTATCCCAGGCCAGGCCGTGCTCTCTGTAAGAGAAGTGTAATCCCGGCCGGGCAAAAACTTCCTGCGTTATTTTAAAATTATAGGAGTACTGAACGCCCAAACTTAACGTACCCAAATCTCCGGTTCCTGCAACATCTTTATAGGCAAGCAATCCAAACCCGCTGTTGAATTTGGGGTAGTAGTAATCATAGGAAAAGCTGTAGGTCATGAAGGTAGATGGCAAGGCAACCCATTGGTCGCGCACATTTGCGCAGATCCTGTTCCCGCCTGCCGCACCTGCAAATGATGGGGCCAGGTAAAGCGGGTTCGAATAGAACTGCGAAAACTGCGGATCCTGGGCTGTTGATCTGGTTAAACCTATCCAGGCTGTGATAATTAGTATAAAAAGCCTGCGTATCAATTTTTCATGTTTAAACGGTTGACTTAGGTGCTCAATTTTACGATATTAAAATGGTTTGGTTATATTATGTATGTATTATTTGTCAACAGTATCGCCCTCTTCGTATTAGCTATTAACCAGAAACCCCGCGAGAAAGCGGGGTTTCTGATATCAAGGCTGTTTCACCAGCACGGTAACATCTCCCGCCTTTACAAAAGGTCTGCCGTTGGTGAATCGTCCGCTTACGCGCCAAACATATACGTCCTGTTTAACCGGGGAGCCGTTGATATGGCCATTCCAGCCTTTGGAGACATCTTCACTTTCGTAAATCAGCTCACCCCAGCGGTTGTATATTTCCAGCTTGTACTTTTCAACCCCGTAACTCTTTGGCCTGAAAATGGCAGCATTGGCTTCCTCGGGATTGTAATACTCATCTTCCGGATCGCCGGGTACGATGGTTATGGCGTTGGGGAACTCCATGACTCCGCCGGCATAAATGATGATTGGAATTTCATTCTCAAACGTGTCGAGACATCCGAATACGTTTTCCACCATCAGTGTTACATAGTAAGCTCCTTCTTCCAGGTATTCATGTGACGGCTCGTATTCGTTACTGGTTGCCGGATCGCGGTTATCCTTGTCGAAATCCCAGCTGTAGCTGTAGCCAGGCCCCGACAGGTTAAAGAACTTGATGGGAGTTCCTGCTTCTGTCTGGCTTCTTACCCATGCCGAATCGGGTTCGAAGTCGAAGTAAGCCGCAGGCTTGGGATGAACTGTAATCGTTTTATAATCCCAACTCGATCCTCCGTCTCCCTTTACTGTTAATCTGACAATATATACGCCTGGAGCGTCATAAACCAACGGTTCAGGTTCAGCGTCTGTTGAAGATTGTCCGTTGAAACCCAAATCCCACTGGTATTGATCAGTGTAGTTGTATTTGGAGGTGGACGGGAATGATACGGTCAACGGCAGGCATCCGGCAACATCAGGTCCAAGATCAACTTTGGGAAGTGGCGGACTGATGATTACGAAATGCATAATGGTGTCCGCACATTCCGGATGTGCTGTATTTGTGGCAATCAGATTAACAGGAATCCTACTGTCATTATTGATATCGCCCCATATGGTATAATTTTTAGTGAAGGAGGCTGCAGATTGCGTTGATGTGGTGCCATCACCGTAATCCCATTCATATCCCCAAATAGATTGGTTGTTGGTCTGGTTGTTCATGGTTACCGGCGTGATGTCAGTTTCAGTATTGAACTGCTGGGCCTGCGGGCTTGGCAGAAATTCTGCCATTGGTTTGGGGAAGATGGTGATCTGTTTGACGGTATCATCAAAACATCCGTTAATGGATACCGCTTTGAATTGAACGTTAAATACCTTGTCGTCTGTGGATTCGTTGACAAACCTGTAGGAGGGATCCTCGTAATTGCTGATGGCTTTACCATCAACATACCAGTAATATTCATTTTCATTGGTGGCTGTTCCGTTGAGGTTGATCTGCATGGGGT
>JAWOJJ010000071.1:0-4744 GCA_046481675.1 Bacteroidales bacterium | reverse complement strand
ACTCCGGGGATAACAGGCTGATCACTCCCAAGAGCTCATATCGACGGAGTGGTTTGGCACCTCGATGTCGGCTCGTCACATCCTGGGGCTGGAGAAGGTCCCAAGGGTTCGGCTGTTCGCCGATTAAAGTGGCACGTGAGCTGGGTTCAGAACGTCGTGAGACAGTTCGGTCCCTATCTGTTGTGGGCGTTGGAGATTTGAGAGGACCTGACACTAGTACGAGAGGACCGTGTTGGACATACCTCTAGTGTACCTGTTGTGGCGCCAGCTGCATCGCAGGGTAGCTACGTGTGGTCGAGATAAGCGCTGAAAGCATCTAAGCGCGAAGCTCACCTCAAGATGAGATCTCCTTTAA
The DNA here is from genome assembly GCA_046481675.1 of Bacteroidales bacterium. GTDB lineage: Bacteria > Bacteroidota > Bacteroidia > Bacteroidales > UBA10428 > UBA5072. The sequence continues at coordinate 4,389 of JAWOJJ010000071.1, read as the reverse complement.
GGGTCGTTGTAGACTACAACGTCGATAGGCTGCAGGTGTAAAGGCAGTAATGTCAAAGCCGAGCAGTACTAATTACCCGTAGCTTTCTTGTTAACAGCTTAATATACAACTATTCCGGCATGTAAAGTATTATCCCCTAGCCTTATGGCAACGGGAACAGTCTTTAGGTGACTATAGCAGTGGGGTCCCACCTCTTCCCATTCCGAACAGAGAAGTTAAGCCCACTCGCGCCAATGGTACTACATTAGTGGGAGAGTAGGTCGTCGCCGAACTTCAATCCCGGTTTCATTCTTTGAAACCGGGATTTTTTTTGTATACCCCAGTACCTTTCCTGCTTTTTATTCTGACCGGATTGCGCTATCTTGCGCCCCAAAATAAAACCAATTCTTCCGGCATGAGAAAAACACTGCTGGCTTTAGCAATCTTTTTCTGCCACCTGCTCCCGGTTATCGCACAAATAGATACCAATGTAGTGGTTTATTCCTGGAAACTCGACGAATCCATGGCCAACCGGATTCGCGTGGTTGTGGATACCGCCCTGGACAACTTTCAAAAATATAACCCTGCCTTTTCTTATTATTCCGGCATTGAATCCCTGGGAAATATCAGCCTCCCCACGCAATCCCTGGTTTTTACGGAACGCGACTACAACCAGGAATTTACCCTGGTTAACAACTTCTACCCTTTTATGTTCCGCTTCAACAACACACATTACGTTAATACACGCAAACCCTTTACCAACCTTTTCTACTTTAACGGTGGCTCCAACCAAACCAAGGAGGAAATGCTTGATGTGCTGCATACTCAAAACCTTACCAAAACACTGAATTTCGGCATCCGCTACCGTACACTCGGCTCTTTGGGACAGTATAACTTTCAGAAAGTAAAAAATAATGCCATCGGCATCTTCAGCAGCCTGTCAAATAAAAACTATTCCTATCACCTCAGCGTTTATTACAACCACATCATAGCCGATGAAAACGGAGGAATTGCAAACGACTCCCTGGTAACCGATACTACCATTGCACGAACCAAAGACATTCCCACTTTGTTCAGCGGTATAGATAACGCACCACGACATTATCCCGACGTTTCCAACGACATCAAAAACCTGAATATCCTGAGCGTACAGGAAGTGTCGTTCCGAAGTTCCGGTAAAGGCACCGATACAACTGCCACAACCAGAAAACTAAGAATCTTCTATCCTAAACTCATTTATATTTTAAGCATCGACAGAACCAGCCGCTTGTTTATCGACAAAGACCCTGCTGTCGGAGTCGACAACGGGCTGTATCCCACAGAACCCTACTTCAGTAACCGAATAACCAATGATTCCATGGTTTATTGGAAGTTGTCGAACTCGGCACGCCTGCAATTCCAGGGACGCAGAAACAACCATTACTTCATCGACTATTCCTATGAAATGCTCAATTATTCCATGTCGGTGAAACCCGACAGTGTGGTGAGTGATTCCATTGAAAAGTTATGGTTTATTACCGAATATTACCGTCCACAGGGACTAAGCTACAACAGCCGGATGTACAATTCCTACCTGTCAAGCGGATTCACCAGGCTTTTTGCAAACAGGATCGAAATGAACCTTTATGGTCGTTATTTTGTTTCTGGATATAGATCCGGAGATTTCTTCCTGTCGGCAGATATGAAAGTTATCCTGGGTAAACTAAGCATGCCACTTACATTTTTGGCCAAAATTGAGAACGAATTGAAAACACCGGACTACCTGTATACCCATTATTTTTCTAATAACTACGTATGGGTAAGTAATTTTAAAAAAACCTCCAGGAACCATTTGTCAACGAACCTGGCCATCTCATCAAAGAAATTTGACATTCAGGGTGATTATTACTTACTTAGCAACGTGATTTATATGAATGAGAAGGCAACTCCGGCCATTTATCGGAATGCGTTGTCGGTTTTTTCACTGGGCCTGACAAAACAGTTTGATTTTTGGAAAATTACCAGCAGGAACAAGCTGATTTATCAGAGAAGTGAAAACAGAAATGTGCTGGATCTGCCTGAAATTGCATTTAGTAACTCAACCTACCTGAAACACCTGTTTAATTTCAGGTCTACAGGAGGAAAATTGTTAGCTATGTTGGGATTTGACATGTTTTATAATACAAAATATTATGCCAGTGCTTACATGCCTTCATTGGCCTCGTTTCACAGGCAGAGTAATAAAAGAATCGGTAACTATCCATATTTTGATGTCTTTTTAAACCTTCAGCTTAAAAGATTCAAGTTTTTTGCCAAAATGGAACACGTAAATTCCGGATGGATTGAACCAAATTACTTTTCAGTATTGCATTACCCAAGGAACCGGCGCGACCTGAAGTTCGGATTGTCATGGACTTTCTACGATTAAGATTGTTCATATCAAGGGGATAAATTGTAAGGGGCGTCGACTTTTCTCCATTTTTTTCTCACTAAATTTAATTAAGAATATGATTATGATCAGAAAGGTTACATATTTTATTTTGCTTATCTTCCTTGTCAACTCCTGCACCTTCCATAACCGGAAGGTTGAAAAAGAGGAGGTAGAACAGGGACTTGAAAGCATTAAGGAAAAAGGCAGGATTACGGTACTTACGGATTACAGTTCTATTGATTACTTCATTTACAGGGGCCAGCCCATGGGCTTCCAATACGAAATGCTGCAGCAACTGGCAAACCACCTTTCGGTAAGGCTCGAAGTACGCGTCAGCAGAAGTCTTAACGAAAGCTTTAATTTACTGAGTACCGGCGAAGCCGACCTGATCGCCCAGAATCTGGCGATAACCAAGGACCGTATGGAACTGGTTGATTTTACAGAACCTCTTGTTCAGTCGCACCAGGTTCTGGTTCAACGCAAACCCGAGAACTGGAGAGCCATGAAATCCAGAAGCCTGGATGCTTTTCTCATCACCAATCCGGTAAGGCTGAAAGACCAGACCATTTATGTAATGCGCGGATCTTCCGCAGTGTCAAGGCTCAGAAACCTTTCAGACGAAATTGGCGGCGACATCAACGTTATTGAAGTCGACGAAAGCCCCGAACAATTGTTTGCCCTGGTTTCTGAAGGTGAGATCCCCTTTACGGTTTGTGATGAAGTAGTGGCCAAGGTGAATGCCAGGTATTATCCGGATGTGGACATATCCACTGCCGTGAGCCTGCAGCAGGAACTGGCATGGGCCGTCCGCAAAGGTTCTTCTTCGCTTTTGGATGAACTGAACGATTGGATCTCGGGTTTTGTCCAGTCGCCCAAATACAAGAACATCTATGCCAAATACTTTGAAAGCAGCAAATCGGCCTACATGGTTGAAAGTGATTTTTATGCAATCAATACGGGCAGGATCTCTCCTTACGACGACTACCTGAAGCAGTATAGCGAAAAACTTGGGTGGGACTGGCGGCTTATGGCTTCCCTGGTATACCAGGAATCCAGATTTAAAAATAACCTTACTTCCTGGGCTGGTGCATGGGGCCTTATGCAATTAATGCCTGCCACAGCAAAGCGGTTCGGCGTAGATACTGTTTCTTCCCCCCGTGAGCAAATTCGTGCTGGAAGTGAATTTATTGTATGGCTTGAAAAACTATTTAAGGATATCCCCGATCGGGAAGAGCGGACCAAGTTCGTATTGGCCGCTTATAATGTAGGCCCCGGACATATTATTGACGCCCGCAATCTGGCAAAGAAAAATGGCGCTGATCACAATGTGTGGGATAACAATGTGGCCCGGTTCCTCCTTTCAAAATCCGATCCCCGGTTTTATAACGATCCTGTTGTCAGGTTCGGCTACTGCAGGGGCACGGAAACATTCAAATATGTTTCGGAGGTGATGGAACGGTTCGAACATTACAAAAACATTGTGGAAAAATAACGTGGATATTTGAGGCATGCCATGTCTCTGAATGCTAAGCGTAGTCTCCAGACTACGCTTTTTTTGACTTTTCCCCTGTTCAGCTCAGGCACAACCCATAGCCGTCAAGCTAAGAAAAGCTTACGCCCTTACAGGGCTTATATTCAATGCGTTGACTTTTACACAGGGCTTCGCCCTGTGCTGTTTGCTGATGCCCTTTCAGGGCATATCTTTCGATATCTGCTTAAGCCCTGAAGGGCGTAAGCAATTGATCAAACCCTTAGCTTGACGGCTATGGTCTCCAGACTACGCTTTTTTTTAGCTTTTTACACAGCCTCTATACAATTTCCCTGCAAACCTCCAAAAACTCACACACAATCATCGCGGTGGCACCCCATACGTGATGTCCCTGAATGTCATAATACGGAACCGGGGTATTCACCCCGGCAATGTTTATGATCTCTGATTTGCAGGTCTGCGAATCCATGAGACGTTCCAGTGAGGTCTCAATGATATACTGAACCTCACG
>JAWOJJ010000069.1:0-39438 GCA_046481675.1 Bacteroidales bacterium | reverse complement strand
ACCTCTTCACTTACCGGGGATATTGTAACCCGCCGGCTGGCCATTGAACCCGGAGCCAAATTCAGCGGTAACTGCAACATGACAGCTGATAATTCAAACCCCTATGCCGGAAAAGAACCTGAAAAATCAGGAGAAGACAGCAAAAAGTCTAAGTAATTACGCCAAATATTCAAGCCTGGCGTTTCAGATGGCAGCTATAATTCTTATATGCGTTTTTGGAGGCATAAAGCTTGATCAATGGCTTAAACTGAATTTCCCTGTTTTTACAGTTGTTTTGTCATTAATAGGTACCGGAGCCGCAATGTATTATGGAATGAAGGATTTTCTTAAGAAGAAATGATATAACATGGAGCAAGGGCTAAAAAAAACTATTTTTGGATTGATCATTATTTCCCTGGTTTTTTTCTTTCTGGGTTTGGTTTTGTTCAAAACGGTCCTGACCGGTCTGTACTTTTGGTTTTTTCCGTTATTAATACTTTTCATTCTGATCATAAATTCCGCATTTTTCGCTTTTTTTTACAAATCATTGCATAAATCCCCTGCTGGTTTCATACATGCATTCATGGCTTCAACCGGTTTGAAACTATTTCTCTACCTGATTTTAATACTTACCTACGTGTTGACTTCCCCCAAAACTGCATTGGTGTTCACCATTACCCTTGCTGTTGCTTACATCCTATATACCGCTTATGATTTATGGGTGATGCTGTCTTTGCTGAAACAGAAGAAAGAAAATAGCAATTTGTCAAAGTAGTTGTCAAATTTGTTTTTTATATTTATGGCCACATTTTTTGGATATGTACAATAAGATTTGCAGGCTTTTATTCATTGTAACATTGCTTTTTAACGCACATGGAAAAAGTGTGTTACTAGCTTCTTCGGACCAGGTGCAAGCGGAGAGTCACGCTGTTTCTCATGAAAATGAATCTCAGGCTGAAGAAACCAAGGCTTTCGAGCCTGGAGATTTTCTTTTCGATCATGTTAAGGATGCCCACGACTGGCACCTATTTAGTACTGCACATAAGCACATCACCATTCCGTTGCCGGTGATTCTTTACAGCAATACCAAAGGACTTAATGTATTCATGTCTTCGAAATTCGAACACGGGCATGCCACATACAAAGGATTCAGACTTGAAACTGAGGGTGAAAAGAAAAACAAGATCTTTGAGGAAAACGGTACCATGCCTCTTGATTTATCGATAACAAAGAATGTTGCCGCCATGTTTTTCGGACTTATTTTGTTGTTCTGGGTATTCCTGTCCATCGGAAAAGCCTACCGTGAAAATCCCTTAAGTCCTCCCAAAGGATTGCAGTCGTTGTTTGAACCGGTTATTGTTTTCCTGCGCGATGAAATTATAAAGCCTTCTATTGGTCCTAAGTACGAACGGTATATGCCTTTTCTGCTCACCATCTTCTTTTTCATATTATTTAATAATATACTGGGGCTTGTTCCGTTTCCTCCTGGAGGTGCCAATCTTACGGGGAATATTGCTGTAACCATGGTTCTGGCGTTGTTCACCTTTGTCATTACCACCTTCAGCGGTAACCGGAATTACTGGCAGCATATTTTCAACACACCCGGTGTTCCGGTATGGCTGAAACTCCCCATTCCACTCATGCCATTTGTTGAAACCCTCGGAGTTTTTACAAAACCCCTTGTATTGATGATTCGTCTTTTTGCCAACATAACTGCTGGCCATTTCATTGTGCTTGGATTCATAAGTCTTATATATATTTTCGCTCAAATGTCACCGGGACTTGCTTATGGTGTTTCCTTGGTTTCCATAGCCTTTAATGTCTTTATGACCTTCCTCGAATTACTGGTTGCCTTTATACAGGCTTTTGTATTCACCTTTCTGTCTGCCATATATTTCGGCATGGCAGTGGAGGAGCATCACCACGAAGTAAATGAACACGCATAAGATCATTATATATTAATTTTAATTATTTATTTATGTTAACTATTATTTTACAAGCTGTAGCTGGGGCTGGTTTAGCCAAAATGGGTGGTGCAATTGGTGCCGGACTTGTAGCAATGGGCGCAGGTTTTGGTATTGGCCGTATCGGTGGCAGTGCCATGGAGGCAATTGCCCGTCAACCTGAAGCATCAGGCGATATACGTACCAACATGATTCTTGCTTCTGTACTTATTGAAGGAGTTGCCATGTTCGGCGTCATTATCTGCTTGCTTGCCGTAGTGCTTAAGTAGTTTTAATAACCCGGGATCATCACGATTGGTGATGATCCCGGTTTTTATCGAAACATTAAATCAAACAATATGGATCTGCTAATTCCCGAAACCGGTACGATTTTTTGGGCAATAATTGGGTTTTCCCTGGCCTTTTATATTCTGGCAAAGTTTGCCTGGAAGCCTTTGATGAAAGCGCTTAAAGAACGTGACAATTCAATTGCGCAGGCACTTCAGGCTGCCGAAGCGGCCAAGAGAGACGTGTCGCAATTGCACACGGAGAGTGAGAAACTGCTGGCCGAGGCCAAGGCAGAACGGGACAAGATCATCCAGGAAGCCCGTGAATTTAAAGAGTCGGTGATGAATAATGCCCGTGAACAGGCCAAACAGGAAGGGCATAAACTGATCAGCGAAGCACGCGAAGCCATCCGGAATGAGCGGGCTGCAGCCATCCAGGAGATCAAAAACCAGGTTGCCGAACTTTCGGTGGCCATTTCAGAAAAGATCCTGGTAAGGGAACTTGCTGATCCTGCAAAACAACAGGAACTTATAGAAAAAACATTGAATGAACTCAAGTTCAATTGATCAACGCCTGAAAATTAACCGATGAATGAAAGTAAAATAACGGTGCGGTATGCCAAGGCGCTTTTTGCCCTGGCCAAAGAAGGAAATGCTCTGGAAGCCGTTAAAAATGATATGGTGTTGCTGGGCGAATGTGTTCAGGAAGTTCCCGAACTTCAGTTTGTGATCAACAGCCCGGTGATCAAAGTCAGTGAAAAAATCAGGCTCTTCAGGGAGGTTTTTAAAGCCTCATTTCACGAGCTGACCTCTGCATTTGTTACCCTTTTGCTTGAGAAAAGAAGGGAAGAATACCTGGCGGGTATTTCCCGGTATTTCATCACCCTGATGAAGGCTGACCAGGGTATCAAATCGGCTGAACTGATCACGGCCATAACTCTTGACACCAACCTGCGTGATGCGCTGAAAAAATATATCGCCAGGCGGTTTAACGCCCAGGTTGAGCTGCATGAATCGGTTGACGAAAAGCTGATTGGCGGTTTCATCCTTCGTGTAGACGATCAACAGGTTGATGCAAGCATCGCCAGCAAGCTGGAACGCATTAAAACAGCATTAATACAATCACATTCGTGAAATAATTTAATTTATAGATAACATGTCGGCGCTTAAACCATCAGAAGTATCAAAGGTTTTAAAACAACAACTGCAGGGAATTGATACCAAGGCTCAGCTTGATGAGGTTGGAACTGTATTGCAGGTAGGCGATGGCATTGCCAGGATTTATGGCATGTCAAACGTTTGTTCAAATGAGTTGATTGAATTCGATAACGGAGTTCGCGGTATTGTGCTGAACCTCGAGGAAGACAACGTAGGAGCAGTTCTTCTGGGGTCATCCGACCAGATCAAAGAAGGTGATACGGTGAAACGCACCGGAAGAATCGCCTCCATCAACGTCAGCGAAGGTATGCTCGGCCGCATTATCAACACACTGGGTGAACCGGTTGACGGGAAAGGTCCGATTACAGGCAAGACTGTTGAAATGCCTTTTGAGCGCAAAGCTCCCGGTGTGATTTACCGTCAGCCTGTTAACGAGCCGCTTCAAACCGGTATCAAAGCCATCGATGCCATGATCCCCATCGGACGCGGACAACGTGAGCTGATCATTGGTGACCGCCAGACCGGAAAATCATCCATCGCACTGGACACCATCATCAACCAGAAAGAATTTTACGATAAAGGCGAACCCGTTTATTGTATTTATGTGGCTATCGGACAGAAAGGTTCAACTGTGGCCAACATTGCCAAAACGCTTGAATCATACGGAGCCATGCCCTATACCATTATTGTAATGGCTACCGCTTCGGACCCTGCCGCATTGCAGTTTTACGCACCGTTTGCAGGTTGTGCCATAGGTGAATATTTCCGCGATACCGGCCGCGCAGCCCTCATTATTTATGACGACCTTTCGAAACAAGCTGTTTCATACCGTGAGGTTTCGCTGCTGCTTCGCCGTCCCCCCGGACGTGAAGCTTACCCGGGCGACGTTTTCTACCTGCACTCACGCCTGCTCGAGCGCGCTGCCAAAGTCATCAACAACGATGAAATAGCGGCACAGATGAACGACCTCCCCGAAACACTCAAACCTATTGTTAAAGGAGGAGGATCTCTCACCGCGCTCCCGATTATTGAAACCCAGGCCGGTGACGTTTCGGCATACATCCCCACCAACGTGATCTCCATCACCGATGGTCAGATCTTCCTGGAAACAAACCTCTTCAACTCGGGTATCCGTCCCGCTATCAATGTGGGTATCTCGGTTTCCCGTGTGGGCGGCTCGGCACAAATTAAATCGATGAAACGGGTGGCCGGAACATTGAAACTCGACCAGGCACAGTTCCGTGAACTGGAAGCCTTCTCGAAGTTCGGTTCTGACCTGGATGCAGCTACCCTGTCGGTTCTTGATAAGGGTGCCAAGAACGTGGAAATTCTGAAACAACCCCTGCACAGTCCCATGACCGTGGAAAAACAGATTGCCATTATCTACTGCGGAACCCGTGGCCTTCTTTCCAGTGTGCCGGTTGAAAAAATTGGGGTATTTGAAGAAGAATTTCTGAGCCTCCTTGAACTGAAACATAAGAACTTACTGAACACCCTGAAAGAAGGCAAACTGAACGAGGAGATCGAGAAAAACCTCACGGATATTGCCAAAGAAGTGGCTGAAAGAATTTAATATACCGATGACTGCATTAGTGTAAAGCATTATGGCCAACCTGAAAGAAATAAGAATACGCCTGAACTCCGTTAAATCAACCCGGCAGATTACCAGCGCCATGAAAATGGTGTCGGCTGCCAAACTCAGGAGGGCACAGGATGCCATCCTGCAGCTCAGGCCTTTCTTCATCAAGCTTCATGATGTGTTGAGACGTGTCAGCAGCGGAGTGGAAGAAGAAGCTGATAATGTATATACCCATGGCGAAAATGCCGGAAGGGTACTGCTTGTGGTGATCACCTCAAACAGGGGCCTGTGTGGCGCTTTTAATTCGAATATCACCAAAAGGGCCATTCAGATTATCAACGAACAATATCATGAGGCTTACCAAAACGGGAAACTGGATATCATTGCCGTTGGTAAAAAGGGTGCCGACCAGCTGAAATCAAAAGGTTTTAAAATAACCGCCACCCACCACGAATTGTTTGATAAACTGAATTTTGAAGGGGCAACCCTGCTGTCGAACCAGATGATTCAGGATTTTCTTCAGTTGAAATACAGTACCATCAAGCTCGTATACAACCAGTTCAAAAATGCTGCCGTGCAGGAAATCACCGACGAGTTCTTTCTGCCCGTGCAACCTGCTCCCAAATCGGAAGACAAATATGAATCGCCTGCCGATTACATTCTTGAACCTTCCGATAAGGCCATTCTCGATGAAATGATACCGTATACCCTCAGAGTGCAGTTTTTCAGGGCCCTGCTCGAATCGAATGCATCAGAACACGGGGCCAGGATGACGGCCATGCACAAGGCAACCGATAATGCCACAGATCTCATTAAAGAACTGGAGCTGAATTACAACAAGGCCCGCCAGGCAGCCATCACCAGCGAGATCCTGGAAATTGTGGGCGGTGCCAATGCATTGAAAAATTAGAGACATGCCATGGTATGTCCAGACGGGCAAGATACCCTGGAAGCAAACCTGTCGGTTGATTCCTTTTTATTTGTTTTTTCTTCTTCTTACTCTGGCCGCATCAGGTAACTTTTTCTTTTGGGATACCGTGCAACTGGGCTCCAAGCATGCACACTGGTATTATGATAACCATTTCAGGATTCTTCTCCTCCCTGATGCCATTGACAGCGGACACATACCGGTTTTTGGTATGCTCCTTGCGGCTGCATGGACTATCTTTCAAAAATCGCTTCTGGTGAGTCACCTGATGATGATCCCGTTTCTCCTGGGAATCGTGCATCAGGCGTATCAACTTATTTCTTTCTTTTTCAGCTCCAGAAACGTTTTTTATGTGCTGATTCTGTTACTGCTTGATCCTGCATTATTGAGCCAGTCGATTCTGGTATCACCCGATGTTGTACTTGTTTTCTTTCTTCTGTTTTCGTTAAACATGCTGCTGCAAAATCGCAGAAAATGGCTGCTGTTTAGCCTGGCAGCTCTCTCAATGATCAGTATGCGCGGAATGATGCTGGTAGTGGTACTTTTTATATTCGACCTGTTTATCAACCTGAAAGGGACCCGCGAACGCCGGGCACACAAAATGCTCAACATCCTGAAGATATATATTCCTGCCGGATTACTGGTCATGGGGTATCTGGCGTATCACTACCATTCCAAAGGATGGATTGGATACCATGCAGGCTCGCCCTGGGCGCCATCCTTCGAAAAAGTTGATTTCCGGGAATTCCTGTATAACCTTGCCATCTTTTTCTGGCGTTTGATTGATTCCGGCAGAATTGTATTGTGGCTTGTTCTGCTTATGGTGATTGCTTTCTGTAAAAAGGGTGTACAATTGACTGAAAATCTGAAGATATTGGGAATATTGGGAATCTTAATGATACTTATTTTGCCCGCTTCCATGCTCTTACATTCCAATCTGCTGGCTCACCGGTACCTGCTGCCCATATACCTGACATTTACCTTGTTCGTTTGCTATATCGTATTTGAACAAACCCTGAATGATAAGTTAAAGAAGCCCTTATTCATTATGATGAGCCTGGGCCTGATTACAGGAAATTTTTGGGTTTACCCCGACCACATTGCCAAAGGATGGGATGCCACCCTGGCTCATGTTCCTTATTACCATTTAAGGAATAAAATGGTGGATTACATAGAAACAACTGGTATTCCATATGCTGAAATCGGAACTGCTTTTCCGAATTTAGCCTCATTTAAATACACTGATCTTTCAGCAAATGACCAATCCTTTGCAGAAAAAGACCTTACCTGCAACAAGTACGTCTTTTACTCAAATGTTATGAATGATTTTTCAGATGCGGAAATTGACGAACTTAAAAATTCGTGGATTGTAGAAAAAAAAATCAGGCGCTTGCAGGTATATGTTGTTTTATACAGAAATCCCGGCGTTTCTCCATAAAGCAACACCTATTTTCAGTCAGCCGGACGCCAGGCAGGTTGCAGGGGAATCAACACCAAATGCCAAAACTGTTGCATTTCAGATATTTATTATAACGTATCTTTACCTGTTATCATTTGTTACTTACGAATTAATTGAAGCACACGATCACGATGATTAATAGCTTTTTATTGGAATTGCTGGTTGATCCGCTAACCCGGGAGAAGCTGGTGTTCGATGGTAATCAGAATCTATTAACCAGTGCCTCTTCAGGAAAAACTTACCCGGTAATTGATACGGTTCCACGGATATTGCCTGATGCTGTTACGGGTATTTCCGTTTCGGATTTGCATCTGAAGTTTGATACAAAATTTGCCTATGCGGATCATTATCAGAAAGATGCCGAACTCTTTTCCTACACTGAAGAAAGCATTTCGCAAATTGAAAAAGATGAATCAAGACGTCTTCACGAATCCATTCTGAATGAGATCTCAGAGGATATGGCGATTGTGCTTGATGTTGGTTGCGGCGGGGGATGGGCGTCGAAGAAACTGATTCCGCTCGGAAAGATGGTGATATCCATGGACATTTCTTCAGATAATCCTGTTCATGCTGTTCAGGATATGCGTCATGACCGTCACGCAGGACTAATTGCTGATGCTTATTACATCCCCATTAAAGAAAATTCTGTCGATTGCATCATTGCCTCAGAAATACTTGAACATGTTTCTGACCCTGCAAAATTCATCAGCAGCCTGCTGCGGGTGTTGAAACATAATGGTAAGCTTATTATTACCACCCCCTACGATGAAAAAATTGATTACTACCTGTGTGTTCATTGCAACAAGCCAACACCCAAATCTGCTCATTTACATTCATTCAATGAAGTCAACATAAAAAGGTATTTACCCGGCGAAGGAATAACCTGGTCTGCAACCAGGCAAACCAATAAATACCTCATTAAGGCGCGCTCGCACATTGTGCTTGGCTATTTTTCTTACAGATACTGGAAAAAAATTGATAGTTTATTTAACAGGCTCTTAAACTGTGCATTGCGGTTACAAATTGTCATTATAAAATTATAACACTGGTTTTGAAGAGAATGCCTTTTGTTTCTGAATGATTTTCGTAATTTTATTTTCTTTCATCCTGAGGCAGATTATGAGAACTCTTTTTGCAGCCATATTAATGCTTCTGATAACTGCACCTGGCTCCGGTTTTTGCAAGGCGCAAACACCCTCTGCCACCGATATAGTGCGGAAAGCCGATGAAAAATTCAACGGTGAAAAAAGCAGCTACAGCATCATGTCGATGACCATCATCCGGCCCGGATGGAAAAGAACCATTGAATTCAAAAACTGGACCCTGGGCAGGGATTATGCACTTACCCTGATTACCGCCCCGGCCAAAGAAGCCGGTCAGAGTTTCCTGAAAAGGGAGTCGGAAATGTGGAGCTGGAATCCTTCGATCAGCAGGCTGATCAAACTGCCACCCTCCATGATGTCGCAGGGTTGGATGGGGTCGGATTACACCAATGACGATATTTTAAAGGAATCCTCGGTGGTTAATGACTATACCCACAAAATTACTGGCGAAGAAACCATCGAAGGCCGGCTCTGTTATAAGATCCTGATGACAGCCAAAGATGATGCATCCATTGTATGGGGCAAACAGATCCGGTGGATCGACAAAAAGGATTTTCTGGTGATGAAAGCAGAATTGTATGATGAAGACGGCTACCTGGTGCGCACCGAAACCGGTTCGGATATCAGGGTAATGGATGGCAGAACCATCACCTCAAAAATTGAAATGATCCCTGAAGAGGAACCGGATAACAAAACCGTTATTACCATTCTGGAGATTAAATTCAATTCACCTGTTCATGAAAGCTTCTTTTCGCAGCAGCAAATGAAAAGGGTACGGTAAATGGCCAACCGATTACTGCCATGAAAGACGAACTGAAAATAGCCTGGAGAAACCTGTGGAGAAACAGGCGCCGGACCATCATTACCTCGGCGTCGGTTTTTTTTGCTGTATTCTTTGCCGTGATTATGAGATCGTACCAGCTGGGCTCGTATGATCACATGATCATCAACTTCATTGAATCTTTCACCGGTTACCTGCAGGTGCAACACGAAAAATACCAGGACAATCCACTGGTGGATTATTCATTTGAATACAACGATTCGCTGGTTGACGCCATATCAAAGCTTGATCGCGTGGTTTCGGTGACCCCGCACCTTGAATCTTTTGCCCTCGCATCGAGCGGCACACAAACCAAAGGAGTGGCTGTTATTGCCATTGATCCGGAAAAGGAAAAAGAATTTTCGAACCCCGAAAGTAAACTGGTGAAATACCGGATCACCGGCGAAGCCATCAACCATATTGTTGCTGAAGGCCTGTTACCCGAAAAAACAGTGTCAAAACTCAGGGAAATCACGGGCCGCTCCTATTCCTCCTCAGCCCGTATTGCACTTGAAATGGGTTTTTCTGAAAAAGAAACAGCGCAATACATGCCCGGAATTCTTCAATATACCGGCGTTGACAATGGTTACCTGGCTGCCGGCGATGACGGCATACTGGTCTCAGAAAGGCTTGCCGCTTATCTGAAGGTGGCCATTGGTGATTCTGTGATTCTGATGGGACAGGGATATCACGGTTCCACTGCAACCGGGTTGTTTCCGGTTCGGGGAATCATCAAAATGCCTTCTCCGGAAATTGACAACAAATTGATCATCATGTCCATCCCTTCGGCGCAGCGACTTTTTGACACCGGTGACCGCATCACTTCGCTCGTTGTAAACCTGACCAGTAAATCGGAACGCACCCTGAAAAAAACCAAAGTCCGGATCAATGCCCTCCTGAACGATGACCAAACCACATCCAAAACCTGGTATGAGCTGAATCCCATACTTTATCAGCAAATACAGGGCGACAGCCAGACCGGGATGGCCATGCTCGGGATTTTGTACTTCATCATTTTCTTTGGCATATTCGGCACGGTTTTGATGATGGTTTCCGAACGCAAAAGAGAATTCGGTGTTCTGGTTTCAATTGGCATGCAAAAAAGCAAACTGAAACGGATTGTCACCCTCGAAATGTTGCTGCTGGGAGGGATCGGACTGCTGAGCGGATTGCTGGCCAGTGTGCCCCTTATCCTTTATTTCTATTATTTTCCGATAGTTCTCAAAGGAAACCTGGGCCAAACCATGGAAGACTATGGATGGGATGCCATAATGCCCACGGCCTGGTTTGGTCCGTATTTTTACTGGCAGGCAGTGGTGGTTGCCCTCATGGTTGTTCTGGCTACCTTGTACCCGTTAAGAAAGATCGGCTCTTTAAAAGAAATTGAGGCCCTCAGGGCTTAAAATATCAAGGCTATGATCTGGTCAATTGCATGGAAAAACATATGGCGCAACAGGAAAAGAAGCCTCGTAGTAATCATTGCTGTTACTATTGGCATTATTGCAGGGGTATTGCTTGTGGGAATCATGGAAGGCTGGACCACGCAACGTCTTCACGATGCCGTCTACAATGAGGTGTCTCATTTGCAGATTCATAACAACGGATACCTGCGCAACGAAGAAATTGGATTAACCGTGGATCAGGCAGGCCAGGTAATTCAAAGCATCGATTCGCTCAGCGAAATTTCAGGATGGGTTCAGAGGACAAAGCTGGTGGCCATGGCCGGCACTCCGTGGGCAAACACCGGTGTTGTGGTTTATGGCGTTGATCCCGGCAAAGAAAAACAAATCACGGAGATATACAGGAAAATTGTGCCCGGTGGCGGTGCTTACCTGGATAGCGTGAATCGCGGAGGCATTCTGATAGGCGACAAAGCAGCCGATTTACTCAAGCTGAAACAGTATAACCTCACCGATACGGTACTTGGAAACCTGGCAAAGGTAATCCCGGAGGATGTTGTTTCACAACTGGAACCCTTAAGAAATGAAAGGTTTAAGTCGTATAAGGAATTCACCGGAGCATTGAAAAAAGAGCTCGGCCCCAGGGTATTGGACAAATACGGGCTGCTGATCACCAGGCAGGCGCTGGATTACCGGGTCAGAAACAAAATTCAGATCACCCTCTCCGACCTGAATGGAAACCCGGTTCAGGGAATATTCAGGGTTTGCGGCATATATAAAACAACCAATGCCGGTTTCGACCAGGCTGCCGTATTTGTGAATGCCCGTGAACTGGCTGATCTGTATGGAGGGAATGAGGTGCTGACGCATGAGATCGCCATCTTATGCAAAAATATGGATGATGCCGATGCAGTTAAATTAAAACTGAACCGGAATGCCGGTGGCAATGTAGTCAGAACCTGGAGGGAACTGGCACCGGATGCAGCCATAATGCATGATTTCATCTATCTCTATTACTTTGTCTTCGTTGGCATTATTATGCTGGCCCTGGCTTTTGGAATTATCAACACCATGATGATGGCTGTTTTGGAAAGAACCAAAGAACTGGGTATGCTGATGGCTATTGGTATGAATCATGGGAAGATTTTCAGGATGATCATGCTCGAGACCGTCTTCCTGACATTTGCAGGGGCACTGGCAGGCATGCTTTTGGGATGGAGTATTGCCCTGGTCCTGGGAAAAACCGGAATCCATTTTGCCGGTTGGGGCGAAGGATTTGAAGCCATTGGTTTCGCAGCCAGGGTTTATCCTGTGGTAAAACCCGGTTTCATTTTGTTTACCACCCTTTTGGTCATATTCACCGCTCTTGTTGCCTCGGTATGGCCGGCCCGAAAGGCCCTGAAACTAATACCTGTGGAAGCGCTCCGAACGGAATAGCACAACTATAAACAAGCAACCCATGAAAGTGATCGAATTAAAAAAAGTAAACAAAATATACAATTCGTCTGAAGTGCAGGTGCATGCAGTAAATGATGTGACGCTGGATTTTTCGGAAGCTGAATTTGCTGCCATTGTTGGCCCTTCGGGATCAGGCAAAACCACCCTGCTGAACATGATCGGGGGCCTTGACCAGCCTACCTCGGGCGATATCATCATTGATGGTACCAACCTTGCTGCTCTCAGGTCATCGCAACTGATTGATTTCCGGCTTAATAATATTGGCTTTGTATTTCAGTCGTATAACCTCATCCCGGTGCTCACCGCCAAAGAGAATGTGGAATTCATTATGAACCTGCAGAAATGGCCGGAGAAAGAAAAAAACGAACGGACACTGGAACTGTTGAACGCCGTGGGGCTGGGTGACCGGGTCAACAGCAGGCCCGGCAAGCTGTCGGGTGGACAGCAGCAAAGAGTGGCAGTAGCCAGGGCGCTGGCTTCAAGACCAAAGTTTGTGCTGGCGGATGAACCCACCGCCAATCTCGACTCAAAATCGGCCACTACCCTGCTGGAGATCATGGAAAAGCTGAATCACGAATCGAAAATCACCTTCATTTTCTCCACCCATGATCCGCGCGTGGTTAAAATGGCCCACCGGGTGATCACACTCGAAGACGGAAAGGTGATTTCGGATGATGTTAAGGAGCAGCCGGCATAACCTGTTATCCTGATGAAAAAATACCCGCTGTTATTGCTGTTGCTGTTCAACGCCGGAATACTCTTCCCGCAGGAAAACAAGCCTTACAGCCTGAACGGCTACCTCACCACCCTGCAGAGTTCCCTGTTCGACTCCCTGTCGGGGCCATTTCTGAACGAAAACATATTGCACAACAGGTTAAATTTCAAGGGATTCATCAGTAACAACATCACTTTCGCGGCAGAAATCCGCAACCGGCTTTTCACCGGCGACCGGGTGCGTATGGGTAAAATATACAGTGATTTGATCGGAACCGATGACGGGTTTGCTGATTTGTCATGGCATGTGATTGAAAAGCAATCATTGCTTATAAACACTACTATTGACAGGATCTGGCTTGATATCCAACTGGGTAAATTCCAGGTCACGGCAGGCAGACAGCGTATTAACTGGGGACAAACCTTTGTGTGGAACCCGAATGATTTGTTCAATGCCTATTCCTTTTTTGATTTCGATTATGTAGAACGACCCGGCAGTGATGCGGTGAGATTGCAGTATTTTCCGGCATCATCCTCCGCCCTGGAGCTGGCAGTAAAAGCCGACAGGGACCATGATGTTACTGCAGCCGGTTTATACCGGTTCAATAAATGGAGCTATGATATTCAGTTCCTGGCAGGAATAGCAAATAGTGAAGAACTGGTTTTAGGCGCTGGCTGGTCGGGAGCAATAAAAAAAATTTCTTTCAGGGGTGAGGCCTCCCTGTTTCACCATGATGCGGATTCATTTTCCGTAAAAAACACGCTGATTGCAACAACCGGCTTTGACCGGGTTTTTGAGGACAATTCGTCGGTTCAGCTGCAATTCATGTATTGCAATAACCCGCTTGAGTTGAACAATTTCAGCAACTTTTACTCGGGAAATCTATCTGCTAAAGACCTTGCCTTTTCGGAGTTTTCTGCTTTCGGGCAGTTCACCTGGGCCATCACTCCCCTGCTGAATACCACCATTTCAGCCATGTGGTTGCCCGACATCGATGGATATTTTGCCGGGCCCTCATTGGATTATTCACTTGCAGAAAATATTGGCTTCACCCTGGTATGGCAGCATTTCAACAGCACGCTATCGGGTACAAAAACCAGGATCAATATGGTGTTTTTGAGACTGAAATATAATTTTTAAATTTCCTGTAACTTTACGCTTCTTCAATCGTCATACCCTCGAATGCGGATCCTAAAATGACAATTGCCGAATACAACAAAAGTGTAGATGACCATTCCGACGGGATTTACCGCTTTATTCTCAAAAATCTGAAGCACGAGGATAGGGCACGTGACGTCGTTCAGGATACCTATGAGAAGTTGTGGGTTAAAGTAAATGAAGTGGCCGCCGAAAAGGTCAGGTCGTATTTGTTTACTACTGCCTACCACACCATGATTGACCTGATCAGGAAGGAGAAAAGAATGACTGTTTTTGAGGAAGAAAAACACGATCGGCCTGCCACACCGGATCATTATACCGGGCTCGCCCAAATCATGGATGAAGCAGCTACCCGGTTACCTGACGATCAGCGAAGCGTGATCATGTTGCGCGATTACGAGGGATATTCGTATGAGGAAATTGCCGAAATAACCGGACTGAGTGAGTCGCAGGTTAAGGTTTACATATTCAGGGCGAGGATGTTCCTGAAAAATTACATCGGAAGTATTGAAGCAGTATTATAAACAGGATATCATGACCATCAACCGGAACAATTTTGAAGCATACCTGCTCGATTACCTGGAAGGCAACCTGGATCCGTTGCTTACTGCAGATCTGATGGCGTTTCTGGCTGAATATCCGGAATATGAAAGCTACATACCGGAATTTGATACCCGCATTGCGCTTAATGGAAATCACGAATACCATCAGAAAAACCGGCTTAAAAAAGACTTCGCAGATGTGCCCGAAATTACCCCGGGTAACTTTGATGAATTTTGCATTGCCTCATGCGAGGGATTGCTCGATGAGGCTGACCTGAAACGGCTTTCGGACTTTGTAGTAAGGCATCCCGAAAAAAGGCAGGAACTCAACCTGTATACCCGCATCAAATTACAACCCGATACTTCTGTAGTGTTTGCCAACAAAGCCCTGCTGAAAAAGAATGTTTCGTTTGCGCTGAAGCCCCGGTTCATGTATTATGCCCTGGGTATTGCAGCTTCATTGGCGCTGTTGCTCATGCTGATTTCGAAAAAACCTGCTGAATCGGTGTATACCTATACGCAGTTGCCTGAAAAAGAAGAAGTTGTTGTGCCGGTTGTTCGCCCGGATCACGTTGCAACTACAGGAGAATCTGCAAAACAGGAAGCACCGCAAACTCATGCGCCTGTTAAAAACCATATAAAAGCAACTCCTGCTGAAGCCAGTTTGCCGGGGATACGGGAAATCGCAGCTGAAGACCCGGTTCTTCGGCCAATTGAATCTATTGTCACACAAGGAGTATCGACCGCCTCCGCTAATTCCTCCGCGGATCTCTCAAAAATGGCCGGCATCATTCAATCCCACCCAGAACCGGGAGCTCTTGCAGCTGTTGATCCGGTATCACATGAAAACGACGAGGGCTTGTTGCGCTCCCTGATCAGCAGGGTGGATTTCTGGAAAACTGCCGAAAAAGCCCTTCAGGGTTTCAATTACCTCACCGAAGCAAACCTGGACATTGACAAAACCCTTGATGAAAACGGCAGATTATCGGGAATTCTTTTAAACACGGACAGTTACAAGATAAGCAGCAATAAAATTAAATAAATCCTGTAACATTCTGCCTGCTCAAAACGTCCGACTGGTAAAATCAAGAACTTAAAAATTATCTGTATTATGAAAAAGCTGTATACAATATTTATACTCCTTGCTTTTGCAACCGGTATGTATGCCCAGGAACTCGATTCGCTGAAACGAATCATGGGAAAGGAAGACACTCCTGATCAAGTGATCATTGAAGACGATGACGGATTCACCCCGTTGATTATTGATGAGGATGAAGATGATGTAACCATCAGGGTGCTGGATAAGGAAGTGGTCAGAGTGATTGAAAACGGAGACACTACCGTGGTTAAGGTGGGCGATAAAGGAGTTATTCGGGTGGCCGATCATCGCGATTCCACAAGCATCAAGGTAGGAGACAAAGAAATCAGGATTGTGAAGCGGGAAGAAGGACAGGATCCTGAAATCAATATTTATGACCTGGATGAAGATAAAAAGATACGCAACCGGAAATTCAGGGGTCATTGGGCCGGTATTGGCTGGGGGCTGAACAATTTCCTGGACGAAGACATGACCATTTCGCGTGAGGGAGATGCTGAATTCATGGACCTGAACACGGGCAGATCGTGGGCCATTGATCTGAACATTGCCCAATACAGCCTGGGGTTTGGCACCACGCATGCCGGACTGGTAACCGGATTGGGATTGGAATTCAACAATTACTTCTTTGACCGGAACAATTCCATTGTAGAGGTCAACGATGTAGTTGTGGTGGATTCACTTTTTGGCGACGTGGGCAAGAGCAAGCTGACTACGTTGTTTCTGAGGGTTCCGCTGCTTTTTGAAGTGCAGTTTCCGAATACGGTAAGGGCAAAAAGGGTGTTCATCTCGGCAGGCATTGTTGGAGGTCTGAAACTCGGGTCGCATACCAAGGTTGTTTTAAAAGAAGAAAACGGTAAGAACAAAGACAAGAACAACGATGACTTCAACATCAATCCGTTCCGTTATGGACTCACTGCCTGTGTGGGATACGGAACCGCTTACGTGTTTGCCGATTATTACCTGACACCCATGTTTGTAACCGATAAGGGGCCGGACTTACACCCCTTCACCGTTGGACTGGCCATGACATTTTAAAAAAGAGGCGCTGCAATCAGCGCCTCTTTTTTTACGCAACCTATTGATAACTTTCCCGTCTTTTCTTTAAAATGTCAATAACTTTTTATTAATCTCAAATACGGATCATTGATTATTGACTACTTTGTGTATCATTTTGTTTATGTTCCAGTAGCATGCTCAATTCTCTTAGGTACAGGTTATTATCCTGGTTTATCATCTTTATGCTGCTCACTGCCGGTTTAATAATTCCTGTGAGTGTAATTCATCATTCCCGGGAAAAGGCGATAACCCGGGTAACCGATGAAATCAACCGGCTTTACATCAAATTTCTTAAGGACTCCCGGTCGGTAACCGACTTTTTGGCCCAGGATCAGGCCAATTCGGATTTTTTTATCAGGGGTTTCAATCCTTATTTAACCCAGCACCTGCAAACCAGCCAGGAGCTGATGTCGGACCTCTCTCAAATTCAGGCCTCGAAGCAAACCCTTTCCTTTGGCATTTCTGACAGCCTGAAGGTACTGTCGGGTCAGCTGAACAAATACAATTACCTGTTTGACAGCCTGGTATACCTGGTTTATAAACGGGGATACCGCAATTCAGGGCTGGAAGGTGAATTGCTGGATTACGGACATCAGATAGAAGGCACGCCCGGTTTCACCAACCGCGATATTTACCGGCTCAAGAAAATTGAAAATGATTATTTCTCCGGCGCCGGGAACAATCCGTCCGCATCATTTCAAACGCTGCTGCCGGAAATGCATCGGTCGATTTCGGTGAACAACCGTTTATCGCCTGATGAAAAGGCCCTTACCCGGAAACTCCTTGATAATTATTCCGAAGCATTTTTCAGGCTGGTTGATCTCGACAGGCAGGCCGGGATACGAAGCAATGCTGCCTTGAAGGCGTCATTGAACAGCATCAGCCTGCTCATTGAAAGATCCTTCAATGATCTGACACAGCACGCTGCTCTTTCACAAAAGACACTGATCAACAGGCTGAATGTTTTTTATTTGTTGGCTGTTGTGGTTATCCTGGTAATGGCCGTTTTTTTCAGTTTCAAAGCCACGCGCCATATTGCCTCGCATCTGGAAGCGCTCACCAATTACATTTCCGTACTTTCCAGGAATCATAGTGACAGCAGTCATTCCATTGACCTCAGGAATTCGGCTTATGAAGTAAAACAGATATACCGTGAATTCCGCAATTTGCTTTCGCAGTTGAAAATATGGGAAAAGCAACGTGACAGTGCGCTTCAGAAAGCCGAGGACAACCAGCAGCGTTATCGTGAACTGGCTGATATGTTACCTCAAAGCGTTTTTGAAACCGATTCATACGGGAATTACACCTACGTTAACAAAGCCTGGTACAGAGCTTTTGGTTATTCAACCGAAAACCTTTCAGAAGGATTGAACCTGATAGAAACGCTGATTTCTGAATCGAGCCGGGAAGACATTCTGGGCAGTGAAAAACTGGAAAATTCCAATTTCATTGCCATCCGCAAAAACGGAACCCGGTTCCCCGCCTCGGTATACACCGATAACATCATCAGAAATAACAGGATGGCCGGCAGAAGGGGCATCATCATCGACATCACCGACAAAGTTGACTACATCCGTACGCTTCAGCAGGAAACCAATAAAGCCAGGACTTCAGATGAGCTGAAATCCTCCTACCTTGCCAACATGTCGCATGAAATAAGAACTCCGATGAATTCCATTATCGGGTTCTCCAACCTGCTGGCATCTGATCAGATTCCGGAAATACAGAAGAAGGATTTCACCAGGTATATCCGTACAAGCAGTGAGGTGCTGCTGAACCTGGTTGATGATATCATTGATATGGCCAAGATTGAAGCAGGGGAGCTGAAAATTGTAAAGAAAGACTGTGACCTGAATGCCCTGGGAGAGGAATTGCTGACCACCTCATCGGAGATGCTGAAGAAATTTGGCAAGCACCAGCTGGAGATTAGTTTCAAACCCGACCCGGATGCCGGAAAAGTGTATCTGAAAACCGACCCGTTAAGACTCAGGCAGGTATTGATAAACCTGGTAAACAATGCCATCAAGTTTACCGATAAGGGATCCATTTGCTTTGGGTACACCCTTCGGGAAGAAACCCTGGTTGAGTTTTATGTTCAGGATACCGGTCCCGGGATGTCGCGTGAAGAACTGAACCAGATTTTCGAAAGATTCCGCAGGGCAAAACGGTCGGAAGAAAAGAACATTGCAGGAACCGGTTTGGGTTTGGCCATATCCAGAAACCTGGTTCAGCTTCTCGGCGGTGAAATGTGGGTTGACTCCGTGCCGGGTACAGGAACATCCTTCCTGTTTACCCTGCCCTACCTGCGGTCAACCATGATCCATGCTGAATCTAAAGAATACATCCAGGCATCAGATGGCGATTACAACTGGAAAGGCAAAACCATCCTGGTTGCCGAAGATGACCTGAACAGTTTCAAATTCCTCCATGAGCTGATCAAAAAGACCCGCGCTGAGATACTGCATGCCGCTAACGGGAAACAGGCAATCGATATCGTCCGCTCGGCGCAGCAGATTGACCTGGTTGTTATGGACATCATGATGCCGGAATTGGATGGTTATGAAGCTACCCGGATCATCAAAAGTATTAACAGCGAAATTCCCGTAATTGCCCAAACAGCCTATGCTATGGCCGGTGACAAGGAAAGGATGCAGGAAGCCGGTTGCGATGATTACATCTCCAAGCCCCTGGATTTCAAGCACTCCTTATCGGTCATGAACCGCTATCTTTTCCCGGAACACAACTTATTGAAACAACAATCTTCCCAATTAAAATCCCGGTCAGGGATCATCTCCAACTGATCTTTTTTCATCAAATAAATATACTTTTGCATGAGGTGGTAATAAATACTCCCCCGGGGGAGTTTACTAATTAGAGTTTTTAGATAAAGTTGGTAAAATGCCTGACTGGTCATGTTGTTATTTCGGGGTATGATGAGCTCACATTTGCGCAAGCTGCTGCGGATTGTTTCACTATTTACGGCCGCTATTCTGGGCCTGATTCTGATTGTATCCGTTTTGGTCTCTTTGTTTTATGAAAAGACCACCATCCGGTTCATGAAAAAATACCTCGATGAACACCTGCTGACAGAGCTTTCCATGGGCGAAATCCAGTTCAGGGTATTGAAGGGATTTCCCAACGCCACCGTTGAAATTTCAGATGTGGTTTTGCTTTCAGGCCACAATTTTTCTTCCCGGGATTTTCAGGGTTCCTTTTCTGATACGCTGCTTCAGGCCAAAAGCGTGCTGCTGCAATTTGATCTTCTGAAACTCTTTGAGAAAAAATTTGAACTGAAGAAAATTGATGTTTCCAATGGCAGAGCCAATATCCTGTTTGATAAAAAGAACAATCACAACCTGAATATCTGGAAAAGTGCCGATTCGTCAGGTCAGAAAAATGCTGTTAACCTGCGCAGTATAGGACTCAATGAACTGGCTGTCAGGTTTGTTTCTCTTTCCTCGCAGGTAGATATCTCCTCCAATGCAGGAAAGGTTGGTTTCAGGGGTTCCATTTCAGCTGAAGAAGTGCTTTCAGGTGAAATCAGGGGCAGTTTATCGCGGTTCGGACTTACCGTTAAGGATAACGGCCTATTGAAAAATGCTTCCGTGCAGCTTTCCGGAAAGCTGGTATACAGCAGCGGGCACTTTCGTTTCAGCGATACGCGGATTCAGGTAAACAAGGCCGTTGCTATGGCAAACGGACAAGTTCAGGGCGGTAAAAACAAAAACCTGGATCTCACCATCAGCATGCCAAAATTTGGCCTTGAAGAGCTTGTGTCACTTATTCCCCTGCCCGACAGCCCCCTGATGCATGAAATGGCATTCTCGGGGCAGGGAAAGATGTATCTGACCATCAAAGGAAGCCTGTCGGTCAAAGGCAGTCTGTTATATAATTCGGGGTTTGAGCTGAACAACTGCTCGGCCAGAAACCCGCGAACCAGGACTGCAGCACAAGACATCAGTGTTAAAGGAACCCTGTCGGGCAACAATGCTTCCACATTTTTACTTCAAATTAACCAGTTCAGCGCGGAGCTTGGCAAAGGTAATATCAATGGCAGCTTCAGGCTCAGCGATTTGAACCAGTTGCGCTTTAGTGCCGACGTAAGTTCAAGGATTGATTTGAAGGCTTTAAAAGAATTTGCAGGCATGGACAGTGTTGAAATGATGGAAGGGATGATTCGCTCCGACATTGTTGCTTCAGGTGATCTGAAACAGTTTACAGCTGATTCTGCCGTGTTGGGATTGAACTATATCAAAAGCGGGGTATTCATTGCTGAGGATGCTGCATTCAGGTTTAAAAATGTACCCGTTACCCTGGATCACATATCCGGTAAAGCCATCTGGGGCAAATCGGTGAGGCTTGACAGCCTTCAGTTGAGGCTCAATGAAACTGACCTGCTGATTCATGGCGAAATGGCCAATCTGCCGGATTACCTGATGCATCATCACATTCTTAAATCAAGGCTTGAAATAAGTACAGATAACCTCGACATTAGTAAATATTTGAATCAGCCAGCAGGTAATAAATCTAAGAGCGGTTACAAGAGCCTGTCGGTTTTTCCTCCCGGCATTTACCTGAAAGCCCGGGTTAAGGCAAACAAATTCAAAGCAGGCAAATTCGAAGCCAATCAGGTGATCTTAAATCTTTCGGCGCTTGGGGATTCCATGTTCATTGAAAACTTTTCGATGAATTTCCCGGATGGTTCCATCACCGGAAATGCTTTTCTTCAGGGGAAAGCTGACAAAACCTATTATGTAACCTGCAATGCACAGCCCCGGAAAATAAATATCCAGCAGTTATTTGCGGCTTTCAACAATTTCACCCAACATTTCATAGTGGAAAAGAACATCAAGGGACAGCTTACCGGAACCATTGGTTTCAGTGGAATTTGGGATTCAACCTTGCATGTCATCCCCAAAAGCATCCAGGCAAAGGGAGATCTGGTGATTACCAATGGTGAACTGGTACAATTTGAACCCATGATGAAACTATCCAAATACATTGATATTGATGAATTAAGACATATCCGTTTCAGAACGCTGAAGAACACAATTTATATCAGTAACCGCATGGTTACCATACCTGAGATGGCAATTAACTCAACTGCATTTAATATCAAGGCAGCAGGGACACATTCATTCGACAATGTTTTTGATTATCGTTTAAAAGTGTTACTTTCAGAAGTGCTTTTCAACAAGGCCAGGAAAAAGAAAAAGGAAATAGATGAGTTTCTGATGGAAGACTCCAGGGAGGATCAGACCACCATACCCCTGATGATTGTGGGTACGCCGGACAATTATGATGTACGGCTTGACAAGAAAAAGGCATTCAGCATAACCCGTGATAACATCAGGGGGAAGGATACCGGTTCAGCCGGTAAGTCTTCATCCGATAACTTCAGGATCGAATGGGAAGAACCTGAACCAAAGAAGGAGATTAAAAAGCCGGTACCGGAAGCCGAAAAAGACAACGACATCGTGATTGAATGGGAGGATGAGTGAAGGTCATCCGGATTAGTTGAAAACAAAAAGTAACCAACAAAAAGGGGTTCTTGAACACTTACAGACAAAAACAACGCTGGCAGTTCCTGCTTTTTATTTCCGCTGTGCTTATCGGTATTGCATCGCTGGTGTATACCAATCAGCTGGTGGCCAGAATGGCCGAGCAGGAAAAGAAAAAGGCAGAGATGCTGGCTGACGCATGGACACGGATTGTCAGCTCGGGCCCGGATGATTCCAACCTTGATTTCTACGCGGGTGTGATTGAAGACAATACAACAATACCCGTAATTGTAACTGATTCTCTGGATCAGATCCTGCTTTCAAGAAATCTCGATACGGCTAAACTGGGAAACGCGGCATATATGAAACGGAAGCTCGGGCAGATGAAAGAACACGCACCTCCGATAACCATTGTCCTCGCTCCGTCAGATAAACAATACCTCTACTATAACCAATCGGTTTTGCTTGATCTGCTTCGTTTTTATCCCCTGATCCAGTTTGGGGTAGTTCTTCTTTTTATTCTGATCGCCTATTTTGCGTTCAGTACTTCGCGCAAGTTCGAGCAAAACCAGGTTTGGATTGGCCTGTCGAAAGAAACAGCGCACCAGCTGGGGACACCTATTTCATCCCTGATGGCCTGGGTTGAAATGATGAAGATTCGCAATGGCGACAGGGAAATGTTGAACGAGTTGGAGAAAGACGTTACCCGGCTTGAGAAAATTACGGAACGTTTCTCCAAAATTGGTTCGAAACCTGTGCTGGTGAAAGAAAACGTGCTAGATGTGATTCAGGCAGCTGTAAACTATATTAAAACCAGGTCATCTGATAAAGTACGGTTTACACTGAATCTGCCCCATAACGAAATTATTGTCCCCGTGAATGCCGCCCTTTTTGAATGGGTGATTGAAAACCTGTGCAAAAATGCCATTGACGCTTTGCAGGGAAAAGGGGACATAGAAATTGTGGTTTCCGATCTGACACAGGTTGTTTATATAGATATCTGCGATACAGGCAAGGGAATCCCGAAATCCATGTACCACACCATATTCAAACCCGGGTTTACCACCAAGAAAAGAGGATGGGGACTGGGGTTATCACTTGTCAAAAGAATTGTGGAAGAATACCATGAAGGAAAGGTATTCGTTTACCAGTCTGAGCTGAACAAGGGAACCATATTCAGAATTGTTCTGAAAAAATGACAAATCAATACACTTTCGGAAAAAATGAAAGGCTTTCCGGCCGGAATTCCGTTGAAAGGCTTTTTGGCTCAGGTAAATCCTTCAACCTGAATCCCTTCAAAATATTTTACACCGTTGAAGAAACAGGAATGCCCCCGGAGGTCAGGATTCTTGTGGCTGTTTCCAAAAAAAAGTTCAGGCATGCCGTGAACCGGAACCGGTTGAAAAGAATAATACGTGAAGCCTATCGTTTAAATAAGTCGCACGTGTTGAACAATCTGGATACCCATACTTCAAGTTTGAATATAGGGTTTGTTTATGTCGACTCTGAAAAGGATCCCTCTTTTGCCCTTATTCAAAAATCGATGATCACCTGTCTTGAAAAGATCGCCCGTTTGGTCAATGAAAACTTATCAGCTGGTTTGAGCGCAACCGGAAAGCCCTGGTTGCAGGCTAAAAGATCCCGGTATTGATATTCAACAGGAATTCAAGCTGCAGTTTCTGCTTACCGGGCAGGTAAGCCAGCCTGGTACCTGCCGATATGGGAAAAATAAAGCGGATCAGGTGGAAATCGGCCAGAATTTCGGTACCCGTTGAAGTGAAAAACCCGGTAAAATAGCTACTTCCTGAAGGGTGGTATTCCCTTACTTCGACCCCGTAGCTCAGGTCGTAAAACAAATTCATTCTCAGGCGTTTGAGGTAGAGTAAAGGACCAACTGACCAATCGGGATAACCCGCATTAAACGCATAATTGAAGCTAACACTACTAAGTTTCTCTGATACTGTAGCTTGATATCCTCTGGGAAAATCAATTCTGCTGATGGGAATGTAATAATTTTCAAGGTGTTGCTCCTGGTAGCCACCGGTTAAATAAAAGTAATGCTGCGGGGCCAGTCCCGGAAAATACAACCCCGTTTCAACGGAGTAGAGATTACCATAAAGCCCTTTATCAAGAATTGTTTCAGTAAACGTAACCGAGAGCGATTGACCCCATGCGGGTAAAAAATCACGGGCTGCGGGTCTCCTGAACCGGCTGATCCGGGTTCGGAAATGAATGAAGTCGATTCCCTGTGACAGGCTGGTGCCGGAATAATGCCAAATGCCCGATTGCTGGTAATCAACTCCGGGTTGCAGGCGGATGCTGTAGGCTCCCTTGTTAAAAACCAGGGGTATATAAGATTTCAGTGTCAACTCGTAATAAGGCCGATGATTTGCCGGCATTTCAACTTCTTCAGGCAGGGGCATAACCAGTGACGGGCCGCCCAATTGACCTGAGAATTCAAAAACCGGATACCAGCCCCTCCAGTTTAAGGTGGGAACGACTTTGTGGTATCCCTTGTCGTAACTATAACCTAAACTTGAAGTCAGTGTACTTAACATATTCTGCGAAAATATCATAACCCCCGGTGTTATTGGGATTTGTTCCGGGCTTTCCGTCAGCTCATCCACATCGGTAAAAAATGGTAACCAGGAGTGAAAACGGAATAAATGTGTAGTTTTCCGGTAGGGCTTTTCACCGGATACACCTATTGAGGTGGTATCCTCAACAATTTTTTGATGGGAATCGGTTTTCCAGGTATATCCGGCTCTTTTCCCCGGATCAGTCTGAACCCATTGCCCGGGATCCAGCGGTACCGAGGTCACATCAAAACCCCGTGAAGTGTAATCAGAAAACAACAGGGAGGATGAATCCCTGCTGACAGCAGGAAAGTAGGCTCCATACGTGGAAAAAGTGACCTGATATAAATCTTCTGATTTACTTTTGTTTACTGCATAAATATTTTCTATTCCGTTAAATGAACCCCTGAACAAAATATAATTCTTATAGTTAACCGGCTCTGAAATATCCATCGTGCCGGCGGACAGCACCAGTGACCAGTTTTCATTGGCCAGATCCAGGGCAACTATTTGTTTGCCCCGGGAGGTGACAGCTACAACTGCAATATGCTGCATATCGGTCCATTCGGGTAATTGAAGTGCGCATCCCGGAGGCGCCGGGATCCGGCTGACCGGTTTACCCAGTAGGTCCAGCAGTGTGATGAAGTTCCGGTTCTTTTCATCTATTTCAATTACAGCTATCCTGTTGCCGTCGGGTGAAATATCCGGACTGAAGTACCTGCTCTTTCTTGTCAGCGCCTTTTTTGTATTTTTTCTCAGGTCGGCCAGCATAATAACCGAATAATCCCTTCTTTCCCAACGCGGATCAGGAACAATTTCATCCCAAACAAGCATTGCTCCGTGCACATCATATGTTAACTGGTTGAATCGCCCGGTATTAAAGAGTTTTCTGACGTTCCCGCCTGGTTCAACCACCACGAAGCTGCCGGCCTGGTTCAATCCTTTTCTATAGGCAAGAGTCAGGCCGTCTCCCAAGTCCTTTGGTAACTTGTAGTCGGTATAAACCCGGTTTTCTCTCTTGTTAATACCTGAATATTTAGTTGAAATATAAGTCTCTTGTTTATTGTAATACTGTTTTTTAAGAGAATCCATGGTAGACCTATACAGACCCGATTTATACGTTCCGAACTGCTTTTTCATATACAAGGCAAGCGGCCAGATGAGGTAAGGATGCCGTGCCGTGTAGCTGAGGGCATTGCTCCAGGCACCGGGACCGTGTTTCTCCCTTGCATATTGCGTCAGCTGGTATCCATAGCAGTAAATATCAGGAACAAAATTGCGGTAGGAACCAAAAACTGCTTTGTCGTAGTTGTAAAAACCTTCGTTTTCCATAAGAAGTGTTCGCAAGGGCATTTCGAACCCCGGAATGCGTCCCCTGCCCGCTTCTGAAAGCCGGGTTTCGTTGTATACAGCATCGCCTTCGTAGAACCATGTAGGCATTTGGGCCGAAACCATTCCGGGACCAATTTCGCCGCCAATCCAGTTCAGGTAACGGGTAAAACCCTGGTTGAGGCTGCTGAGCTGAGCAACATGCCGCGACTCATGCACGACCAGCTGGCTCGTCCACTTCTGTGCATAGGAATCCTGTGGCGGGGTAAGTACCAGTTCCATTCTCCGGGGCGCCAGTGTAACATAACCGTTGGAAAGGACAGAGGTATTGTGAAGAATCACATTCGTTTTCCTTTTCCAGGATGGCGCAAAATTGTTCAGGGTATGTGGCAGATAATACTCCATTTCCCGGACCAGACTATCAGCCTCTTCCAGGAGACCCCTTGGAAAAATGATTCTGTAATGGTCCGTGCTGATCTCATTCCATTTGTGAGAGGCAGGCGCTGAGCCGGTGGAATAGAATTGTCCGGTTAGCATAACAGGGTACAATAAAGCTGCCAATAGCAACCACAGTTTTTGACTATTCATACAACCGGTTCATGTGATGAATCAAAAATACAATTTTGATGTGTTCCATGCAGGTAAAAACGGATCGGATTGTAA
Source organism: Bacteroidales bacterium (assembly GCA_046481675.1). Lineage (GTDB taxonomy): Bacteria > Bacteroidota > Bacteroidia > Bacteroidales > UBA10428 > UBA5072. Next base: position 12,685 of record JAWOJJ010000069.1, on the reverse strand, counting down.
GCATTTTATTATTTTTGTGTGAAATAACCGGACTTACTTGAGACAATTTTTCACAGATAATGTAAACAGCATCCTTGGCGCCATCAGTGTACACCTGATGGTAGTCATTGCTTTTCTATTGTTTAAACTCGGAGAAGTTGATGATGTTAAAAAAGAACAGGTACTGATTGAGTTCAACGAGGAAATCAAGCCGTTTGAAGAGGAAAAAGCTGAAAAACGGTTTGAAATGGATGGCCCTGGCGAGGGTATCCCTGCACTTGACCAGAAGACACTTCACAGCATAGCCTCCAACGTAGCCAGCAAACTCGACCCCGAGATCAGCACGGAGAATTTCGAAAAACAGGTTATGCAGGAACTGGGTATTGCTTCTCTGAAAGCTCCCGGCGGTGAGATGGAAAAACAAGCTCAGGAAAACACAGATGAAAATGCGATTTCACAGGAGGAAAACAAAGAGGTTACCAAAAAAGACTTTGATGTTCCCAATGTCGTCAGGAAGGACAACACAACCGTATCTTACTTTCTTGAAGGAAGATGGCATACCTACCTGTATATTCCTACTTATAAATGCCAGGGAGGTGGAACGGTAATCCTGGATATCGTTATCAGCCAGTCGGGGAAAGTTGTTTCAGCCATTATAGCAGAAAACAAGTCGACTTCTGACCCCTGCCTGCGCGAGGAAGCTTACAAATCAGCCCTGTCGGCCTCTTTCAATTCTGATAACAGATCTCCTGTAAAGCAATTAGGAACAATTTCATACATATTTTTACCTCAATAATTACATTAATTCAGCCTCATAAATGCCTGAGTATACAGGAACATATTTTTCAGAGAACAACCAGTTCCGGGAAGTTTCCCTTTTCTCCCCCGATATTCTTAACGAAGGTGTTGCGCTGTACGAGGTTTTAAGAATTTTCAAAGGAATTCCGCTCTTTTTGGATGATCATATGAAACGGCTGCAGGAATCGGTTCGGCTCGCAGGTCGTCAATACAACCTTTCCTTTCCGGTTATCAGGTACCTGCTGAAGAATTTGATCAAAAAAAACGGAATTCTTGAGGGAAATGTGAAAATTGTGCTGCACTTCAGCGATCACCAGCATCCGGTATTGTATACCTATTTCATTCCCCATTCCTATCCTGCTCCCGATATGTACCAGGACGGTGTGGAAACTGACCTTTTTATGGCCATAAGAAACAACCCCAACATCAAATTAATGGTTCCTGCCATGCGTCAGCGCATTTCAGAATTCATCAGGGCCGAAAACCTCTATGATGCCCTGTTGGTTGATGACGGTGAGACCATTACGGAAGGGAGTAAAACCAATGTTTTTTTTGTAAAGAAAGCAACCTTATATACTGCACCCGGCGACAAGGTACTGAAAGGAATCACCCGTCAGAAGGTATTTGATTTATGTAATCAATTAAATTTTAAGATAATTGAAAGATCAATCTCAATCATTACTTTACATAAATATGAAGCTGCTTTTTTCACGGGCACCTCACCCAGAATTCTTCCGATCAGCCGGATTGCCAATATTCAGTACGATGTTACCCACCCGGTAGTCAAAACCCTGATGTCGTCATATGACCAACTGATTGCTGCCTGTTTGTAAGCAGGTTAATAGATGGCTCCCCGCATACCGGCTTTGCCTTCAGATTCTTTTGAATTGCTCAACAAAGATGCAAATGCGGGTGGGTTGCGCAGTACTTCAACAGCTTTGGCCAGATCAGGATCTTCATCCAGTGAGGCGATGATTCGGCCTTTTTGATAGAAATACCTGCTGGCTATTTCCTCATAAAGAATGCCCCTGATTTCTCCGCTGAAAGTCTGCAGATCCTTCTCCTTATCATGGGCGATTTTTTTCCTGAGTGCTTCAAATTCGGATTCTGCCGCGGCAAAGTATTTTTCCTTTTTTGCTGTTTTGATCAGTTCCTCAAGCTGGTCATCACTTTCAGTGGTATAATCATAGCTTTTCCCCTTCAGAAATGTGAGAAAATCCTGGTAATCCCTGTCCGACAGTTTCAGTTCACTAATTCCGCTGACATTGGGTTTTTGGTAAGCATATTGTGTGGCATAATCAAAGATCAGGTTTTTACTGAACAGGCTTAACGTGATGTTGCCAGGTATTCCCTGATCAATGGTCATGTCGGGTGAAATACCTCCGCCATCATAAACCTTTCTTCCTTTGCGTGTTTTGAATTCGCGTATCAGGGAATCGGGAACGTAACCCACACTTCCGTCTTCATTGCGGTGTGAATAATCCACTGCCTGGATGCATCTTCCGCTGGGAATGTAATATTTTGCAGTGGTTACCTTGAGCTGTGAATTGTAACTCACAGGCCGGGTAGTCTGAACCAATCCTTTGCCGAATGTACGCTGGCCGATGATTACAGCCCTGTCGAGGTCCTGCATGGCCCCGGCAACTATTTCGGAAGCCGATGCTGATCCCCTGTTCACCAGCACTACAAGCGGGATGACCGTATCAACCGGCTCGTTTGTTGTTTTGTAGGTAATGTCCCACTGCTTTACCTTTCCCCTTGTACTAACCACTTCCTGGTTTTTGGGCAGGAACAGGTTGGCAATGTTAACCGATTCGATCAGCAGTCCGCCCGGGTTACCGCGCAAATCAAGAATGATGGACTGCGCACCCTGTTGCTTCAATTTGAGAACTGCTTCTCTTCCTTCTTTTCCGGCATCTTTAGTAAAATTACTGAGCCGGATATACCCAATATGGTTTTCTATGATACCGTAATAAGGTATGTTGGGAATGGTAATCTTTTGCCGCGTAATGGTTTTTTCCAAAATGCCGTTTGTTCCCGGTCTTTTAACAGCAACCTTAAGGTTGGTATTTGGCTGCCCCTTCAGCAATTCACTTACTTCGCTGATGTTTCTGCCTTTGGTCGAGACGCCGTCAATGGTAAGAATGGTGTCACCTGCTTTCAGTCCTGCCAGCTGAGCAGGAAAATTCTCATATGGTTCAGAAATCATGGCATATTCGCCACCTTTACGAATCAGTGCCCCGATGCCGCCATACTCACCGGTTGTCATGAAGTTAAAATCTTCCAGGTCTTCTTCGGGAATAAAGGTGGTATACGGATCAAGAGAAGTCAGCATGCCGTCGATGGCAGACTTGACCAATTTTTCCGGGTTGGTCTCATCCACATAAAACCGGTCGAGTTCATTAAACAGGGAATAGAATATCTCGAGATTTTTTACAATGTCAAATTCTTTGTCCTTCCAGGTGACAAATCCTAATGAAAGACCGGCAACCAGGGTTATCACGATGACCAGCCTGGTTTTCCTGCTTTTAAACCTTGCGTACATGGAATATGAATGGATTAAGTTATACGGGATGTCAAAATTAATCCAATTCACGCAAAAATGATCGTGTTGACCAGCTAAATGCGTTAAAAAAGGTTAATACAGTCCTTCTTCGGTTTCAGGACTGCTGAAACGCATGGCTTTTCTGCTGATTTTTTCAATTTCATAAGCAGTGCGCCAGGTCACCTTGTTGTCATATATTGCAATCAACTCGTTCTTACAGGCGGGACAAATGATGTCATTTGTTTTATTTTTATAGCAACGCCTGCAGAGCTTACTTTTATTTTCGGAAGGCAACGGCTTCATGAAATGCTGTTTTGCCTATGTTGTACGAAATACAAAAGGCCGTGGTTACAGCACCCGGATGAAAGTTCCGGAAAAATAATCAACAACCAGAAAACTACTTCTTGCAGTTCTTGTTTTGCTCACGGATGTACATATCCAGGGCCATGATCATGGAAGGTGCTTCCGGCCTGGGAGCCTGAAGGTCAAGCCGCAATCCGGCGTCGAGCACAGCTTTTGCAGTAGCGGTTCCAAAGGAACCGATCCGGATGTCGTTCTGCTCAAATTGAGGAAAGTTTGTTATCAGTGACCTGATACCGGAAGGACTGAAAAAAACGAGCAGGTCGTAATTAAGGAGTTTACACTCTGAAAGATCACAGGATACATTGTGGTACAAAACTGCCCTTTCAAATTTGATGCTGTGCTTGTCGAGCAATTCGGTCAGTTCCTCGTGCGGCAGATCTGAGAAGGGCAACAGAAATTTCTCGTCCCCGTGCTTGTTTACTATTTCCACCAGGTCATTGATGGTTCCTGCGCCAAAGAAAATCTTCCGTTTGCGGTAAATAATATATTTCTGCAAATAAAAAGCCACAGATTCAGATATGCAGAAATACTTCATGCCATCCGGAACGATAATCCTGATTTCGCCACACAGCCGAAAAAAGTGATCAATGGCTGTTTTGCTGTTGAAGATAACTGCCGTATGGGCCAGAATATCAATCCTTTGCTTTCGGAAATCCTTACAGGAAACGCCCTCAACATGACTGAAGGGTTGAAAGTCGATTTTCACATTATTTTTTTCAGCCAGATCAAAATAAGGGGACTTTTCAGATTCAGGTCGAGGCTGAGAAACTAGAATTCTCTTAATCTTCATAAGGACGTTTCTTCTTTGTTAATTATTCTGTATCAATGATATAACAAATTTATACCCAAGAAGAAAGGGTAAAATTTCGAGGGTACAAAGGTACAAAATCAAATAGAATATAAAAATATCTCGACGAATAATAATTTGATATGCACGGATCAACTTCCAGAAAAAGGCAACAAGAAAGGCGGCAAGGCCCGCAATGAGCAACACCGGCATGAGTACGCCGGGCAGATAATGTGCCGTGACCACTACCGGGAACAGCACAATGCCCAGGCCCTTATTCACCACAAAGGTATTGTGAAGGTATTCACTGAAAAGACTGCGTGACAAAAAGAGAAAGCCCATAACTTTCATCATAATAATGCGGAACAGCGCATAGAGGATCATCACATTGAAAAGAATCAGGAAAAACCGGATCCCGGAAGTACCTGATAAAGCGAGACCTTTATAAGCGATCAGCTCATACACAAAAACGGAAAAAACAATCAGGTATATGAAATCAAGAACTGTGGAAACACGTTGCGACAATACATTTTTCTCCTCCAGGAGTTTGGCGCTCATGTGGTAGCTAACCAGTGCATTGCCCAAGGTGGCAAAGAACTTGCTGTAAAAAATCCGGATCCATACAAACAATACTACCAGCAATAGAAAGATGCCCAGCAGCCAGTCGTGTGTGGCAGGAATTCTTTTCTGCAATTGAATTTCAGGAGGTTGTACGGAAGCGATGGCAAAGGTTTCCGTACCACGATCGGGCAATCCTTTCACAATGCCGCTGAGACCATTATCCTGAAGAAAATTTCTTCCGGTGTTCCAGGTGTCAGAAACCGGTTCTTTTTCGGTAACAACCTCTTGTTCCGCAACTTCTTTCGGTTGAATTACCGGAATTGTCGCAACCGTTTGTTGAACCGAAGGGCTTGCAGGTTGGGGTGATAACATGCCTTTGGCAGAATCTGCTGAAGGAATACCGGACTCATTCGCGGCTGCCTCACGGAAGCTTGTGGTATCAGGCCGCAGAGGTACAAAAACGGTATCCTGCAGGAATTGATAATCTGGTTGTGGTGCCATACCCCAATTTACGGTAATTGCGCACAAAGATAAGAAATCAGCAGATTCACAATCGTCATTATTCCCTTATTTTGGTATCTATTATAATGGTAACCGGACCATCATTCAAAAGGCTTACCTGCATGTCGGCCCCAAATTCTCCCGATTTCACCGGCTTCCCCAAATCGGCTGACAACCTGTTGAGCAGGTCTTCATAAAGCGGAATTGCTGTTTCAGGTTTTGAAGCCCTGATGAAGGATGGCCTGTTTCCCTTTTTTGTGCTGGCATGGAGCGTAAACTGGCTCACGGCAAGTATCTCTCCTTCGGCCTCCTGAACTGACAAGTTCATCAGATTCTGGTCATCGGCAAAGATCCGCAGCCTGGCAATTTTGCCAGAAAGCCACTCAACATCCTCTGAATTATCCGCATCTTCAATTCCTACAAGCACCAGCAGGCCTTTCCCTATAGCGGCTTTTTCCTTGCCGTTAATGCTCACCGAAGCTTCACGAACACGTTGTACAACTGCACGCATCTGTTGATTTAATGGTTGTTGAAGCAAAAATACTACTTTATGTCTTACCGGCTTCCCGGATGGCAATTTACTTTCGGCGCTCCCTGGTGGTTTTTTACCGGTGTGAAACGACCTCTTACCGATTTTTTTCATTTTTTTACTACTATGTTTTGCATATTACTATCTTTTGTATATATCTTTGCATTGTAGTTTTGTTTTTATAACATAGTATTAAAATATTAAAACCATGAAAAAAACATTCTCCGTAAACCTGGGCAACCGGGTATACAATATTGATGAGGACGCCTATGTGAGGCTCAAAACTTATCTGGACAGAATTGAAGGGTACTTCTCCGATCAGAAAGAAAGGGAAGATATCATCAACGACATTGAAATGCGGTTGGCTGAATTGTTTTCGGAACGAATTGATGCCAACAGGCAGGTCATCACCCTGAAGGATGTGGAAGAAGCCGTCAGGATCATGGGGGATCCCCAGGAAATTGCCGGAGGAAAGGGAAAAACCGAAAATGATCATTCTCAAAACTATTATGAAAAGGGCTCCCGTTCCAGAAGGCTTTACCGCGATCCCGACAACCGCGTGTTAGGCGGTGTTTGTGGCGGGCTCGGGGCCTATCTCGACGTTGACCCGGTAATCATCAGGGTCATTCTTGTGGTGTTGTTTCTGGCTGCAGGCTTTGGCTTGCTGATATACATCATCATGTGGATTGTTGTTCCCGAGGCCCGAACAACAGCTCAGAAGCTTGAAATGAGGGGAGACCCTGTAAATGCTTCCAACATTGGCAATTTTTTCAAAGAAGAATTTGACAGTGTGAAGAAAAACTTCCGAAAGAAGGACAACCGGTGAAGGAATTGTTAAACTGAAAAAAGGATAATCATGGACTTTGAAAACGTAAAAGCTCAGATGAGAAAGGGAGTGCTTGAGTTCTGCATTCTGTCCATTCTCTCGAAAAATGACGCTTATGCCACTGATATTCTCAACAAGCTCAAAGAATCGGAGCTGATTGTGGTAGAAGGTACACTGTACCCGCTCCTGTCGCGGCAAAAGAATGCCGGACTCCTCAGTTACCGTTGGGAAGAGTCGACACAGGGACCTCCCCGGAAATACTATACGATTACCGAAAAAGGAAAGGAAGTATTGAAGGAATTGGAAACAACCTGGCAGAAATTGATTGATGCTGTAGATTCAATAGTCAACAAAAACTAAATCCCCGAAACACCATGAAAAAAACCGTACAGATCCATATAGGTGGCAGGCATTTTCAGATTGACGAAGATGCCTACAGCAAATTGAATCATTACCTGGAAGCACTTAAAGCCCATTTTAAAGCTGAAGGAGAAACCGGCAGGGAAATTGTTGAAGATATTGAGCTGCGCATTGCGGAACTGCTCGAAAACAAGCTCGGCAACAGCAAGCAATCCGTTACGCTTGATGACGTAACGGAAACCATTGGCATTCTGGGCAAGGTGGAAGACTTCAGCTACGCCGATGAATCTGCTGATAGCAAAGAGGACTATCATCACGACCGTAAGGATTACCGGAGATTCTACCGCGATCCGGATAACCGCTACCTGGGAGGCGTGTCCTCGGGGTTGGGCGAATATTTTGATGTAGATCCGCTCTGGATAAGACTTGCTTTCATTTGCCTGATCTTTGCCAAGGGGGTTGGCATACTGATTTATGCCATACTCTGGATTGTGGTGCCTAAGGCACGCACCACCACAGAAAAACTCCAGATGCGCGGAAGGCCGGTAAACCTGTCGACCATAAAAGATACCGTAAACGCCGAATATGAAAAAGTCAGATCCAATGTGCAGGGCTTCAGTAACTCAACATCGGCCGACCGAACCCGGAATGCACTGGAGAATGCCATGAGGGCAATAGGCGTAGTGATAATTGCCGTATTTAAATTTGTGATCGGTGCCGTGGGCATCTTTTTCCTGGTGATTGGCTCCGTATTTCTGGCCGGCCTGATTATGGCCATTCTGGGCTTTACCAATTTCTTCGGTCATTTCCAATTCTGGGACGGATGGAACATTCCGGATTACGCTGCTGCATTTTCTGTGTCGGGTCAATACTACCTGGTGATTATTTCCCTGATTGTTTTAGTGCTCATTCCGGTGGCAGCGCTGATTTACGGAGGTATCAAAATCATTTTCGGTATCCGGTCAAATCACCGCGTTCTCAGGGCTTTTCTGCTCACAGCCTGGATTCTGGCACTTATCTTATTTGTAACCCTGGTCATGCTGAATGTGCCTAAAAATGCCGTGAAAGCAACCAGTTCACAATCCACTGTGATTGAAACTGCCGGAATAAATACGGTATTCCTCAACACGAAAGACAATACCGAACACCGCAAGATTACCCATTACCGCGTTATGGGTCTCCAGTTCCACTACAGCGATTGGGACGATATGCTCTATAATAGATCGGAACTAACCCTGGAGCGCTCATCTGACGATAAGATGCACCTGACGGTTTCCAGGAATATCCGTAATATTGGTATGAAGCATTCAGAAAGGTATTTCGACAGGATCGACTACAACTGGAGTTTGAATGACTCCAGCGTGATGCTCGATGAATTTTTCAGTACAGATGACGATGATTTCTGGATGTTCCCGGACGTGGAACTCAAACTGAGAATTCCGGAAGGACAGCGTGTGGTAATCACACCCGAGGTGTGTGATATGCTGGCTGAGGATCAGCGTGAACGCTATTGCACGGGAGACAGCATGCTGACCGGAAAACCCTGCCTGATATCGTCTGATGGCTTACTCCGGCCAGAAAATCAAAATTCATCATCTAAGCGCAATTAATTGTTGGCAGAGACACATTTTTGTATAACTTTGCACGCTCACAAATGCGCTGTCCGATGGTGTAACGGTAGCACTGCAGATTTTGGTTCTGCCTGTTCAGGTTCGAATCCTGATCGGACAACCAATCACCAATAATAAAACCGCCCGGGTTCTTCACATCCGGGCGGTTTTTTATTTACAGCCTATTTCTTTTTCTTATTGTCGATCTGCCTGATGGTTTCACGCAGGAATTCCTCGAAATCTTTGGCAAATTCCTTTCGCTTCAGGGCAAATTCAACGGTTGTTTTTAAGAAATCGAGTTTGTTTCCGATATCGTAACGCTTTCCCTCCATCAGGGTGGCAATAATGCCTTCTTCCTTCAGTAAAATCTGCATGGCATCGGTAAGTTGTATTTCATTCCCCTTGCCCCTGGGGGTTTTCTCCAGCGCTTTAAAAATTGCCGGGGTAAGTATATAGCGTCCGGCAAAGGCCAGATTTGAAGGCGCGTGTTTGCGATCGGGCTTCTCAATCATTTCACTTACCTGAATGACTTTATCACTGATCTTTTCGCCTCCTACAATCCCGTACCTGGAAACTCTTTCCCAGGGAACGGTTTCAACGGCCACAACTGATTGGCCATATTGTTCATAAGAATCGATCAGCTGCTGTGTGACAGGAATCAGTGAATCGATAATGGTATCCCCGAGCAAGACAGCAAAGGGCTCATGTTCACAGTGAAATCGTGCATGATAAATGGCATCTCCCAATCCGTTCAGCTCTTTTTGCCTGATAAAATGGATGTTGGCCATGGTTTCAATATGTTTCAGCTGCGTGTAAAGGGCCTCATCTTCTTTTTCCTGTATTCTGGATTCCAGCTCAAAATTCCGGTCGAAATGGTCTTCAATAGAACGTTTTCCCTTGCCAGAGATAATGAGAATATCCTCTATCCCGGAATCAACACATTCCTGCACCACGTATTGAATGGTAGGTGTATCGATAACCGGCAACATTTCTTTGGGCTGTGCCTTGGTTGCCGGCAGGAATCTTGTGCCCAGTCCGGCTGCCGGAATAACTGCTTTTTTGATCATGGTCAATTATAGTATAATGGGTTTAATCACTCGGGCGTTTATTTTTCGCAGGTTTACAATGAGCCGTTGCAACATCTCATCATCTTCGTACATGCCAATAATGGCGCCGCCTGAACCTGAAAACTTGGCTGATGCCCCACATTTTCGCGCAGTATTGACCAGTTCCATGTTGCTTTCGGTAATATTCATGATCTTGCAGCGCAAATCAAAATTATTGTCCATTAATTTTTTCAATAAAGGGTAATTCTGCTCCAGAATGGCCTTTTTACCCTTTTCAGCCAAATCAGCCAATTCGGTAAGTGTATCGTGTACAAGGGGGTCTCCTTTTTCGAACCGCTCCCGGATGGTATTCAATACCGTTCCGGAAACTTTTCCCAGGTCTACCTTATAGGCCAGGTACAATTTGGGCAACAGGGCAGGATCAATAACTTCATATTTCCCGAAACCTTTTTTAATCAGGGACTCCTTTTCAAAATCCATGAACACACAACCCTCGTATACCTGTATTACACGGTCCTGAAGGCCGGCATTAATACCCAATTCCTCGGCTTCTGCCTTTAATATAAGGCTTGGAAGGATGTGTTTGGGAATTTCCACCTGGTAAAACTGCATCAGTGCTTTCATGGCTGCCGTAACAATGGCACTTGAACCGGCCAGTCCCACCTGCCTGGGAATGGAGGAGCGGTAGCGGATGGTAAAATTCCGGTTACCAATGACAATACTATTTGCTTCGCAGTATTCCGCAAATTTTTTAATGGTAGCCTTGATCAGCCTGGTTCCGCCGTAATAACCCGTTAGATTAACCGCGTCAATCAGGTGGTGCATATTGCGGAAGATATTCTGGTCAACGTCCATTTCCTCTATTCTCAGTTCGGGACTTTCATAAAGAGAAATGGATGCACCGAAATTGCGTACAATAATGGAAATGGTTTTCCCAAAATATCCGTCCGATGGATTTCCCAGCAATCCTGCGCGGGCATATGCCCTGGTTTCAATGATCATTAATCCTGTTGTATTTGGAGTTAAAATTAATTGTTTTTTGGAGTTTCAAACAAGCTTTCATCAATAACCTGGTGCATTATAGCTTCTTTATGGCAAGATCAATGGTCATCCGGTGAATACGCCTCCGATGAGGCAATGAATGGATCCGGTGCTTCAACCATACGAGCCGCTGGTTTTCTTTCCCCGATTTGCTGCCGCCACATGGCATAGTATAGTCCTTTTCTGTCTACCAGTTCATCATGACTTCCCTGTTCCACTATCCTTCCTTTTTCAAGCACGTAAATGGTATCGGCATGCATGATGGTGGAAAGCCGGTGAGCGATCAGCAGGGTAATCTGCTGTTTCAGAGCCGATATTCCCTTAATGGTTTCGGTGATCTGGTCTTCGGTTATTGAATCGAGTGCGGAGGTGGCCTCATCAAAAATAAGGATCCGTGGTTTCCTCAGTAAGGCCCTTGCAATGGACAGACGCTGTTTCTCCCCGCCAGATAATTTCTTCCCCCCTTCGCCCAATATGGTGTTCAACCCCTGTCCGGTGTTTTCGAAAATGGCAACTGCCGAAGCCTGTTCCAACGCTATATGGATCTCTTCTTCCGTGGCATCCTGTTTTACAAACAGCATGTTCTCCCGCATGGTACCGGAAAAGAGCTGGGTCTCCTGGGTAACAAAACCCAATTGACGTCTCATATGATTAATGCGGATTTCCCTTGATGAAATGCCATCATATAAAATCTCACCCCTGACGGGGGTATACAACCCTGCAAGCAATTTCACCAGGGTTGATTTTCCGGAACCTGAAGGCCCTACAAAGGCAATCGTATCGCCCAGGGACGCTTCAAAAGAAATGCCCTCAAGCGCGTTAGTAAGGGCATTGCGATACCGGAAAGTGACCTGATCGAAACGAAGATGATGAATTTCGCCAATATCGACCGGGTTTTCAGGTCGGAACTCCCTTTCTTTTTTCATTAATTCATTAAAGATCTTCAAGGAAGCCTCAGCCTCCCGGTAGGAAAGCACAATGCTTCCCAAATCCTGCAAAGGTCCTAGAATAGCAGTGGAGATGAACTGCAAGGATATCAATTCCCCGGTGGTAAGAACTTTTCGGAATATGAGCCACAACAAGACGAACAGGATGGATTGCTTCAGCACGGTAAGTATAACACCCTGCAGAAAGCTGAGTGTTCTTATCTTCTTTACCTTTTGCATTTCAAGGTCATAAATATCCTGGGTGTGTTGCTTCAATCGCTTTATTTCCTGGAAGGTAAGTCCAAGGCTCTTCACCAGTTCGATATTGCGCAGCGATTCGGTAATGGTACCGCTCATGGTGCGGTTTTGCCGTATCAGTGATCGTTGCAGGGTTTTAATCGACCGGCTTAGGATACTCGTTAATCCGCCCAGGATCACCACGCCGATGAAGAAAACCGGAATAAGCACCCAGTGCCTGGTCATGGCATACCAAATGAGAAAACCGATACCCACCAAAGAGGAGAAAAGAATATTTATGGAACTGGAAATGAACCGCTCGGTATCATTTCTCACTTTTTGAAGAATGGACAGAATCTCACCGCTGCTGGCGTCTTCAAATTCAGTGAAAGGCAAGCGCAATGTTTGCTTGAGTCCGTCATTGAATATCTGCATGCCGAATTTCTGAACCACCATGCGCATTACATAATCTTTAAATGCCAGAATTAATTTGGCCAATAATGCAATGGCAATGGCTACGCCCAACCAGAATAGCACACCCTGAACCAGTTCTTC
>JAWOJJ010000057.1:0-24499 GCA_046481675.1 Bacteroidales bacterium | reverse complement strand
GTTGGGTGTAGGTATTAGCCATGGTTTTGGTTTATTCCGCAGCTACGCTGCTGGTTATAAAACAAATATATCCATTTTCTACAAAGATTTCGCCCCTTAATGGGGCTATGTTTAATCATGGTAAATATACATCTTACAACTTATAACATCTTCATTATTAACGATAAATGAGCATTAGCTTGACGGCTATGCCGCCCGCGGGGGATAGTGCGTTTTTCAGGCTCATCTCATAATAATTAAGCAAGTGCTTTTTTCCCAATAAAGCATCTTAAGTTGATGGCAATGGTTGGGAGATTAAACCAACTGCAACAAATAAAAAAAGCGTAGTCGGGAGACTACGCTTAGCTGTTTGATCGCTTAGTTATACCTGCAATGACGCTCTGTAAAACATCCAGCATTATTTACTTAGAGCTTGTAAATAAAGTTGGAAAAATGTTTAACTGGTAATGTGTCTGTTCAGAGAGTTCCATTTGCAAGGCTTGCGCAGTCCGAAAATGCGGAGTTTACTATTCGTAAATGAGCAATTTTCGGACAAGCGTAACGCAGCAAATGGGACTTTACGGACAGACACTACTTATAAGCATTCACAGTTTCAATGGTACCATCAGGCCTGAAGCTGATTTCAGTAACCTTAACACATCTCAGGTGGGTTTGTCCGCCGGAGAGTGTGCTGTCGTGATAATACAAATACCATTTGCCTTTGAATTCAACCACAGAGTGGTGGCTGGTCCAGCCGATCACCGGATTCAGGATGACACCCATGTGTTTGAAAGGGCCATAGGGATTATCGCCAATGGCATAGCGAATGTAATGGGTATCACCGGTAGAATAGGTGAAATAATATTTCCCGTTGCGTTTGAAAGTCCAGGCTGCTTCAAAGAACCTGCGATCGTAGTCGCCTGCCTGTAAAGGCTTTCCGTTTTCATCCAAAATAACCACATCGCGGGGTTTTTCATCGAACTCAAGCATGTCGTTTGTCATCCGGGCTACTTTGGCACACAAAGCCGGTTGATCACCAGTAGGTTCATGGTCGCGTTGCGTTTTTACATTTTCGATAAATTTGCCGGTCTGCCAGCGTTGCAATTGTCCGCCCCAGATACCTCCGAAGTACATATATGCTTTGCCGTCGTCATCGATAAACGTACAGGGGTCGATACTGAAGCTGTCTTTAATGGCTTCGGGTTGGGCTATGAATGGCCCGGCCGGGTTCTTACTTGTGGCAACACCGATGCGGAATGCGCCGTCTTTGCATTTTGCAGGGAAGTAAAAGTAATAGGTTCCGTTTTTGTATGCGGCATCGGGAGCCCACATTTGGCGTTCAGCCCAGGGAACATCCTTAACATGCAAAGCAACACCATGATCGGTTACTTTTCCATCTGAAGGGGAATCCATAGACAGTACATGATAGTCTTCCATGCCAAAGTGACCACCAAAGTCGTCTTCGGGTAAACCGGCATCAATATCATGTGAAGGATAAATGTATATTTTACCTTCAAAAACATGAGCTGATGGATCTGCAGTGTAAATACTGGTAATCAGGGGTTCCGAAATGGGTTTAAGATTTTTCTCGTCTGACATAAGCTTGTATTTTTATTGTAACAATTATACTCAAAATTAAACCAGAATTTACAAAATGCTAACAAAAAATCAGGCTTATTGTAATATCAATAGTTTAATCAGTTGATGTCCGGAGAATTATCATTTATAAACCCATGGTTTTGCTTCAGTATTAATTGAAAGCGTCCAATGCCACTGTTGGTTTTCCGCTGTCATCAAAGGCTCCCTTTGTATAAGCCTTCCATCCATTGTAAGCCTGTGGTTCCCAGTAGAAAACGCCGAGGCATTGTTTATTGGGGATGGCTTTAGTACGGTTGATCAGATCAGAAAGGAAAAGTTCAGCAGTTACAGCCTCGTTCCACGACATGCCCACTTCGCAGATCATCACTTCACTGCCATAGCGCCTGACCATATCATTGATGTTGCCAATAATGTTATTGTTGAATTCCAGCCAGTTTCCGGGTTCGGGGTAAAGCGACATGCCAATTACATCCCATTTGCCTCCGTTGTTTTTCAGCCCGTCGAAAAGCCAGCGATACAGGCTGTTGGTTTGTCCGTTCTGCAGATGTACAATAACCCGGGCATCGGGGAACACAGCTTTTACCGCATCGTAACCGGCATTGTTCAATGCTGCATATTGGGCCATGTTTTCTGATGCTTTCCCTTCGTCCCAAAGCATGCCGTTGCCGGTTTCATTTCCTACCTGCACCCATTCGGGTGTAATGTTCCAGTTCTTGAGTGCTGTAAGTACTTCGGTGGTATGATCGGCCACAGCAGAGCAGAGTTCATTAAATGGAATATCAGCCCAGGCTGCCGGTTTATTTTGCTTACCCGGGTCGGCCCACCAGTCGCTGTAATGAAAATCGATCATCAGGCGCATATCCAGGTCGTGTGCCCGCTTGGCTTTTACCAGCAAATCGGTTTTGTTGCACCACCCGTCTGCAGGATTCACCCAAACCCGAAGCCGGATGGCATTCATTCCCGTTTTTTTCAATAATGTCATGCATTCGGTCTGGCTGCCATTTGCATCGTAAAACTTGATGCCTCCTGCCTCCATTTCGGTAATCCAGCTGACATCGGCTCCTTTGGCAAACCAGGCTGTTGTATCCGTCCCATTGCCAGGATCGGGCTTCCAGGGATCGTCTTTCCCGCAAGTCATGGCCAGCCATCCCATCAAACAGCAAAGCAGCAAACAATTCATTCTCCTCATAATAACAAACGGATTATTAAAGATAACAAAATAAAAGGGTGTCTCCAACTTCCTGTTTTCGACACCCTTTACATGCTTAATAATTTTTACTGAGCTTCAAAAGAACATGTATTGTTTATGAAATCAACCGTTATGTTGTAGTCGCCGGGCGCCAGGCTCTGGTCGTTGGTGATGTTTGCGCCCTTAAACTCCATCGATTCAAACGAACCACCATAGAAATCATCCCAGTTATCCTGATACAGGTAGATTTTGATCCCCCATGATGAGGCAGTGGTAATGCTTGCAGTTCCTGTATATACGCCTGTTGCGGTTTTGTTGAGGACAACACTGGTAAAGTCCCAGGCATCATTCAGTCCGCCTATGTATATCTTATCCGACAGGAAAGCGTAAGCATAGCTGCGCAGGTTTACCACCAGGTCATAGCTTCCTGCAGCGAGACTTGCATCATTCGTGATGTTGGTACCCTTGTATTTCAGAGCGCCATCCGATCCGCCGTAATAGGTGGCCCAATCTTCATTCAGAATCAGCTGACAACCGTATTCTGATGCCGTTGTGATATTCACGCTGCCGGTATAAACACCGGTAACAGCGGAAGCATCCAGTGCGGTGAGTGACCAGTTGTCATTTAGTCCGGCATAGCTTACTCCGGTAAGTTCAGTATGGCTGTAGGACAGGTTTTTGAGATCAGCCTGTATCAGGTACATTCCTGCGTCAGGTGCGGTAATGTTTGCAGCACCTTTGAATTCGAGTGTTCCTTCGGCAGCCCCCATTTTGTAGACATTCTCCCAGTCATCGTAAGCTAATCCCATCTGGTATCCCCAGAGTGAGTTAACAAGAACAGTTCCGGCAAAAGTAGAATCATCTTCGCTTACCAGTTGCAGGTAGTTGTCGAATGTCCAACCTCCGGAAATTCCGTCGTCAATGCCCGGAAGGTAAAGGAATTCGCTGATAGGTTCAACAACTACGGTTTTGCCGGGTTTGAGCTGAAAGGTCCATTTTTTGGGATCGGCCAGGTAGAGTGTGAGTGTATAATCACCGGCTTCTGCTATGGTGATGTCTCCTGCGGCTGTTTTGTCCCATTCAAAAGTCAGTGTGCTGTCGGCTTGTGGTACAAAACCCAAAGTCTTTTTGATGGCCGCAGCATCATCGGTGCTGGTTGTCGGATTGTATAATCTGGCACTGTCGCTGCTTACTTTAACGGTGGCATTGTCGGTGCTGGTGGTGAACGACACATACCATTTTACGGCATTGCGGTCGAAAGTCATGTCTGCTTCAATTGCACCGCTTACTTTCAGAGAGGGGATGAGGGTAGCAGTCCATTCTTCATCATAGGTGCTCAGGGTGGTGAAATAGCAGCCTCCCTGGCCGGGGTACCACATATTCCACTGTGCGTTTTCATCGCCCGATAATACAAAGGCATTCCCGTCCACATCCAGGTTGCCCCATATTACTCCGTCACCTTCAAGCAGGTACCAGTTAAGCCATGCTGTAACACCTGTAAAACCGGAATACTCTCCATTGCTCTCAGGTGAGAATAAGGTGAAACCGGTATCTTCCTTGTCTGCATTGAGGATAAAGCCGGTGCTCATGTCGATTGAGAAGCAGGTGACATTAACTGTAATTGCATTGCTGTAGTGAGCTTCGGTATTAACACCCAATGCCGACCGAACTCTGAAATACATGGGTGAACTCACTCCTGAAGTGAATCCCAGGTTTTTGCCCAGTGCATTGAGCGCTGCACCTGTAAAAGCGTATGTGTTGCTTTGTGGCATGATTTCAATAATACCGGAAAAATCTGAAGTGGCTGATACTTCCAGAACCTCCTTTGGAACTGAAGGGGGAAGGGTTACTGATTTGTCACTGACACTCAGGTCGCTCTGTTCCCACGTTATGGCCAGCACCTGGTTTGCAGATGTTTCCTTGGTTAAAGTCACACTGTTTTCACTGGCCATTAATTCAGAGGAATCAATGCCGAAAACTTTGATCAGGGCACCGTCTTTTTCACATGCTGCAAGCAGTGCCAGGCATCCAATGAAAAGGAACGCGGTAAAAGATTTAAACCAACCGTACCTGGCTGATAAAAGGCGGTCGCCTGGGCGTCTGACAGGCAGGGCACAAGCGTGAACCTGCTCATACCTGTTAATATCTGATAGGTGTTTCATATTGCTGTTTTTTTTGATCATGGTCAATTAACCTGTAGGTTTAATAATTGTCATTTGACAAATTCGGATTGGCCGATATTTCTGTTGCCGGTATTGGGTAAATGTTGTACCTGTTGGCCACTTCAATCCCTTCTTTTACGCCGCCCTTCCATTGCCAAAGGTATTTGTCAGAGGTAAAACAGCCGAAACGGATGAGGTCGGTGCGCCTTACACATTCCCAGTATAGTTCACGCCCGCGTTCGTCAAGGAAAAATTTGAAAGGAATGTTACCAACGGTGGCAATTAGGTCACTTTCATTTACTGAGGCTGCATTACGTTGTTCCCTGAGTTCATTTACATAACCCAGTGCAGCAGACAGATTGGTATTGGAGCGTGCCGCTGCTTCGGCGTACATCAGGTAGGCATCGGCCAGTCTGAACATGGGAAAATCAGTATCCACGCCGTCAGATGATGTGTTGGAGGCTATCAAACCATCATCGGTGAGGTTGCTCCATTTGACGGTGAAATATCCGCCGGTACGGTCGGTCACCCCGTTATCCATATATTGTGCCTGTCCCTCGGTAAAAAACATGGCCCGGTCGTCGTTTTCCATATCGAATAAAGCAGTTAATTCACCGCGGACGCGGAACATACTCCAGGCACTGGCGCATCCAACTGAGTCGGCTGCCGGGCCGTTATCGGTGTCCACTTCTCCGCAAACCAGGTAAGTTGTAGCGCCCCATGATACCACGTTGGTGCTGTTTACAACAAGGGGAAAAATGATTTCATTGCCCGGGCCCACGCGTTTGTGGTTGTCGGCATTGAATAATCTGGAATAATTGGGCTCCAGTTCATAACCTTCATCAATGACCATCTGGCTATAGGTAATGCAATCGCCATTGTGATCGTCGGCTTCGTATACAGGTGCATTCAGATAAAGCCTTGCCAGCAGCATCCAGGCAGCCGCCCGGGGTGCACGGCCATAGGGACAACTGGTGGCATCCAGCATTTCTTCGCTGCAGGCTTTGAGTTCACTTTCAATAAAACCAAAAATTTGCAGAGCTTCCCTTTTTTCGGGCAATGTTGAACTTCCAATGGTGTTTTCATCTGCAAAGGGAATATCGTGGAACAAGTCGAGAGCATGATAATATGCCAGAGCTCTCAGAAAACGCGCTTCGGCTCTGAAAACCCTTATGTTCTCCTGTTCTGCTTCCGTGAAATCTGAAATTTCCGCATCGGCACAGTGTTTAAGGAATTCATTGCAGAGCGATATGGTATAATAGCAGCGGTAATACATATCGGCTACCCAGGGGTCGGTTGCATCCCAGGTGAGATAGGTGAGGTTGGCGATGTTGTCTCCCTCAATCCAAGTGGAGCCTATTTCTTCAGTTCCTGCTTCCTGCATGTTGAAATAGCAGCGCATATAATCGTAGCCGTTATTGCTGCTGAGATCCGGATCTCCGCCGCCTTCTTCCTGGCCGGCGGTAACCAGCGAGGCATAGCATTTGGCAAGTGCCTTGATGTAATTGCCCGGATCGGCATATACCGAAACCGAGGTTTCTTCGATTGCCGGATACTGGTTCAGGTCGTCGGTGCATGCCGTAAATACCAGTAATGCTGTAATTGTTGTGGCAAATATTGACTTTTTCATCGTTGTGTCTAATTAAGGTTAAAACTGCAAACCCAGGCTGAGTGAAAAAATCCGCGGACGGGGATAGAAAGAATTGTCCATGCCACCCGGAACTTCAGGATCCACGCCTGAGTATTTAGTTATGGTGAAAACGTTCTGGATCATACCGGTGATGTTGAGATTGGCCTTTTGGGCAATTTTTCCAACATTGTATCCGATGGTCAGGTTATCCATTTTCAGAAAGGAAGCATTTTCAACGTAGTAATCCGACAGGTACTGGCGGCTTTGAAACCCGGTTTCAAGATAGCTCTTGTTGAGGTTATTCAACTGGTATGAGTTGTATGACATGGTGCCAAAAGCCCCTGTATTCATAGCCATGCCGTTGTACACATAATTGCCTATATTCGACCTCAGGCTGGTTCCCAGGTTCCACTTTTTATAACGCAGGGAGGTACTGAACCCAAAAATATAATCAGGCGCCGGTGAATGATAACGATACAGATCATTTGAATTAATCTCCGGATTTTCATCCAGGTTGGCAAAAGCACCCTCAATGGGCTTACCGCTTTCGTCATACAACTGGTGGTAAACATAAAACATATAAGGAGCATAACCTTCGGTAAGTACCTGGAAGTAATAACTGTCGATGGTAGGGCCAACAGAGGTATTTGTAATTGCTGCACCTTTGATGATGGAAAGGTTTTTAATGGTCTGTTTTTGCCACGAGGCGTTAAAGCTGACATTCCAGGTCAGATCACGGTTGTCAACCGGCACGATGTTCAGCGTGAATTCGTAACCTTTGCTGTCAACATTACCCACATTGGTCAGGATGTTCTTTTCGAAATTGGTTCCGGCAGGTGAGGGAACTGTGGCAAGCAGGTCCTCTGTTTTTCGGGTGTAGTACTCAAACGAACCCGAGATACGGTCCTTGTAAAAGCCAAAGTCGATTCCGTAATTGTAGGCCCTGGTGGTTTCCCATTTGAGGTCGGCTACATAGGCTTCAGGCCGGTAGGTGTTGATTATTTCGTTTCCAAATATGTATTGGGCGCCAGTCTGACTCAATGTATATACCGGCAGATAACTGTAATTGCCGATACCTTCCTGTTGTCCGGTAATACCATAACTTACCCGGAGTTTCAGATTGCTCAGCACATCAATTTCATTCAGAAATGATTCTTCGGAAATACGCCAGGCAATAGCTATGGAAGGGAAGGTTCCCCAACGATTGTCCTTACCGAAACGCGAAGTGCCATCTCTACGAATGGTGGCTGTTAGCATATACCGGGTTGCCAATGTGTAATTAACACGTCCGTAATACGAAATAAGAACATGGCGTTGGTCTGTTGCTGCCGAAGTATTCTGAACTTCGGCATTCATATTCAACTCTTCGAAGTAAGGGGTGGTACTTTTCCAAAACTGGTAATCGTAACCCACAGTGGCATCGAGGGTGCTGTTGATGGCCTCGAGGTTTTTATTGTAGTTGAAATAGGTGGTCATCAGCTTGTTTTCCAGTTTCTGCGGACCGTATGAATAATCGCGCCCACCCGAAAGATAGTATTGAGCTGCAGTTGCAGGTACATTTATTTCGCCTTTGCCTTCGGCATAGTCGTAACCCAGGGTAGCATGAAATTTCAGCTCGGGAAGGAAGTGTATCTTATAATCCACATCCACATTGCCTACAACCCGGTTTACATCGCTGGTAGATGAGTACTGACTGAGCATCCCCGAAGGGTTGAGTACAGCTGATGTTACGGGATTGCCTGTTCCGTCAATGGCTTCGGTATAACCGCCGTAATTGCCGGTACCTGAGCGAACCGGGATGGTGGGGTTAAAAGTAGCACCTCCCCAGATGGCACTGGTATTTGCAAACTGGTTGTTGTTCATGGAGCCTTTGATGCTGGTGGTCAGTTTCAGGTGGTTGTCGAGAAATGAAGGCGACATTGCAATGCTTCCGGTGAAGCGTTCCACATTATCGGTTCTTACAATTCCATCCTGGTTGTAATATCCCAGTGAAAGCCTGTAGGGCAGTTTCTTCTTCAACGACCCTGAAATGCTCAGGTTGTTGTCGGTGCCAAATGCCAGCTTGTAAACTTCATCGTTCCAGTTGGTATTGGTATTACCCAACAGGGCAACCTGTCCGGCGCTGCCTTCCTGCTCAACCACATTACGGAATTCTTCGGTGGAAAGCATGTCGGCCAATTTTGTCTTTACCTGTATTGAATTGGTGGTGCTGAAATCGACACTGAACTTTCCCCCTGCGCTCTTTTTGGTGGTGATGATAATAACTCCGTTTGAGGCACGCGAACCGTATATTGCGGTTGAGGAAGCATCCTTAAGAACGGTAATGCTTTCAATGTCGTTGGGGTTGATGAGACTCAGAAAATTGTTGCTGTTACCGCTGATGCCTCCTGATTCTAATGGGACTCCGTCAAGTACAATCAACGGGTCGTTGCTGGCATTCAGAGAAGCTCCGCCACGTATCCGAATAGTGCTTCCTGCTGTAGGAGAACCGCTGTTCGACATGATCTGAACACCGGAAATCTTACCATTGATCAATTGCTCGGGCGAATTGATGATGCCCTTGTTGAAATCTTTGGTTGATACGTTGGAAACTGATCCGGTGAGATCTCCCTTACGGGTGGTACCGTAGCCAATGACCACAATTTCGTCCAGTTCCCTGGCCTGTAGTTTCATCTGGTAGCTCACGACATTACCGGCTGGTATGGGAACCGTTGTTGTTTCGTAACCGATGAAAGAGAAGCGCAGCTGATCCTTGCCTTCAGGCACCCTTAACGAGAAGGTCCCGTTGACATCCGCGATGGCAGCAATGGATGTTTCCACAACGAGGATGCTTACCCCTGCCATCGGCTCGCCGTTTTCATCGGTTAAAGTGCCGGTAACGGTGCGCTCTCTGACTTGCTGGGCCAATGATGGAGTTGTCCATCCGAAACATGCCAGCAACAATATGAGACACATTGTTACTGGTTTAACATTCAGGCATTTACATTTCATAATTTTGTAGTTTAAGCAGTTGGAGTTTTTATTCGAGCCATATTTTTCCAATATTGAGATGAATACCGTAGTCGCCGCCGGATTTTATTTTCACCTGCAGCATTTCAACAGATGACCAGTCAATTGCTTCGTCCGCAGGTGGAACCTCCCTGGGTAAAAACTCAGGATAAGGTCTTGGTAGTATCAACAAAGGAGCGGGTTTTAGCGTGTGTAAAGGGATGCGGAGTATTTGTTCTCCCGGCCTTACCAACACTTCTCCTGCCCTGGTTACGCCTTTTTGATCAATCAGGCCTATTTCCAATACCTGGGTTGATGCAGACGGGTTTTCAGCATTTACTGCCAGTTGTTGCTTCCGGTGAAGTTCGGCAGTCCGGCCAGCAACTTTTTTGCCGAAGAAGAACTTGAAAGCGTAGTATTGTGCTTCAATATGAGCAGGATCTGTGTTGTCACGGTCCGATCTGGCCTGATATGCAGGGTTTACAGTAAGTATTGTTTCACCGTATTCATCAGGCATGAGTTCAACAAAACGATTCCATTCCTTGTAAGAGAAATCCCAATCCTGCTCAGCCTCCCATATCAACAGCGGTGATTTTTCGCTTACCAGACGAATGCGATAGGCACCCATATCCCTGTTTTCCCAGCTCCAGGGTTTGCCTTTGTAACCTCCGGGAAATGACCGTGTTTCAACAGGGTTGTCAATAATTACCTGATAATTGAGGAAACCTTTTGTGGTCATGTCTGCAGGAACTTCAGCCTTAAAACTATTGGTTCCTGTTTGGAATGCAGTTGTGGTTATGTTTATGCTGCCGTTGCTCAGTGCAACCTCGATTTTCCGGATGGGTTGCGGCGATGTTGCTTCAAAAAGTAAAACCAGAGGCATGCCGGCAGTAGCTTCTGCGGGTGATAGATTACGCAAAATGGTTACTTCAAGATTCGTTGCCGGGGCAACATACTCATTCACCCGGATGTTTTTATATACCAGGCCGATGTATTTTGCAGCATCCAGTTCTTTCCGCAAAAGCAGGTAGGTTCCGGGCATGAATTTGAATCCACCGTTTATGGCTGATGCGCTGAAATTGTTACCTTTGTTAATACCCCGTATAAGGAACTCGCTTCCCAAATCCGGCAGGGTAATGGTCATTTGCTGCATGTTATGAATCACAGCTGCTTTTTGTCTGTCGGGACTTACCGGACTGTAAGGATCTTCAATCCAGCAATAATCAGGCATTACTTCCAGGCGCCAGCAGCCATCATCCACCTTGTCGATGAAATAGGCTCCGTTACCACTGTACTGAACCAAAGGCGATGTGCCACACCCGGCAATCTCCTTTAATAAGGACGCATTGGCGGGTTGTGAGGAAGTATTGTCAGAGTAAAAAAACTTCTCATCACTCACCCATTCGGCCAGATCATCGGTGTAGCTGATGTGAAACCCGTCAAAATTGTTTTTATCGGGATATTTATGGTACATGGGTACCTCATGAAAAACAGCAGAGGCGATTTTCAGGCTGAGTGCTTTTTTAGGTGCATAAGCCAGGTTCATGAAATGCGTTCCGTAATTTGTGTTAAAGGGTGCCCGGCACAGAGCGTCATACGCAAACTGGGCAGCCATTTGCATGCCTGTTTCGCGGAATGTAAGTGCCATCGCCGGGTACATTATATTACCTGCTGCGTCGGCAGGGTCAAATTCATATATTATTTTGGCCATCTTTCTGAATCGGGGATCATCTGCAAAGGGGATAGAATAAGTTGCCACGTGCGGTAAAAAATTTCCGCTAACCTCATGCCCGGCTACAAGTCCTGTTGGGTACCACTGAAATGTGCCGCCCTGAATATCGGCTTTGAGATAGGCGTCGGCCAGGTGAATACTGTGGCTCATGTTGTAAAAAACGGGCTTTGTGCAGCCTGTGCTTCTCACAGCGGAAACCATTGTATTGATGAATGAGGTAACTTCTTTGTCAGGTCCGCTATGATGGGGTTCGTTGCTTATCTCAAAGGCAATGACCTGCGGATCGTCTTTATAGGCTAATCCTGTATATGTATTTATATGTTTAAGAAACTGGTTCAGGTAATTTGCCTGGGCTTTAATGGCTTCAGGATTTGTCAGACAGGCTTCTTTACCATATTTATGTGAAAAACCGGGAGTGACTTCATCCGGTTCGGGCCATCCGTTGCCCCAATAAGCAATAGGTGTAATGATGAACCGCATGCCCCGTTTTTTCATTTCACTTACTGCAAAATCAAACAACCGCAGGTGTTCATTCTGTATGAGATTGCCCATTGTATCGCTTATTTCGGTATCCCATACATGCACTCTGAACAGGTCGCAATCAAGGCGGGCCATATGATAAACATCCTGTTCAATTGCTTTTTCAACAGAAACCCCCGATTTGACGGCCATGCGGTATTCGTGCGCAAAGGGCAGGGTGTAGTTCACCCCGAACCCATGTATCTCGGCACCATCTGCCGACCAACGCATAATCCCGTTATCATCAATAGTTACCTGGTCGATTTTAGGTTGAGCCAACAGGTTATACCATAATAAAGACAAACAAATAACGATAATGAGTTTATAGCCGGTCGCAAACATTGTATTGTTATTTCAGATTAGCATTCTTTTAAGAGGAACTACAGCGAATTTTGTTTGATTGAAGTTAATGCAACCCAAACAAACCTATTCATTCGTTTTGAACAAAACCTGTAACAAATCAGACGTGAATAACACATTTCGGACAATTACCAAAACAAATCGGACATTGATTTTTCTCGTCCTCAAAACCCTGGATTATTCATTAGATTTGTTAACAGTTAATTCATACTTACTTCATAGGTATATGAAACACAGGTTGATCAATTGTAACTGGTTGACAGGCTGCCTGCTTTTTGCCTTGTTTACACAGCAAGTCGGTGCACATGGGCTGAAGCATCATGAGTTCAGATCCATTGACCACCGGCTGGGAATGAATGCATCTGCCGTAAATTGTGTAATACAAGATGAGCAGGGACTTATATGGCTGGGAACCGACAGGGGTCTTTACAGTTTCGACGGTTATATGGCCCGGCATTATTCAGCCAGGAGCCAGTTTATTTCTGAAAATGACGGTGTTGTTTATTGTGCTTTATTAATTGATTCTGTGCGCCTTTGGCTTGGAGCAGACGATGGGTTGCTGGTTTTTAACACCTATACCGATAGTTATGAGAAAGCACCGGCGGGCTTGCCGGAAAACATCCGGTCAATTGTGCGTATTGACAGCCGGCGTTTTTGGGTTGGCAGTATTAACGGACTATACCGTTATGATGTAGTGGCACGTAAAGTTGAAAAGATCAGTGATGCCTTGTTACCCCATGCTGCCATTTATACCATATTGCGTTATGATGACAACACCTATTATTTTGGCACATACAACGGCCTGTGCCGGTTTGATATGCAAACCGGTCAGTTTCAGAAGATACCTTTGGGTAATGGGGTATCGCACCCGAATCAGTTAATCCTTTCGCTTTTAGCCGACTATGGAAGACATTGTATTTGGATTGGTTATGAAGGCGGGCTTTACAGATTCAACCCGGATCACCCGGATATTGATTCGGAAAGCCTGTTTAAGGGCCACACTGTAAAATCACTATTGCTTGACAACAAGCAATGCCTTTGGGCAGGAACCGACAACGGATTATTCATATTCGAGCCATCAACGGGCAAACACCGCTTAATCCGGCATGATGCTGTTAATGACAGATCGTTGCTCAACAACATGGTTTGGACGGTTTTTGCTGACAAGGAACAAAATATCTGGGTAGGAACTGACGCAGGCGTTTCTCTTTTTTCTTATAATGAAAAATTCACTGTGCAGTCAATCAGTGAGCTTACACAGTCAAACGAAGGAAACCAAATTATTTCCTTGTTGTCTGATAGCAAGGGAAATCTCTGGTTGGGAGGCAACAACGGACTGATCAGGGTGGATAAGCAAAGCGGGAGAACGCTATGGTACCAGCAGAACAGTGGCAAGTACTCCATTCCGCATAATAAAGTGCGCCAGATTTTTGAAGATGCCGATGGTGATATATGGATTGCAACCGACGGCAGTATTTGCTGCTATAATGAGCGAACATTGCAGTTTGACAGATACCAGGTTGAAGATGCCACTCGTAAACGCAATGCCAATTGGTCCTATGCTATTTGCCAGGATGAAACCCGCAAACTATGGATTGCCACTTGCCTTGGTGGATTGTTTGTGGTTGATAAGAAGAATCTGCTTGATTCAAAAGGGATTCCTTATATAGCAGAACGGAACTACTATGCCCATCCCGGAGCGCTCGGACTATCGGGTAATATGTTACAGTTTCTGGCCATGGATAACGACCGGAATATTTGGGCCGGAACCTTTAAGGATGGGGTCAGCAAAATTGACCGGCTGGACAGGCAGGTTGAACAATTTACCACACGTTCAGCAACCAACACCCTGCCATCGGACGATGTAACTGCCCTGATTGTTGACCAGGATGGCGTGTTGTGGATAGCACTTCGCAACCAGATCATCAGGATGGAAGTGCGTACACATGCTTCAAGAAAAATATCAGATGCCCGCCTGACCGACGCCTACATCAACTCACTGGCTGATGATGGCCGGCGCATCTGGATGAGTTTAACTACAGGATTGTGTTATATCGACAAGAATACGCTGAAAATTAAACAAATCAATACAGGAGGAAATTACTATTCATCTTTGTATTATGATTCCCGCAATCATCGCATGATTGTGGGCGGGATCAATGAGTATGTGACTTTCGATCCGGATTTGATATTGACTGATGAGACCCGCAATAATCTTTACATAACTTCCTTATGGGTTAACAATATGCTTCTGCAGGATCGGTCAACTCAAAACCTCCCGGTCAAGCCCGTTCAAAGTATCCGGTTTACGAGTTCCATTGAGCTTCCGCATGATTTTAACAACATTTCGGTGGCGTTTTCAGAGCTAAGCTATAACCAGCAACATATCCTTTATGCGGGTAAACTGCAGGGGATTGATACCGAGTGGAATTTTACTGAAAGAGGAAATAACAGGCTGACCTATAACAATCTTCCTCCGGGAGATTATACAATGATGATATCACGTATCGGCATGGATGGTAACCCGATGCCTGAACCACTTAAACTGGCAATCACAGTAAAGCACCCCTGGTATTCTACCTGGCTGGCCCGGGCCTTCTATATGGTGCTGGCCATTTTGTTGATTTATGCTTTCGTGAATTACTATATCGTACTCAACAGGCTTCGTTATGAACGGATTGAGAAAGTAAAGACCATGGAGCTGACCGCACACAAAATTGATTTCCTTACCAACATTTCCCATGAACTTAAGACACCGCTTAGTCTAATTGTAGGTCCGCTTGAACGTATTATGGGACAGGTAAGGCAGGTTTCACTGAAGCGCCAGCTCACCGATGTACGGCAGAATGCATTAAAAATGGGGACTTTGATACACCAAATGATGGAGGCCAGCCGTCAGGAATTTGACGGATCCGGATTGATTGTTACCAAAACCGATATAGTGGCTTTTGTGAACAGTATCGTTTCTGTATTTGAGAAACAACTTGAAGAACGCGGGGTAACGATCCGGGTGGAGCGCAATTTGCAGGTGTTCTGTATTGAAGCTGACGTATTTAAGCTTGAGGTTATTCTTAACAACATCCTGTCGAATGCAGTTAAGTTTGCACCCAACCGTTCAACCATAACAGTGAAAATATTACCGGCAGGAGAATATGTAAAAATATCGGTAACCGATCAGGGACAGGGTGTTGACGCCCAGGACCTGCCTCATGTATTTGAGCGGTTTTATCAATCGCGTCATACCCTGCCTCAAAACAAAGAAGGATCGGGTGTTGGATTGTCTATTGTGAAGGAGTATGTTCAGCTTCACAGGGGTTCGGTAAAGTTGCATTCTGAGGACGGACAGGGTACCTGTGTGGAAGTTGTATTGCCCGTAATGCAGATTGTAAGCGAATCTCAGGCTCCTGTAAATAATCTTTACCAGGTGAACTTTCGTGAACAGGAGAACAAACCGTTGCTGTTGGTGGTGGAAGACAATCTGGAAATATTGAATTTCATTACCAAAAGCCTTTCGAATGAATTCAGGTGTGTGAGTGCACAAAATGGCAAGGCAGGACTCGATGTGGCCTTCGAAATGAAGCCTGATATTATTGTGGCAGATATCATGATGCCGGTTATGGACGGTATTGAAATGTGCAGGAAACTGAAGGACAACATTGCCACATCTCTTATACCTGTGGTGATGCTTACAGCAAAAGATGACAAGAATACAGAGTTGCTGGGGTACCAAACCGGTGCTGATGCATTTATTGCCAAACCTTTTGAGATAAGTTATTTATCAGACCGCTTGCATCACTTGTTGAAAGGGCGCAGTCTTATAGTTCAAAAGGTCCGGCAGGAGGCCATTATTCAACCCAGGGAAAATGATGAGATTATTTCTACTGATGAAAAATTTCTAAACACGATTACCCAGATCATTGAAAATGAAATGACCAATCCTGCTTTAACCGTCAACCTGTTGAGTGAGTTATCGGGATATAGTTTGAAACAGGTATATCGGCGCATCAAGTCGCTTACCGGTCAAACAGCGGTTGATTATATCCGCACCGTAAGATTAAAGAAGGCAGCCATGCTGTTGTCGCGCAAAACCTTTACAGTAGCCGAAGTGATGTATATGGTTGGGTTCAGTAATCATTCCTACTTTTCAAAGCGCTTCCAGGAGTTTTATGGAAAAACGCCCAAGTCTTATGCGGAAGGATAATCATCAGGGATGAACTATCTCAAAAGAACCCGGGAAATGGTTTGGAACAATTCCTCTTTATTGATGGGTTTGGCAATATAACCATCGCATCCGGCATCAAAGTATTTGTCTTTTTCGAAACCCAGTGCGTATGCTGTTTGAACAATGATTTTGGTGTTCATTTTTCTATCCCTGATTTCTTTGATGCAATCGATACCTGATTTAAGAGGCATGTTGATGTCCATAAAAACCAGGTCTGCATTATTCTTGCTCAAATAGTCCATTAATTCCACTCCGTTTCTGGTATGAATAATTTTTACCCGGTAGTTTTTGAACAATACCTTTAGGTATTCAAAAGAATAGTAGTCATCCTCTGCTATGACGATGGTTTTATTCGTCAGATTCGTTTCCAGGTTGTGCTGCCCGCCAGGGTTATCAGGGGGATTATTATCTGTTATGTAAGGAACTGTGAAATAAAACGTAGTTCCTGTATTTATTTCGGAAGTCAGCCATATCTCGCCGCCCAGCAATTCAATGATCCCTTTGGATATGCTCAGGCCAAGCCCTGCTCCTTCGCGGTAATGCATTTCACCTATCTGCCTGAATCGTTCAAACACAAGGTTCTGTTTGTCTTTGGGAATTCCAATACCTGTATCTGACACATAAAACCGGATCATGTTGTTACCATCCGGATGGCAGCCAAATTCAACAACACCTTCTTTGGTAAATTTAAAAGCGTTGCCAATCAGGTTATTGATTACCTGCTTTACCTTACCCTGATCCAGTATCAAATCTGTTTTCAACCTGCGGCAATTATTAGCAGTCCGGAAAAGTATGTGCTCTTTATTCAGTCGTTTCTGATATTCTTTGGCATACACTTCTATCTCACTGAATATGGAATCCAGGTTGCAGACTTCGAAGGATACTTTCATTGACCCGGCTTCAATTTTGGAAATATCCAAAATGTCGTTGATTATATTAAGCAGGTCGTTGCCTTTTTGCCTGATGATCAGAGCATATTTTAACAGTGTTTCTTTCTCTTCAAAGGAGTCTTCCAGCAAACTGGAAAAACCCATAATCGCATTCAGGGGAGTGCGGATCTCATGGCTCATATTCTGCAGGAATGCTGTTTTCAACCGGTCACTTTCTTCGGCTCTTTCCTTTGATGTGCGAAGTGCGGTTGTTCGTTCTTCAACAATGGATTCGAGATGGTTTTTATATTTCGACAATTCCTGGTATTGAATGGTAATTTCTTTCTGCTTTTGTTCAAGCAGCTGATTTGTATTAAGAAGTTCACTTGTGCGTTCTGAAACCGTGTTTTCCAGTTCACGCTTTTGATTTCTAAGCATGCTGAGCCGGATTCTGAAAAAGGATATTACCAGGAGAATCAGGAGTAATGTCGCACTAATTTTAAACAAAAGGGTCTTCCACCAGGGTGGATGAATGATTATTTTCAGTGTTTTTGGAGCTTCGCACCAAACGCCATCGTTATTAGATGCCATAACCATGAATTCATATTCACCATGGTTCAGGTTGGTATACCTTGCTGACTGGGTGTAATCTGCATCAATCCATCCTTTGTCGTAGCCCTGAAGCTTGTATTTGAATTTATTGTTTTGTGAATTCAGGTAATTCAGTGCCGCGAAACTGATCACAAAGTCTGCATTTTTATGAGGTAAGTCTACCCTTTCTACTGAACTGATATGACCAGTTAGGTTTTTGAATTTCCTGCTTGTTACCGGCTGTGGATTGAGTAATTCGAAATTGCTCAACACCAATTGGGGCGGGATGGTATTCAATTGAATGCTGTCGGGATGAAAGCTGGTATAACCATTTGACGATCCGAAATACATGACCCCCTGATCATTCTTGAATGCAGATCTTTTTTTAAACTCATTGGCTGACAAGCCGTCTTCTGTTGTGTAATTGTAAACAACCGGATCAGCAGGTAAATTGATGCCATTTATGAATTTTGAGATTCCCTTGTTGGTGCTGATCCAAAGGTTGCCATGTGCATCTTCAAGTATTCCCTGGATGGTGTTGTCAGGAAGCTGATTTTCGGTGAGAACCGGATGAAAACTGCCGTTGTTTTCATCAAAGTATTCCAGTCCGGCATTGGTTGCAATCCAGATGTTTTTACGACTGTCTTCGAAAACTGAAAGGATATTTCCGAAATCACTGGCAGAGTCATTCAGACCATGCAGGAAGTGGATGAAATGGTCATTTTGGTAATCATACAGGGCCAGTGTGTTGTAAACGGAAATGTAGAGCTTTCTGCTGCTTGTTATATAAATGTGATCAACCATGTCGCCATGCAGGCCATTAGGATTCTCAAAGTCGTTAATATAATTGCGAAACTTACCGGTTTTGTAATCGTACCGGTTCAGACCGCCTCCAATGGTTCCTATCCACAAGTTACCCTCATCGTCATCCAGAATGGAGAATATATTGCCGTTGTTAATGGAGCCCGGTTTACCATCAGGCATAAAGCGTTTGAAAGTGCGGGTTGCCGGATCAAAAAGATTCAGACCACCTGCCCAGGTACCTATCCAAATATTCCCTTGCCTGTCTTTATGTAACGCATAAACCGGGTTGGCAGATAAACTTTGGGGATCGCCCGGAATATTGTAATAGTGGGTTGTAATTCTTTTGTTCTTGTCATAAACATCCAACCCGGCTTCAGTGCCAATGTATAAAAAATTGTTATCCTCGGTAAAGGCATTGACCAGGTTGTTCTGAACCCGGATGTTTTTACCGGAATTTTCGTTTACCACATGGAATTTCTTTGCCCTGCTGCTGTAATAATTGACTCCGTTGCCAAACGTTCCTATCCAGATGTCATTGAACTTATCTTCATAAAAGCTATAAAGTGAATTGTCGCTCAGGCTCTGAAGATCATTCGGATTGTGCCGGAAATGACGAAATACCGGTTTATCACCCAGCGAATAATGATTCAGTGGCATTATTTCCAGTCCCTGTCCCGATCCTTTGCCAATCCACAGGTTGTTATGGGTATCCACCATCAGCTTCATAATTTTGCCATTCATTACCTTGTAGAATTCAACTGTTGGCAGGGCATTTATCCTGAAAGCATAAAGGCCTTCCTCGGCATAAGCAACCCATAATCTTTTGTTATAGTCCTCCCGAAGCCAGGATACATCATTGGTGGACTTTCCAACAGCAATATCGTGTGGCTGATAATTTTTGAATGTATTGGTTTTTTTCACAAACAAACTGAGGCCTGATTTTGAGCCAATCCAAATGTTACCGTTTGAATCTTCAAAAACACTATTGATATAGTTATGCGGAATACTTGATGGATCAGAAGGATTGTGGTTATAGGAAGTAAGATTTCCTGTTACCGGGTCGTAACGGTGCAATCCATTACTTGTTCCAAACCAGAATTTGTGCTCCCTGTCTTCTATTACACATAAAATGGCCCATGCCCGCATCAATGCAAAGGGATGCAATTCATCGTCAAGGAAATTGTATGTGAACACACCCAAATCGGTACAAACCCAGAGTTCATGCCTGCTTTTTTTAAGAACTCCCGACACATTAATGTTTCCGATGCTTTTGCCGCTGATGGTTTTGGGCCGGTATATACTGAAACCATACCCGTCATATTTGTTCAGTCCGTCTGCTGTTCCAAACCACATGTAACCAATATCATCCATAAAAATGCAGCGGACCCAGTTATTCGACATTCCGTCCGATGCATTCAAACGTTTGAATGACAATTGATTTTCCTGAGGCCAGGTGCGCAGGAGTGTGGTAAGAATAAAAAGTATTGAAATTGCGTAACGCATGCACACAATATTGGAAAAATGTGATATTAAATTAGTGCTTTTTTCCCAATATCTGTTTTTCAAAGCATTTTATTTATCTGACTTCGCAGATAAAATGCCGATAATTTTACTGCATCCGCCATCTTTAATGAAATCGGTATGTTCCTCAATGGTATTGAAGCGCCGTGCGCATATTTTTTCACAAAGCATTTCACCACCTGTGGTTTCTTTAAATTTCTGCACCATCTCATTGGCAACGGGATTGGCATAGGCAAATTTGCCGGGATTCTTTCTGCACCATTCCAGTGTATTATACCAGATTGCAGCCGCCAGTGCACCGCATGCATTGCCACTCAACCCCATACCGCCGGCAAAACCGGCAACCATGGTTGCCTGCTCTGTGTTTGCTCCCATCCTGATCACTGTTTCGGATGCACAGCTCATGACATGCCTGGGTATATCGGCTGATTCAGTCGACAAACCTTCCAGCGCAGTTTCGAATGCTTCGGGGGCCCACTTTTTGGCCAGGTTGAAACATTTGCTGTAAATAAAACCACCCAATATGGTATTAATCATCAGCTTCCGCATTCCGGCCTTGGTAGTGAGGTCGCAGCCTGTAATGTCGCGGCAGTCTGCTGACCGTGTGCGGGCAATGAAAGACTTCATAACATGTTGAGTAACTTTGATGGCCATGGCCGTGGCGCGACCCGATTGACCAAACCTTCGGAACGATTCGGCTCCTACTGCCATTGACGCCCCCCAAAGCATACCGCATTGGTGTCCTGTGGTATTTAGTCCCCCGGCGAGCGGATCCGTGGCCTGCTCCTCGGGTAAGCTGTTGTGGCCGAATTCGCGATTCAACAGGTAAAACAAGGTATTTGAGCAGGAACCTTTTTTCAAAAATACACGCCTGGTGTCTTTCATGATTTTTATTTTTTATTCATTAATATTTTTCTGTCCAAAGGATTCACCATATACTTTTCCGGATATCTCCCTGATGAATTCATTTATTTGCAGCCTGAATGCCTGAGGTCTGAACTCTGTTCTGCTTGTTGATTTGCTGTTGATTTGGTTCAACGCTGAAATGAGTCTGTCAATGTCGGGTTGCTGATTTTCGATACCCAGGCTGATCCTGGTGACTCCGGGAAGACTCAGCTTAGGAAATAGAAAGAGCAAAATGTGCTGCAGGCGTGCTGCAAAAGGAGGAACTTTCAGCAGGTGCTTGACCATGATGTGCGCACAATGGCATCCGTACCGGACGCCCACACCATGTCCTTCAGCCAGCCTTTCAGCTACAGTTGCTGCTATCTTACCTTTCAGGTCAAAAACAATAACTCCGCTTTTATTTTTAAACGAGGGTGAATCCGGGTTGTTGATGCCTAAGAGCTTAAGCCCGGGAATCTGTGACATGGCTCGTAGGGCATATGCAGTAAGTTCCTGTTCTTCCTGCTGTATCAAATCCAGGCCAATCCGCTGCATGAGCGTAAGAGATTTACCAAAAGCTGCTATTCCGGCAGCGTTTTCCTCACCTGACGATCTGATCAGTTCCAGTTCCGAAGAACTAAACCTGAGCAACCCTTTCCTGGCCATCAGCACTCCCGTGCCAAAGGGTGCATAAACCTTATGTGCCGAACAGGCAAGAAAGTCAATGCCGGATTGTTTTATTTCCACTTTTCTGTGTGCAATAAGCTGGGCAGCATCCACCAGCAAACGGGCTCCATATTTGTGAACAAGGGAGCTTATTACGACCAGATTGTTGCATGTGCCCAGTACATTGGACGCACCGCTAACGGCAACCAGGCTGATGTATTTATTCGCATACCTTTTTTCATGATTGTATTCACGCAACAGTTGTTCCATCTCAACCAGGTCGATAAAGCCCTCTTCGTTGGTTTTGACACTGATCATAGAAATTCCGTGTGTCATGCGCCAGGGCAAGTCGTTTGAAGTGTGCTCCATGATTGTATTTAGCACTACTGGCTCCGTATTTGCGGCGGATTCAAACCCCATACTTTCAGCAACGAGGTTGATGGCTTCGGTGGTGTTGGAAGTAAATATTACGTCGTAATCGCTCAGGGAAGCCCCCATAGCCCGGGCACATATGGATTTTGTCAAATGAACAATCTCCTGTTGCACCGGTCGGGGTTGCGATAGTGTTGTACGAAAGGCATCCCAAACAGGTGAAAACGTGGGCGTGCTTGCAGCGTTGTCCAGGTTAACAAAGACTTTTTCACCTTCCCGGGTTGGTATAATTGTATTGAGCCCAATGAGCTTTTTACGAAGTTTGTCGAGCAATTCATGCCCGGCATAAACCTCAATATTGTCCCGATTCAGAATTGAATCAGCTGCCAGAGGTTGCTTAATGGCATCGTTAAATGCATAAAATCCATATTTTCTGATAAGTCCGAGTGCCCTGGCAAAAGCAATGGCGTTGATTATGGCAGGTGTGCCTGCTTCAAACCGGTCGGGTGCTTTGGCCCACGTGATGCGATCGGGAGAGACAAGCCGGGCAGTACCTCCGCCGGTTTGAAAGGGAATGTTGCCGGTAAGTTTGTTGTTTTTCACGGCTAGCGCCACAATGCCAAGTGGTAAACCAATTTCCTGGCTTGATATGCTATAATAATCTGCTGACCTGAGTTTTGATTTCAGTTTTTCAGCCCTTCTGTTGGAACAGAAAATTACCTGGTAACTGTATTTATCCAACCCAAGGTACTCAAGCACTATTTCTCTTGCCTTTTCATACAAATGAGTGGTTGCCATGGAATTGTGTCCGCTGCCCCGGTGTACATTCGAATAGGTTTCCAATGCTGCATATACTGAGTGTTCCAGTTCGCTGAACACATCCTGGTGATCAGACAAGGTGAAATCAGACAATGCACTTTCCGTGCACGGCGCCGAATGCGTATTTGAATTCATCATGCAGATATTCGTTTTGTCATTACCCGGGCTCTTTGCCGGAGGATTCAAAGGGTTTTATAATCTATGCCCGACATCGCCGACCTGAACAGGATTTCCACAACGAAAAGAATTGCAGACATCACTTTGATCATGGTCATTAAGATAAGCATCAGGGCTCTCACAACTGATATGAGGAAAAATTTGGGTACGCGCAACGGATGGAATGACCGGGCCTGATTAAAAGTCCTTCCTAATTTTGCATGCGGCGCTGCATTATTCGAAAAAGTCTTTTCGGCGGTATGTATTGTATGAAATTGCGGTGGCCAATATGGAACACTAACTGCGGTTTTCATTTGGATTGGTTTTTGGGTGTTTCTTGCAACTTAGTATATTTTAGTAATGTTCAGGGTGTTTTCTCCCGAGGTTTTGAAAGTGACGTATTTGATATTGTAATTCATTCCTGAAAAGTTACAACCGTCTTCAAGGGTAACATGGAGGGAATCACCCATGAAATCGGTAATGTTGATATCGGCACCTTGGGATGCTTTAACCGACCGAAGCGCGGGCATGGTGATCCGGACATAAAGACTATCGGTGTTTGTTTTGGCAGCAGCTGTATCAACCCTGAAGATCAAGGTCCCGTTGATGTTTTCAATGGTTGGTTTCAGCGGCGAATCCTTGTCAGCTGTTGATTCAACAAGGCAGTCTTTTCCCTGGCGTATTTTAACGATCCAACACGATGAGAAATCGAGGCGGTTGAATTCAGTAACCGATAATTCCTTGTAGCGGTTGGCTATCCGGTCGGTCCGACGCAGCTGTTGCACTCCGCTTCTCAACAGCATAAAAGCGGCAAAGAACAGAACAAGAATTATCCCGGCCACGGTAAGCACTATTTTCTTACTTGTTTTCATGTTAACAATCAGTAAAGGGTGTTTTGTTAAATATCTTTTCTTTCATCACTTCTTTTTCCGTTGCGGAATTCCTCAAAATACACCTGTAATTCATCCATGGTGATATTCAGCAAGCTCATTGCTTTAAAGAACCTGGGTAATTCATGACCTACAAAATCCTCTTTGCGCAGCTGAAGGGTTTTTTCCAGGCCATCGTCTGAAACAAAATATCCAATGCCTCTTTTATTGTAGATGATGCCTTTTTCCTGAAGGTAATTGTATGTGCGCAATACCGTATTCGGATTCACTTCGATACCCACGGCCATTTCCCTGACTGATGGAATCCGGTCACCCGAATTCCACTTCCCCAATAAAATATTCTCACAAAAGTGATCCGCTATCTGCAGATAGATGGCATTACTGTCTCCAAATTCCATATCATACCTCCTGTTCCTTGAGTCCGGTGTAGGTGATCACCCAGCATAACGGGGCCAGCATCCACCAGAATATCCACTTCAGAACCAGCCACAAAGTATATAAAGGTGTGCCGGTCATTTTGCTGTACTGATCGATGAATTCAACATG
>JAWOJJ010000052.1:0-3919 GCA_046481675.1 Bacteroidales bacterium | reverse complement strand
CCATCTGAAACGCCAGGCTTGAATATTTGGCGTAATTACTTAGACTTTTTGCTGTCTTCTCCTGATTTTTCAGGTTCTTTTCCGGCATAGGGGTTTGAATTATCAGCTGTCATGTTGCAGTTACCGCTGAATTTGGCTCCGGGTTCAATGGCCAGCCGGCGGGTTACAATATCCCCGGTAAGTGAAGAGGTCGCTTTCAGGGTAAGCAATTCGGAAACGTTAATTTTTCCTTCAACTTTGCCTTCAAGGACGGAATTCTTACAAAAAATCTCACCCTTAACGGATCCGGTTTCTCCGATAACCACTTTCCCTTTGGTTTTCAGGTTGCCGGTCAGTGCACCATCAAAACGTATGTCGTTATTGGTGGTTACGTCACCTGTAATTTCGGTGCCAACTCCGATTTGGTTGATTACGTTGTTTTCGGTTTCTATAATTTTTGCCATCTGCAATGGTTTTTAATGTATGCTGCGAATAAACAAAGATAAGCAATCCGTTAAAAAACCGGATATTGTTTTTACAAAAACGCGCCGAGACGCAAAATCTTGCGTCTCTATTGGTGATAAAATGCAATGAGGCTGTGTAAAAAGGCTGATGAAGTGAGAACGTCATTGCGAACGCAGTGAAGCAATCTATTGTTAATGAATAGATTGCTTCGGTCGTTCCTCCCTCGCAATGACAAATAGCCAGCCTTTTGAGACAGCCTCTACGTGGGTTAAAATATTTTTATTTCGGGTCGTAGGCCCATTTCACATAAATGGAACCCCAGGTAAAGCCGGCGCCGAATGAGGAGAGGATCAGGTTATCTCCTTTTTTCAGTTGTTTTTCATAATCGTAAAGGCACAGCGGAATGGTAGCTGCCGTTGTATTTCCGTATCGCTGAATATTGATCATCACCTGTTCTTTGTTGAGATTCATGCGCCGGGCAGTTGCCTCAATAATTCGCATGTTGGCCTGGTGGGGAACCAGGTAACGGATGTCCTGGTGGCTCAAATGATTTCGCTCCATGATTTCAACTGATACATCGGCCATTTTTGAAACGGCCATTTTAAATACGGGCTGTCCTTCCTGGAATATGTAGTGTTGTTTGGCGTCTACTGTTTCGTGTGTGGGAGGACGCAGTGAGCCTCCTGCATACATATTGAGGTGTTTGACCCCTGAACCATCAACAGCCAGAATCGAATCAATGATTCCTTCCTGTCCGGTTGCAGGTTCCAGTAATACGGCAGCAGCTGCATCACCAAAAAGAGGGCAGGTAGTGCGGTCTTCATAATCCACAATGGCCGACATCTTGTCGGCACCAACCAGGATGACTTTTTTATAGGCACCGCTTTCAATATACCTGCGGCAGGTTTCCAGTCCGAATATAAAACCCGAACAGGCTGCATTGAGGTCGAAGCTGAAAGCATTTTTCAGTCCTGCTTTTTCACTAATGATGTTGGCACTAGCAGGGAAATGCATATCGGAGGTGATGGTGGCACAAACAAGCAACTCAATCTCCAGCGGGTCAGTTCCGGTTTTTTCAAGCAATTCCTTAACCGCTTTGGCTCCCATGTAAGAGGTGGCCTTGCCCTTGTCTTTCAGAATTCTTCGTTCCTTGATCCCGATGCGTTGCATGATCCATTCATCGCTGGTATCCACCATTTTGCTCAACTCATCATTATTAAGAACATATGACGGCAGATAACCGCCTACACCAGTAATTGCTGCTTTTATTCCGGACATTCTTTAAACGTTTCTTTAATTTTTTCACAGAGTTTTCCTTTGACTACCTCTGCGGTTTGCAGTATCAGGGTTTTTATCGCCTTATCGTTTGAAATGCCATGGGCAATCATAACAGGTGCATTGATACCAAGCACAGGAGTACCGCCATGGTTTTCGAAATTGAAGTTTTCAAAAAAGTCGTCCAGGATCTTGCGCTTTCTGATCACGTTATAAAAAGCTTCAGCTTCCTTAAGCATGATATTTCCCACAAAACCGTCGCACACCATTACATCAGCCTTGTCACTGAACAGGTCTGTTCCTTCGAGGTTACCAACAAACTTATAAATTACCGAGTCTTTCATCAGTTGGTGTGCGGCTTTGGTAACAAGGTTTCCCTTGGATTCTTCTTCACCAATATTCAGCAGGCCAACGCGGGGCGTTTCAATACCCAGCACCTGCCTTGCATAAATGTTGCCTAAAATAGCATACTGGTTCAGCTCTTCCTGTTCGCAATCCGGGTTCAGTCCAACATCAAGCAAAATTATTGGTCTTCCGGAAGGCCGGGGTACGCTTGCAGCAATACAGGGGCGTATTACGCCCGGTATTGATTTGATTACCTGCATGGCGCCAACCATCATGGCACCGGTATTGCCTGCGCTTGCAAAGCCGTCAATATCGCCACGGGCAAGGAGTTTAAATCCTTTGACCACACTGGCTTCCTGCTTTTGAACGAAGGCCTTTGCCGGATGCTCTCCCATTTCAATTAACTCGGTAGTATGCACAATGTCAAATACCGATGGATCAAAATGCTCACGCTGGCATATCAGGCGAATGCTGTTTTCATCGCCGATAAGCACCAGACGTGCATCTGCGGGCAAACTTTTTGTTGCCATGATGGCACCGCGAACGGTGGCCTCAGGAGCAAAGTCCCCGCCCAGAATGTCAATACCAATTCTCATGATCCATAAAGATCATTGGTTAGTTGTTGAGACCTTAAGCGGCAACCTCTTTCTTAATGGCAGGTTTTCCTTTGTAAAAACCACACTCAGGGCACACCCTGTGATACAAAATTGCAGCACCGCAATTCTGGCATGTTCCCAGTGTTGGCACAGCGGCCTTATCGTGCGTCCTTCTCTTATCTCTCCGCTGCTTCGAATGTCTACGTTTCGGATTCGGCATAATTAATAATTATGAATGATACATTATAAATTGTAAATATGTGTGTTGTGTGTTGATGCCTGCCTTGGCAGGCGGCTTTTGGCCATTGGCCATTGGCTTTTGGCTTTTGGCTTTTAGCTGTTGGCTATTGGCTATTGGCTGTTGGCTAAAGGCTAACGGCCAATAGCTAATGGCTATTCTTCACTTCAAAAGGTACTCATCCAGCTTGCGGAGCATTTCCGGGTCACAACCCGGTTCTCCGTTTGCCAGATCGGGATGAACCTTTCGGATGGGAATGCTCAAACTCAGACATTCATAAAGGTAATGCCTCAGATCAAGCTCGTATTCATCCGGATGAATAAAAATCACCTCTTCGTCCGGTTCTTTTTCCGTTTCGCTGAAGCGGACCACCAGGTGGCCGGTATAGGAAACCGGCAGGATAAAATACTCCAGGCATCGGTCGCATGGCACCTGCATTTCACCGGTCAGCTCAACAAAAAGCTCTATAAAAGTTGTCTTCTTGTTCAGCTCAATGGCGGCTTCAACATGGCCATCCGGAACTTCAAGCTGTTTATAAAATTCAAAGAACGGTTTGTCAATGACAAAATTAAAATCATGAACATCCTCTTTCAGCCCTTTGAAATGAATAATATATTGATTTTCAACTTTCAAAATTCAGCCGAATAAAAAAAAGTGGTGCAAAAGTAGGAATTAATTTGAGAATAACAAAGATATTTTAATGAGTTGAGAGTAGAGCCAAGAACCAAGAGCCAAGAACCAAGAACCAAGAGCCAAGAGCCAAGACGAGTAGCAGTGGCAGCAATAGGATGAAAAAAAATCTGCGATATCCAGGTCCGACTCAGGCAGCCCATAGCCGTCAAGCTAATGCTCATTTATCGTTAATAATGAAGATGTTATAAGTTGTAAGATGTATATTTACCATGATTAAACATAGCCCCATTAAGGGGCGAAATCTTTGTAGAAAATGGATATATTTGTTTTATAACCAGCAGCGTAGCTGCGGAATAAACCAAAACCATGGCTAATACCTACACCCAAC
>JAWOJJ010000011.1:0-139843 GCA_046481675.1 Bacteroidales bacterium | reverse complement strand
GTTGGTAACTGTATTTGTTTTATTTATACTGGCATTCATATTAAAACTGCCCACAGCCCCTTTAAATGATGCAGGGGCACCAGAGGGCAATTCCCTGACCGTAACTTTCACCGGGTTGCTCTTTAGAGTTACGGGAACGTCCTGAATATCCGGCATCACAAAATCTTCAAAAAACGGGTCAGCCACTCTGCGCCTTATTTCACGCCTGATGGCCACGTCGAGATCAAACGGACGGATGGTAAGCTCACCGGTTTTCTGGGGAATAATTACCATTCTCCGTATCACTCCTGTATAATAAATATCACCGTCTACGGCTTCGCGCTGCAGGTTACGCAGCGGAGGGGTTTCAACGGGTTCCGTGAAAAAGCCCGTGAAATCAGGCCCTTTAAAATTAGGATCGATTCCTGAAAGGTTGGTTTTTGTATAAATTTTTACAGATGCCATGATCTGCTCACCCACGTAGGCTTCTCTTTTGTCGAGTACCAGCCTCACAAACAGATCTTTCTCATCATAGCCGGTGCCCTGTGTTTTTTTGGCATTTGTGGCAGTGCCGGGTGTTGCAGGAGTTGCTTGTCCCTCCGCTTTGATCACTTCCACCCGGGCAGAATTCGAATTGTAAGTCTTGCCTTTAATTTTCACCGATGCTGCGGGGATGGTGAATTTGCCTTCTTTGGAAGCCCTCAGGAAATAGGTGTACTGCCAGGTTGAAACCGTGGTTATTTTTCCGTTAACATTTGACACGCTTCGGCTGTGTCCCTGGCTGGGACCGGCCAGCAATTCAAAATCGCTTATTTCCGGCAGGTTCAATTCTTCAAGTTCCTGATTTGCCGTATAAATGAGGTTAAACTGCTCCCCTACCCGCAACACATCAGGAGAAACCGTTGCGGTAAACTCAACCTCCTGGGCTTGCAACAGACACCAGGAAGCTATAAGCAGAACGATAACCTGAATTGTACGCATTGTTTCAAAACTTTGATGAGTTTACCAATTTTTATCCGATTGTACTTTCTGTGTTCTTTCCTTTTTTTCCTGGACTCTTTTCATCACATCCTTCTCTTCATTTTCAAGGGCCTGAAGTATCCTTTCCGCATCTTCCGGAGAAATTTGTCCTTTTACCTGCTGGGGTTGGTTGCCATCCTGTGATTCCTGTCCTTTCTGTTCCTGTTGCTGATTTTGATCCTGCTGACCCTGTTTCTGCTGATTTTCAGCGTCTTGCTGCTGCTTCTGCTGATCCTGGTTTTGCTGCTGGTCATTTTTGCCTTGTTGCTGCTGTTGTTGTTGTTGCTGCTCGCTCAACATTCTGAGTGCCATTTGCAGGTTGTGCTTGGCATCCATATCAGCGGGCATATTCCGGAGCGCATTTTTATAGGCTTCAATGCTCTCCTGGTAGCTCTTCTTCTCATAAAGTGCATTGCCCAAATTGTAATAATACCTGCCCAGTTTCTGCCTGTCGCTTTCCTTGTCGGCAAGTCCGGCATATTTTGCAGCTGCTGCATCGTACTGCTTTTGCTTATACAGTGCATTACCCAGGTTAAAGTCAGCTTTGTACGAGGCAGGATTTTCTTCCAGTGCCTTGCGGTATTCAACTTCGGCCTGCTGATAATTGCCTTCCTTATAATTGTTGTTTCCCTTCCGCACAAACTTCTTGTCGGGTTGCGCGAATGCCGCCACGGAAAGCAGAATCATAGTCAATAAGATCATCCATCTCATGGTCAATTGTTTTTTTTGTCAAACAAATTGATATTTTTCAGCCACCTGTTTTTTCTTTCCAGAATGAAAAATTCAAGCACCAGCAATCCAAGAGCCAGCCAGATCATAACTGGAAATTTCTCATCAAATTCAGTATACACCCTGGTTTCGGTTTCCGACTTGTTCAGTTTGTTCAATGCAGCCAGCATACTGCTCATACCCATATCCGGAGAACTGGCACGGTAATATTTGCCTTCTCCGGCAGATGCTATTTCCATGAGCATCTGCTCATTTATTTTGGTTACCACAAAGTTCCCCTCCTTGTCTCTCCGGTAATCGCGGTTATACTGGTTGTTGCTAACCGGAATCCGGACTCCCTGCGGCAGTCCCATGCCAACCGTAAATATTCTGATACCCTTTTCTTTGGCCTTTTTGATGGCTTCAGTAACGCCACCTTCATGATTTTCACCATCGCTGATAATCACAATGGCCTTGCCTGCCGGTGATTGAGGATTGAAAGAGCGAATTGCCAGTTCAATGGCCGAACCAATTGCTGTTCCTTGTTTTGAAACCATATCAGGAGTAATGCCCGACAGGAACATTTTGGCCGAAAGGTAATCATTGGTTATCGGGATCTGGGTGTAGGCATCTCCGGCAAAAACAATGAGTCCGATGCGGTCGTTTTCAAGCTTGTCCAGCAACCTGGAAAGCTCCTGTTTTGCGCGCTCCAGGCGATTGGGTCTGATGTCCTCGGCCAGCATGCTGTTTGAAACATCCAGTGCAAAAATGATATCGATCCCCTCGTGTTTCACCTCACTCAGTTTCGACCCGAAGCGGGGCCCTGATATTGCAATTATGATCAGGAGCAGGGAAAGCAGCAGCAGAATAAACTTAAGAAAATTCCTGAAAAATGAATAATCCGGTATAAGCGAATTCAACAACTCCGGATTTCCGATTTTTTTGATGTCTCTTTTCCGGATGAAATGATACA
The DNA here is from genome assembly GCA_046481675.1 of Bacteroidales bacterium. GTDB lineage: Bacteria > Bacteroidota > Bacteroidia > Bacteroidales > UBA10428 > UBA5072. The sequence continues at coordinate 137,163 of JAWOJJ010000011.1, read as the reverse complement.
GCAGATACAGGCCAAACAGCAACGGCAGTATGAGGGCCAGTAAAAGGTATTCTCTATGTTCAAAATGCAGCATAATCCGGATGATTATTATTATGTGATTGTTTTGAGCAGCGTATATTTCAGCAATATCTCCAGGAAAAGAAGTGCCAGTGCTGCAAACGCAAAAATCCTGAATTCTTCGTATTTTTTGGAAAACTGCCTGATGTCAATCTTTGATTTTTCGAGCTGATCAATTTCCCTGTATATTTCTTTCAGTTTCTGGTTGTTGGTAGCCCTGAAATAGGCTCCGTTTGTCATTGAGGATATCTGTTTCAGAATACCCTCATCTATTTCAACATTCATCTGCTGGTAATAGATATTGCCAAATCTATCCTGCACCGGGTAGGGTGCTGTGCCAATGGTGCCAACGCCAATGGTATATACCCTGATTCCGAAAGTTTTAGCAATTTCAGCTGCAGTTAAGGGGTCAACCGAACCGGCATTGTTAACACCATCGGTAACCAGTATCACTACACGGCTTTTCGCATTGCTGTCCTTGAGTCGTTTAACCGCATTGGCCAGGCCGAGTCCGATTGCGGTTGACTGATCTTCAATAACCCCAACATTAATTTCGTTCAACAGGTTCATCAACACGGCATGGTCTGTGGTGAGCGGACACTGGGTAAAGCTTTCTCCACCGAAAAGTACAATGCCTATCTGATCATTCGGCCTGCCGGCCACAAATTCGGAAGCAACATCCTTGGATGCTTCAATCCGGTTTGGTGAGAAATCACCTGCCAGCATACTTCCGGAAATGTCAAGAGCCAGCATGATGTCGATGCCCTGAATTGTCTCATTCTGCCAGTTATTGGTAGATTGGGGACGTGCCAGAACCGCAACCAGAAGTGCAAATGTCAGCATCCTGAGTACAAACGGCACATGCCTGAGATATACCAGGCCGCTCTTCCTGATTTTTTCAATCTGATTGACAGCAGGTATTTTCAGGTCGGCCTGAATCCGGTTGTACCGGTACAGATACCAGATAACCGCCGGCACCATGAGAAGCAGCAGGTAAAAATATCGTGGATGTAAAAACTCAATGTTATACATATCAGGAAGATCTGTTGCTGTTAATAATCACTGTGTCATTCGCGGGCTCTGACGATGAGGGTTCTGACGGTGCGGGTTCCGTGGTTTTGGAGGTTTCCACCACAAATCCCACAGCGGTATCAATCTGCATTGCACTTTCATTGGGTTCAGGTACTGCTTTGGCAAACTTCACCAGGTCGGCAAGTTTCAGAACCGATGCAAGCCTGCTGATTTCAGAAGCCTTGCATGGTGTGTTCTGCAATGATTCAAGTATTTCATCGGTGGTTCGCTCAAGGGCCGGAACATTGAAACGTTGCTCAATGTATACACGTAGCACTTCGGAGATGCGGATGTAGAAATACTTCACCCGGTTCTGCATCCAGGGTTTATCGGCCCTGAGTTGCTCAAGTTCTTTGAGCGCCAGCACATCAGGGGACTCATAGGTATTCCGGGTGGTCAGCAGCTTTCCGATACTTTTGCGGTTTGTATAGTAGAGATACAGGAGCCAGGCAATCAATCCGATTCCGGTCAGCAGCAGCAAATAAGGCAGGAAATCACGGAATCCGAGGGGAACCTTATAAACGGCCTTGATATCCCTGATGGTGGAGTCGGCTTTGACTGAAAACACCTGAAAATATAGAGGCAATGTATTTATGGTATCCGGTGATCCCTGGTTCATAATAACAAACGGGAGTGAAGGGATCTCAAAGAACCCGGTATCGAAAACGGTAATCAGCAGTTCCTGGTTCAGGGTGATGGAGTTTGCCGAAAAAGCAGCAGTATCAATTTCTTGTACATTAATAATCTCAACATGGTCAGACAGCTTATCGGAAAGAGCCGGGAAGTTTACCTGCAAAGCCGGCGGTTTCTCCAGGTTGAGCCTGAGATGAAACTGATCACCAATCAGTGCCTTGTTGGTATCGAGCTCTGCCCTCACCCTGACTTCCTGAGTCACAGCTGAGGTAAACATCACAGAAGTCAGTATTGCCGTAATTATCAGCCTGTAAAGTTTCATCTTGCACGCTTATTAAACAACCTCATCAATGGCTTTACATAGTCTTCATCTGATGCTACAGGTACAAAATCCACCCCGTTCTTCTTCAGCAGTTCACTTGTTTCCTCCTGTTTTTTCCGGTACAATTGCTGGTATGCATTCCGGAAGGCAACATTATTTGTGTCAATCCAGGCAATTTTGCCTGTTTCTGCATCTCTCACCTTCAGCAACCCTACTCCGGGAAGTTCGGTTTCGCGAATGTCATAAACCCAAAGGCCGACCAGGTCATGCTTTTTGCCGGCAATTTTAAGGGCATCTTCATAGTTCTCGTCCATGAAGTCAGAGATCAGGAAAACCGTGCTTCGTTTCTTTATGGCGTTAACCAAAAAGCGCAGCGGAATGGTTATGTTGGTTTGTTTGCTTTCGGGTTTAAACTGAATCAGTTCACTGATTATCCGCAGGATGTGTTTTCTTCCTTTTTTGGGAGGGATAAACCTTTCGATGCGGTCGGAGAACATGATTACGCCCACCTTGTCGTTGTTTTGAATGGCTGAGAAAGAAAGAACCGCAGCCAGTTCGGTAATCAGGTTTGCTTTGAAGCGGCTTTGTGTTCCGAAATCGCCTGAACCGCTGATATCAATCAGCAGCATCACGGTGAGTTCACGCTCTTCTTCGAAAACTTTGATAAACGGATGGTTAAACCGGGCGGTGACATTCCAGTCAACGCTTCTGAAATCATCGCCATACTGGTATTCCCTGACCTCGCTGAAAGCCATTCCCCTGCCTTTGAAAGCGGAATGATACTCTCCGGCAAAGATATGCTTTGAAAGACCCCGTGTCTTAATTTCTATCTTTCTTACGCGCTTTAGCAGTTCATTGGTTTCCATAACACCCTTTCAAACAATTCTAATTCTTACGGAAACTGACCGTAAAATACCATTCCTCCTCTTCAAGCTTTACGGTATACCGGACGCCTTTGCTGGTGTAGGTCCATGTATTCACACCGCTTTTCTTATAACTTGTATTGAGCATGCCGATCATATCGCTCAAATTGGAATAGTCACACATCCAGCGAACATAGGTACATACATCCGTTTCCGAAAGAAAAAAAAGCAGGGTTTGTTCACTGATTTTGTCAACATACTTCAGGTATTTGTATTCATGGTTAACAGTACTCTTATCCAGCTTAAACTGCGGATTTTTGGTCTTCATCATCTCTGCAATCTCAGTTTTATTCATGCCAATATAATTCTGGGCATGAACGGGCACTGCAACGGCTGAAAAAACCAGCACGAGAACCAGTATGTGTATGTTGCTCTTCATCATCAGGGTACTTCAATGTTATTCAGAATATCGGTGATCAGGTCTTCAGTGGTAACGTTTTCTGCTTCTGCCTCATAGGTAAGGCCAATGCGGTGCCGCAGTACATCATGGCAAACAGCCCTGACATCTTCGGGAATGACAAAGCCCCTGTGTTTGATAAATGCGTATGCCTTGGCCGATTTGGCAATACTAATGCTGGCCCTGGGAGATGCCCCGTAGCTGATCATGTTACTGTAATTAGCCAGGTTATAATCAACAGGGAATCTTGTAGCAAAAACTATATCGAGTATGTATTGCTCAATTTTTTCATCCATGTACACTTCCTTCACTGTTTCCCTGGCTTTGAGAATGTCGTCGGTGGTAACAACCGTGTTGGCTGAAGGAAATACGCTGGCAATATTCTCACGCATGATGAGCTTTTCTTCCTCTTTGGAAGGATACGTAATAATTATTTTAAGCATAAACCGGTCAACCTGGGCCTCAGGCAACGGATAGGTGCCTTCCTGTTCAATGGGGTTCTGGGTGGCAAGCACCATAAAGGGTTTTGGCAAGTCAAACGACTGGGTGCCGATGGTCACATGTTTTTCCTGCATGGCTTCAAGCAGTGCGCTTTGCACCTTTGCCGGCGACCTGTTTATTTCATCAGCCAGGACGAAATTTGCAAAAACCGGTCCCTTTCTGACCTGGAACTCTTCTTTTTTCTGGCTGTAAATCATTGTTCCGATTAAATCGGCCGGAAGCAGATCGGGCGTAAACTGGATCCGGCTGAATGCAGCGTTCACAGTTTGTGCCAATGTGTTAATAGCCAGTGTTTTTGCCAAACCGGGGACACCCTCAAGAAGAATGTGTCCGTCAGAAAGCAGGCCGATCAGCAATCCGTCTAATAAATGTTTCTGACCAACAATTACCTTCCTGATTTCCTGGTTAATTCGTTCAACAAATGCGCTTTCGCGCTCTATTTTCTCATTCAGTTCCCTGATCTGGATAGAAATATCCGCCATAGTTATCACATTTGAATTATCAGAAAAGTTATCAAAATCACGGGTTATCCTGTTTATCCCTACAGCAACCCATGGCGAAAGTAACAATTTTTGAACCAAACGTACCCGGAACCATTCGTTAAGGTATGTTAATTTATTGATATACAATTTATTATTCAGTGTTAAAAATTGTTAAAGTGGAGGAGGTGTTGCATTGGATGTGGAATTGAGCAAATGCAAGGTCAATGAACGTTGCCCTCAACCCAACAATTTGAAAAATTGCTTGCGCCCTTACAGGGCTTATATTCAACTAGTAGACAATTACACAGGGCGATGCCCTGTGCTATTGATGATGCCCCTTCAGGGCGCATTTCTCTCTCTGCTTGAGCCCTGTAAGGGCATGAGCATTAGCCCAGGGCATCGCCCTGGGTCTTAAGTTAGAGATAAAGCCTAAGCCCTGTAAGGGCGCAAGCAACTGATCAATACCGTAAGTTGCCATCTACGTTCTTCAACTTCACTTAACTCCGGGTAATTTATTGTATTACTTTTGCGATATTATGAACCCTGAAGCATGAACCGGTATTTCATAGAGTTGTCATTTAAAGGTACCCGATATCATGGCTGGCAGCAGCAACCCAATGCTGAATCTGTGCAGGCTGTGATAGACAATGCTTTAAGCACGCTGGTGCATGAGCAGGTTGAGACAACCGGTGCGGGACGCACTGATGCCGGTGTGCATGCCCTGTTTTTTACGGCTCATTTTGATACGTCGCATCGCATTGACGATTACAAAGATTTTGTTTACAAAATGAATGCCTTGCTGCCCCGCGACATGGTAGTTCATGAAGTATATCCGGTAAAACCAGACATTCATGCACGCTACTCGGCTTTATCGCGCACCTATACATATACGCTTTGCCATACCCGGGATCCTTTTATTGACGATTTGAGCTGGAATTACTCAGGGGTTCTGGATATTGCCCTGATGAACAAGGCTTGCGGAATACTATTAGAAACAAACGATTTTACCAGTTTCAGCAAACTCCACACCGATGTAAAAAACAATATTTGCAAGTTAACTAACGCGTTTTGGAACGAAAATGGCAACCTGCTGGTTTTCACCATTACCGGAAACCGCTTTTTAAGAAACATGGTCAGGGCCATTGTGGGCACCTTGGTTGATTTGGGAAGGGGCCGGATCAGCCTGGAAGAATTCGGCGAAATCATAGACGGCAAGGACCGCAGGCTGGCCGGTTTTTCGGTTCCGGCACAAGGTTTAATGCTTACGGGCATAGCCTACCCGCCTGATATCAGGTTAACCTGAAAAATGAGGTTTTAACCGGTTAAAGAAATCTTACATCCCTTTTTATTGTGCGTTCATAAAAAAAACGCGAACAAATTATTTTTCTTGCCGTATATAAATGCAGAGATTAAATATTTGAAAAGATGAAAAAGATTATTATCGCACTGGCTGCTTTATTTTTAGCAACAAATGCGTACATGCAAACGTCTATTCCCAAAGCACAGACGTTATATATTTATAACTTTTCGAGATTAATCGAATGGCCTGCAAATTACCGGACAGGTAATTTTATCATTGGTGTACTGGGCAGTTCTGAAATAGCTTCTGAGCTTGAAACCTTCACAAAAGGGAAAAAGGTAGGCGCACAGAGCATCCAGGTGGTCCGCTATAAGGAACCTTCTGAAATTCAAAATTGCCACATCATTTTCATCACCTTTTCACGCACCAAACAAATGGCTCAAGTATTACCTGTGCTGAACGGCAAAAGTACGCTGATCATTTCGGAAAAAAGCGGTGCCCTGAATGAGGGTTCTGCCATTAACTTCGTTGTTTCTACGGATAAACTGAAGTATGAGATTAATGCTGATAATGCCAGCAAGTATGGCATTAAATTCAGCGCCAAACTGCAGGAGATGTCAGCATCTCCCATGATGCTTTAAGTTGCTTCATACATTTCAGGAATTCCATATTTCCCACGCTTTTTCGGCTTGCAGGTGCAACATCTGCAGGCCGTTAATTGCTGACGCCCCCTTCATACGCCCCAACGCCATAAATTTTGTTTCGGCCGGATTATAGATCAGGTCGTAGAGCACATGCCCCTGTGCAAGACACTCATAGGGAATATCCGGACACACATCGGTATTGGGATACATTCCGGCGGGACTTGTATTCACAATCACTTGGCACGATGCCATAACAGCAGGAGTAAGCTCTTCGTACGACAGATGTTCAGGCTTTCGAGGCATTCGCGACACATAAGTCACTTCAATTCCCAGCTTGCCGAGAACATACGCAACGGCTTTGGATGCACCACCGGTCCCCAATACCAGTGCTTTACTGAAATGCTTTTCAACAAAGGGTTCCAGTGATGCCTGAAAGCCATATGCATCTGTATTATAACCTTTCAGGTGAATGCTGCCGTCGTTTCTGAGTATTTTTATGGTATTGACAGCCCCTATTTGAGCAGCTTCCTCATCAACGCTTTGCAGATACGGAATAACCTGCTCCTTATAAGGTATGGTCACATTCAGCCCGACCAGGTCATCACGCTGTTCAATGAGTTGATTCAGCTGCCCTATTTGTTCAAGCGGAAAGTTACTGTATGTACAATCTTTCAGCCGCTCACGCTCAAACTTCTCTGCAAAGTATTTAGCTGAAAATGAGTGCGATAACGGAAATCCGATCAGACCAAAGCCTCTCATGGTTGACAATAGGTTACCCTGTTAATCCAGGTTCAGGTATTTTGATGAGTCAGGCCTTTGGTTCTTCAAATCGTCAGGCAGGAAATCAAAGAAAGTATCTCCACGCAAACCGCATCTCAAACATTCAAGCGGTATCACATCATTGTAAGCAATATTTCCCAGGTTCACATTCTGACCGATGAGCTTAATAAACCAGGCTTGCTGTTTGCCGGTTGGTGCCTCCCACAATACTGCAGTTGGTTCCAGCTTCTTGTTGATCAGGTTGATGAGACTTACGTTTGCGCTTCCGTCGTCGTGATAAATGCCGGTGGTTCCGCTTTCACGCGCTTCGGCAATCACTTTCCAGGAGCCTGCATCGAGTTCCTTTCTCATCATTTCAACCCATACTTCATCATGAATTTCAACTCCTTTTTGCTTGGATCCCACTTCTGACAATACAGTAAAATCTTTCGACAATTTATTGATGAAATCAAGCTTCAGAGAATGGTGCATGTACATTGAACCGTCGGAAACCTCCACCGTGTCAATTTTCAGCTTGCTGACAAGCGAAACATATTCCCTGAACATATTGCGAACAGCAAACGCTTCAAAAAGTGTCCCCCCCAGGTAAACCCGGATACCGGCCTCCTGGTATATCTTTACTTTTTTCTCCACATTACCCGAAACATATGAAGTACCAAAACCCAGCTTAACCAGGTCGGTATAAGGACCGTTGTTTTCGATAAAATTCTCAGCTTCGCGGGTGCTTAAGCCTTTATCCATCATCATGGTAAGACCTGAGTTTCTTGGCTTGGAAGATCTCTCAGGAATGAAAGGAAGATTAATATCCATATCAGGGAATTATAATTATCTGGATTTTTTGAATACCCGGTCGGGTTGGTGGTTATTTTCGATTACCTGCCTGAATATTGGCAACGTCCGGGTTTTTGGAAACAGTCTGAACATCTCGGTGTGCCCCTGGTAATTCAGCCTTAACCCTTGTTTCAGGTACTTCTGTGCTGTGCTCAAATCGCCCTCATAGGCAAAATAAGCAGCCAACCGGTAATGAATAACTGGGTCATCATTGTTGTATTCAAGCAATTGTTGCAGCATACATATGGCTTCTGAAATTCTTCTTTTTTTGAACAGCAATTGCGCACACATCATCCAGGTATCGTAGTCAAAAGGATTCAACTCAGAAGCCCTGGTAAAGGCCAGGATGGCCTTATTCAGCTTTCGGGCACCGCTGTATGCCCTACCCAGCATAAACCAATAGTCGGCATTTTCAGGTTGAAGCGATACGGCTTTCCTGATCATATTAATGCTGAGCATGAATTTCCCCATGCTCAGATATACCGAACCCAGACCCAGCCATGCCTCAGAACACTCACCGGTTACAATCAGCGCCTGCCTGTAAAAATCAAGAGCTTCGGGATAAAAACCCATTTGGTGAAAACAATAACCCATCTCACACATGGCCTTGGTGTTAGAATTGTCTTCAACCAGAAGTTCTTCATACACGCTGACAGCCCGGCAAAGCTCATTATTCCGCAGCAGCATTTCTGCCTTGTCGAAATAGGCAGGAATATACTGGGGATTAATAGCCAATGCAAAATCAAACGATTCCTCAGCTTTATTTTTATTTCCAATACTGTCAAATATCAGCCCCAGGTTATCCCACACATGCTCTGCAAACGGGTCCAGGTCGAGGTATTTCTGGTAGAAATAAATGCTTTTCTGCGGTTTATCGATCTTCAGGTATGAGGAAGCCAGGTCATAAAGCACCAGGATATTCGCTGGATTATCTTCAAAGGCAATCTGAAGATATTTTACGGCCAGCTCATTCATTTCCAATTGCATAAATGATTGTGCAATTTCATAGGCCACTTCATCCTTATCCTCAACGCAAATCATCAGGGCACGCTGGAAAGAAGATTCCGCTTCAGCACATTTTCCGGTTATATTTAATGCCAGACCTTTGGAAAGGTGCATTTCAAAATTATGATTCTCCACTGCTTCAATACGCTTGAGCATACTTATAGCCTTTCCGGGCTTGCCGGTTTCAATGAGCAACTGACTGTACCTGAGTTTCATGGAGGAGGCTTCCGGATGCTGTTTAATGGCACGACAAGCTGCATCAACAGCCTCTTTGTAGTTATACTGATCCCTGTAGTAATCAATGATGCATTCGTACTCACAAAGGTCAAAGAAGCAATAGCTGTTCCCGATAATCATTTCCTGATATCGCTTCAGCACATCCAAAGTTCCAAAATCATCATCGTAATTATCCCAATCGCTGAACATGGTCTCAGTAGTTGTCAGCTAATATAATAAAAAAGAAGAATAGCTTGTATAGCATATTTGACTAAAGAAGACATAAGTTTTGCACAGCTGTTCAAAAATTATAGTTGTTTAATTTGACTTTCACACCGGCATTGAGCTGCTGTAATTCTTTAACAAGCCTGTGTTGTGAACCAAGTGACTCCCCCAGCGCACCAACCAGTGATGTCAGATCAGCAAGTAACTGGAGGCCGTTTTTATAATTGCGTGCAATGGAATTCTTTTGCTCAAGCCTCAACAAAACTTCAAGCACAAGTCCGTATTTATCGGCATAGTTCAGCAGCACACGCGCATTAACCGGCCCGTACCTAGTCATCAGAACCCGCCACAGCGATCCCTCTTTTATATAGGAATTCGCATTCCACATGAAATCGGCAGCAGTGGCAATCCGTACTATATCTATCTCACTTTTGGGTGTGTAGTTCACCAGATAAATGGTTGTGTCAAGTCTGTAAAAATAATCGCGCATGTCATCATTGCCAAAGGGTTCGAAGATATTGTAAAGCCTGGCTTTTCCCGGGTACCAGGGATAACTTCCATTGTAATGGCCTTTTTCAGAAGATATCAGCATTGAGTTATCCAGGAAAACAGGCCTTTCCCCCTTGCAATGAACATATCGCTCAATATCAGCAGCATCAGTAAATGTACTGAAATAGGAAGATCCCGAATAGAGCAGGCTGATGTCATCTTTTCCGGAGCATTGTATGTATTCAGGTGAATTATCGATCATTTCATTATGAAAGAACCCGGGAGCAACCAGGCGTTTCGTGATGCCGCCTGTTCCGGAATTACCCTGTATGATTGCAACTGAGTTCAGTTCTGCCGGCATGGTCCGCAACGGATAGGTATAAGTGAGTGTTGAATCACCGGGAGTTAACAGCCCGGGCAACTGAATGATGCTGACCATGCTGTTGATCTGATCTGAAAAACCCGTTGTGTTTATAACATGTGCATGGTTGCCGGTTTTGGTACCTGATGATAGGGTAAAAATGCCATTCAGTTTATAGCTTATCAATTCGCTGATCAGAGCTTCCTGTTCTCTCGTACTCTGCTGATCTGTTACTTCAGGCATTGCACAAAAACGGAACGCAAAATCCGGGTAATCTACAATACCTGAATTGTGAAAAACAGGTGATTTATTATCAATAAGTTGCACCAGGGAAAGCGCCGCGTAGTACAAGCCGGCCTGATCCTGAGCATTTAGCAAAACCAGATTGGGCCTATTCACGGGCGAATAGATAAAATAGCCCTGGGGATGTTTTTCAATATCATGAACAGGTGCCGCCCCCCCATATCTGACCATCAAAGGTGTATTTCCGATGCTGATAATAAGTAATGCACCTTCATAATTAACGGCACTGCCGGCCCTTAATACCCGGATTTCAGGTATTTCTTTGTTACCGGCATTGCTTTTCACGATACCCTGCCGGAAGTTTTCCTGAATGAGCCGGGCGGCATCCAAAACAAGATCACCGGCATCATCAGGGACAATGATTACGGGCAGCATGCCGGCATCCATTCCCGGTTTAAAGAACAATACCGATTCCATCCGCTTCATCTTTTTAGGAGCAGGTATCAGGGTCAATGGTGTTGCATATGCAGTATCTGTATACTGTTGCATTCTTTCAGTCAAAGAAAAGTTTTTTTCGGTATAGGTAAAGCTGATGCTGTCGACCCATAGGGTTCCGCGCGCCTTAAGTCCTACAAATACTTTCACGTAATGTGCCGATGAAGGTATGTCTCCTTCCTGAAAAGGAAAGTAGGCAGATTTGCCAATAATTTTCCCCCAGTTGAAATGTTTGATCTCCTTAAAGTTCGCAAATGACAGCCCTTTGAATGAAGCATCGATTATTTGCCCGGCAAAGGGATAGCTCATATGCGACTTAACCGGCATTTTATTCCTGTCGAAAAACTGAAGCCGGATATCAACACCGTCATGCATCCGGGTACCCATTCTGGCTTTCAGCGGAAAGGCATTTCCAATTCGCGCATATAAAGAGAGCTTATAATTGCCGGGGATAACCTTAACAAATTCACTGATAACGCCTTCTCCCTGCTCATCTGTTTCAAAGGCGGTATTCCTGGTCACTTTTATTGCCCTGTATCCGGAAAAGGCTTCACTTACATCATAGGTGCTGTCATTTCGGGTATCCACCCATTCCACATGACTTCCCACCTGTTGCCAGCCATCCAGAACAAATGAGGTTTTGTTGCTGTCGAGGTAAAAAGTCCTGCCGGTTTCAAAAGAATGGTTTCTCAGCAGATTGCCCCGGTCGGCTTTTTGAATCCTGACGCGGTATGGAATGGTCAAAGGCGCATCCGATGACCAGGTAAAGCGCTGATCATCTTTATCATTGCGGCTATGACACCCCGTAAGAAACAGGCTTAATACCGCAACAGAACAGATGCAAACGCGAATATTCATTGTTTATGGGAAGATCTCTTTTTTAGCAGCCTTGAGCGTATTCTTTAACAATGATACAACCGTCATCAAACCCACCCCCCCGGGAACGGGTGTTATATAGCTGCATTTGGGTGCCACTTCATCAAATTTCACATCTCCCAGCAGCTTAAAGCCCGACTTGGTTTGATCCGACTTCACCCGGGTAATACCGACATCGATGACCACAGCTCCTTCTTTTACCATATTGGCTGTAATGAACTGGGGCTTGCCAAGAGCAGCAATAATGATATCACTTGATCGGATTATTTCATCAAGGTTACGAGTTCTGCTGTGGCATAAAGTAACCGTGGCATCACCGGGGTCAGCTTTCTGAGACATGAGTATGCTGATGGGCTTGCCGACGATGTTGCTGCGACCGACAACCACGCAGCTTTTACCGGAGGTTGGAATGTTGTATCTTTTGATCAGTTCGATAATTCCGGCAGGTGTTGCTGAAACAAAGGCTGGAAGTCCCAGCACCACACGACCCAGGTTAACCGGGTGAAAACCATCCACGTCCTTGCGCGGGTCAATGGCTTCGATAACCTTCTGTTCAGAAATGTGCGCGGGTAAAGGAAGTTGAACAATAAACCCGTCAATATCAGTGTCATTATTTAAGTCGCGCACTGTTTGCAACAGCCTGGCCTCGGTAACGTCATCCTCATAGCGAATCAGTGTGGATTTAAAACCCACCTCACCGCACGATTTCACCTTACCTGCCACGTAGGTTTCACTGGCTCCATCGTGCCCCACAAGAACAGCAGCAAGGTGAGGTGTTTTCATTCCCCGGGCTTTCATATCTTCAACTTCCCGGGCAATTTCAGCCTTAATATCGGCTGCGATTTTTTTTCCGTCGATGAGTTGCATAGATTCAATTAAGTTTTTATCTGCCACGCATACCGGGCATATTACCCATCATGCGCATCGGGTTTTTATTGGTGGTGATCATTTTCATTAGTTTCCGGGTTTCATCAAACTGTTTAACCAGCCTGTTCACTTCCTGTATGCTGGTTCCGCTTCCATCGGCAATACGCTTCCGGCGTGTACCATTAAGAACTTCAGGAGTGTCTCTCTCGGAAGGTGTCATGGACTGGATAATGGCTTCAATTCCCTTAAAGGCATTGTCATCCATGTCCAGGTTTTTCAGCGCCTTTCCCACTCCCGGAATCATGCTTGCCAATTCCTTCACGTTGCCCATTTTTTTGATCTGTTGTATCTGACCCAGAAAATCAGTAAAGGTAAACTGGTTCCTGGCTATTTTCTTTTGGATTTTGCGGGCTTCATCCACGTCAAACTGCTCCTGTGCTTTTTCAACAAGAGTAACAATGTCGCCCATGCCCAAAATCCTGTCGGCCATACGTTCAGGATGGAACAGTTCAATGGATTCCAGTTTTTCTCCCGAACTGATATATTTAATGGGTTTATCCACAACAGCCCGTATGGAAAGGGCTGCCCCACCGCGTGTATCACCGTCAAGCTTGGTAAGTACAACACCGTCAAAATTGAGCCGGTCGTTAAACTCCTTAGCCGTATTCACAGCGTCCTGACCGGTCATGGAATCCACAACAAACAGAATTTCCTGAGGCGTAATGTTTTTCTTAATGGATTCAATCTCGTTCATCATTGTGGCATCAATGGCCAAACGGCCGGCGGTATCCACAATTACCAGGTCGTGTCCCAGTCTTTTTGCTTCCTTAATACCGGCTTGGGCAATTTTCACCGGATCGGAATTGCCTTCCTCGGAGAATACCGGAACCTCAACCTGACCCCCAAGAATCTTAAGCTGTTCAATAGCAGCGGGACGGTATACGTCGCCGGCAATAAGCATGGGATTTTTGCCTCTTTTACTTTTCAGGAGGTTTGCCAGTTTAGCAGAAAAAGTGGTTTTTCCGGATCCCTGCAACCCTGCAATCAAGATAACCACAGGATTTCCTTTCAGGTTGATATCCACATGAGAACCACCCATAAGTTCGCTCAGCTCATCATGAACCACTTTAACCATCATTTGGCCGGGCTTAACCGATGTGAGGATTTTCTGCCCCAGTGCTTTTTGCTTAACACTGTCGGTAAATGATTTGGCAATCTTATAGTTGACGTCAGCGTCGAGCAGGGCCCGGCGGATCTCCTTCACAGTTTCGGCCACATTGATTTCAGTAATCCGGCCCTCTCCCTTGAGCATTTTAAATGACCTGTCCAGCCGGTCTGATAAATTGTCGAACATAATATTTGAGTTGATATTTGTTTATACTATTTAAGCTGTTGGCCGTTAGCCGTTAGCCGTTAGCCGTTAGCCTTTGGCCGTAGCTGTTAGCTCTTGGCTCTTGGCTCTTGGTTCGTGTATCCAGTATCCAGTATCCAGCATCCAGCATCCAGCATCTTGTTTCTTACTTCAAATATATCACATTCTTTCCGGCATTTCAATACCGAGCATTTCCATGCCCCGTTTTAAAATTCCGGCAGTCACAAACGACATGACAAGGCGCATGTCCCTGATTTCCGGATTTTCCTCCTTCAATATGGAATAGTCATGATAGAACTGATTGTATTCTTTTACCATATCATAGATGAAATTTGCTATCATAGAAGGATTGAAGGTGTTTCCGGCATCCTTAACAACCGAAGGGAATTCGTGAATCATCTTCACCAGATTTTTTTCTTTGCTGTTCAGGGCAACTGCAACAGCTGACTCATCCGGCATGCGCACGCCCATCTCATCTGCTTTCCTGAAAACCGAACGGATCCGGGTGTAGGTATACTGGATAAAAGGTCCGGTATTGCCATCAAAATCAATAGACTCACGGGGATTGAACAGCATGTTTTTAACCGGGTCCACCTTGAGCATATAATATTTGAGTGCACCCAGGCCGATAATCCTGAAAATATCTTCTTTTTCCTGATCATTCAGGCCTTCCAGTTTTCCAAGCTCTTTCGACATTTCACGTGCCGTTTCAATCATTTCATCCATCAGGTCATCGGCATCCACCACCGTTCCCTCGCGTGATTTCATCTTGCCCTCGGGCAGTTCCACCATACCATAGGAAAGATGATGCAATGTTTTGGCCCAGGGAAATCCCAGCATATCCAATATGATGGCCAGCACCTTAAAATGGTAGTTTTGTTCATTTCCCACCACGTACACCATTTTGTCAGGGGTGTAATCGAGCTGCCGTGCCTGGGCCGTGCCAATATCCTGGGTCATATATACCGAGGTGCCGTCGGAACGGAGCAGCACCTTTTCATCAAGGCCTTTGTCTCTCAGGTCGGCCCATACAGAGCCATCCTCATGTTGTACCAGGACTTTTTTCTCAAGCCCTTCCAGAACGGTTTTTTTGCCGGGGATCCATGTTTCCGACTCATAATATATCTTGTCGAACTGAACGCCGAGCCTTTTGTAAGTTTCATCAAATCCTTTATAAACCCAGGAATTCATTTTCTCCCAGAGATTCCTGACTTCCTCATCTCCGGCCTCCCATTTTCTGAGCATTTCCTGGGCCTCAAGCATCAGCGGTGCATTCTTTTCAGCATTTTCTTTAGTCTGACCGCCTTGTACCAGCTCGTTTACCTGTTTCTTATATTCAAGGTCGAATTTTACATAATACTCCCCCACCAGGTGATCGCCTTTTTTGCCGGATGATTGCGGTGTCTCACCATTACCCCAGTGTTGCCAGGCAAGCATCGATTTGCAGATGTGAATTCCCCTGTCGTTTACCAGGTTGGTTTTAACAACCTTTTTGCCGGTGGCAGCCAATATATTGCTGACTGCAAAACCCAGCAGGTTATTCCGGATATGTCCCAGGTGTAAAGGTTTATTGGTATTTGGTGATGAATATTCAACCATGATCTTTTCCGAGCCGGATGCGGCATTGATAAAACCGTAATTTTCAGTACCAAATGCCTTGTTCAGAAAATTCAGATAATAGGAATCAATGATGATCAGGTTCAGAAAACCCTTTACCACACCAAAGCCGGCAACTTCACTGCAGTTGTCTTTCAGGTAATTACCAATCTCAGCAGCTGTGTTTTCAGGTGATTTTCCCGACAGTCTCAGGAGCGGGAACACTACAAGTGTAATATCGCCCTCGAATTCTTTTCTTGTTTTCTGCAATTGTATTTGTTCCCCGGAACAATCCTTACCGTATAATTCCCTGACTGCTGCAATGGTTTTTGCAGTCAGAATCTGTTCAATAGCCTGCATTTTTCTTTTCTTGAAGGCACAAATATAAATGCATTTTTTAATATCTTTAAGATAAAAAGACCTATGGAAATAAAAGACAAGGTATTCAATGCCATGTTTAAGTCCGGCAAACCTCTCAGAACCGGGGAAGCAGCAGAACTGGCCGGTGTGGAAAAGAAAGACGCTGAAAAAGCGATCAAAACGCTCAATGCCGAAGGCAAGGTTTTCAGTCCGGCCAGATGCATGTGGCAGATAAAGATGGATTAAGCAACAATGATATTTTAGGGATAAGGCATAATCAGTGAAACTCTTTTTATCTATCTTTCCAAAAAAAATATGGCTCTCATTATCAAAGAAGTCATTTCCAAAAAAGATCTTCGCACCTTTATTTATCTTCCCGAAAAAATTCATGCGAGTCATAAAGAATGGGTTTACCCGTTGTATTTTGACGAATGGGATTTTTACAATCCCGCTAAAAACCGCTTCTTTAACGATTGTGATACCCTGCTTCTGCTGGCTTATAAAAATGGGGAGCCTGTGGGACGCATCATGGGTATTATCAATCACAAATATAACAAGGTGCACCGTGAGCAATGCGGACGCTTTTTTGCCCTGGAATGTTATGATGATGTTGAATCGGCAAAAGAATTAACATCGGCAGCAGAAGCATGGTGCCGGGAAAAAGGCATGGAGAAAATCATCGGTCCTTTTGGCTTCTCCGAGAAAGATCCCCAGGGGTTCATGATTGAAGGCTTTGATCAGCCGGCCATTATTGCCACCAATTACAGCCTGCCCTATATGCCCGGTCTTATGGAAAAATGCGGGTATGTTAAAGAAATTGATTGTGTTGATTATATACTGACTGTTCCGGATGTGATCCCCGATTTTTACCGGTCCATATGCCAGCGGATACTTGAAAATAACAACGTAATAATAAGGGAATTTACAAGCCGCAGGCAGCTGAGGCCAATCATCCGTCCGGTTTTTGAATTAATCAATACCACATATGCCCCGATATATGGTTTCAGCGAACTAACGCCCAAAGAAATTGATTACTTTGCCAACCGGTACCTGGCTATTATCAATCCGCAATTTGTTAAGGTTGTTTTCAATGAAAAGCAGGAGGTGATTGCATTTGCCATTGCAATGCCTGAATTGTCGGATGGAATCAGGAAAGCGCGCGGAAAACTTTTTCCAACCGGAGTTATTAAGATACTCCGGGCTTCCAAAACCACGAAACTGCTGACCATGTTGCTGGGTGCCATACGCAATGATTACAGGAATAAAGGGCTCGATGCGCTCATGGGTATGAAGATGCTGGCATCAGCCCGGAATATGCAGTTCGAACAAATTGACAGCCACCTGGTATTGGAATCGAATGTAAAAATGAGGGCTGAGTATGAAAAGCTTGGAGGTGTTGTAAAAAAGCGCTACCGGATTTTTGGCAAGGCACTCTAAAAATAAAACATAGAAAGCAGGGTAACTGCAACAACTATGTGTATCAGGTTAAGCGGTAATCCTATCTTTAAAAAATCGCGGTACGAATATCCGCCCGGCCCGTATACCATTAAATTAGTTATACATCCTTTGGGGGTAATATAGGTGCCGGCAGCAGCAAATGCTACTGCAAGTACAAATGGGGTACCCGGAATACCAAGCTGCTGGGCAACACTCATGGCCACCGGAAATACAATGGCCACCGATGCTTTTGATGTGATGAAAGCAGCCAATATAGTGGTAATTATATAAATACCTGCAAGCACACCCGTTTTCCCGAACGGAAAAAAGGCTGTAATTACTGTGTTGGCTATCATTTCAGCAGCTCCTGATTTCATCATGGCAGTTCCCAGTGCCAATGACAACACAATGATCATGGCCATATTGTAATCTATGTTACCCGGAATGTCTTTAGGATGCGTAATTTTCAGGATCATTGCCACCAGAATCATTACCGTAAGCCCCATAAACAAAGATACCAGGTTAAGGGCAGCTAAAATGACAACTGAGAACAGACCACCGATCATGATAACCGATTTGTACATATCGAGATTCAGGTATTCGGTCACCCTGGATATGAAGTAGAAGTCGATTGTGTCTTTTGTGCGGCTCACAAAGTTCTGTCCGGCAAACAGCAGTAAAACGTCGCCTGCCTTCAAAACCACCGCGCCCATTGTGCCTTCAATCTTCTCTCCGTTCCGGTGAACGGAAATGATGGCTGCATCATACTTTCCCCGAAAATTGGAGTCTCTCACCGATTTATTGATCAGGGAAGAGTTTTGCGAGATGACCACCTCATAAACATTGGCACGCCTGAGACGTGTAAGCATACCAACCTCCGGAAGAACCAGACCTGATTTCGCATTAATCAATTCAGCGATATTGCTGGTTTCACCTTTAAAAACCAGGATGTCATCCTGATCAAGCAGGATATCTGAAGGCACATCAATGATCCGGAACGATCTGCGGAGAATTGCCGTAAGCGACAATCCTTTGATATCCAGCAATCCCGACTCACGGATGGTCTTTCCGATCAGGTGAGAACGCATGCGCACCTTGGCCTCTATTACATATTCCCTTGAACTTGAACTGAAATCGCCCATCACACCAGATTTTGAAGGAAGAAGGCGGTTCCCGAAGAGGACCAGGTAAAGCCATCCGATGATGATCATAGGGATGCCCACCCATACAAAATCAAACATGTTCAGTTTCTCCTGCCCGGGCAGGATGGCCTGGTCAATGATCATGCTGTTGACGATCAGGTTGGTTGAGGTGCCGATGAGCGTGGCCGACCCGCCAACAATTGAAGCATATGAGAGCGGAATCAGGAATTTTGATGGTGCCAGGTTGTTTCTTTTGGCCCAATTGTTCACGTAGGGCATCATAACCGCAACCAGCGGCACATTGTTCAGAAACATGGAGAATACCGGTACGGCTAAAGTCATCCGGCTCATGAAATGACGGGGAGTTTTCACCCTCCTGAAAATCCGGTCGAATGAAAACTCAATGATATCCGTTTTGCGGATCACATCACTGAACAACAGCACAAGTATGACAACGGCAACCTGTTCGTTTCCAAACCCGTTAACAATTTCGGCAGGTGTGAGAATACCAAAAATACCCAGTGTGATAACACCAATTAACAGGGTAAATGACACACCCATGATGTTCCAGAAGAGCGATATGAGTATGAAAACCAGGACAACAAAAACAAGCAAGAGATCAAACGAAATCATATCCGGAAATTAAAAATGCCGTCATCCATATCGGTCAATGTAACTGCTAATGTATGAAATATTCAGAATTTTGAAAACCATAGGGTTGTTGAACTGTTAATAATATAGGCTATATTTGAAAATTAACACAAGAAATTAGTTTCTTTTTATGACACAGATTAACATGCTTAAACCGGCTGCGGTTTGGAGTTTCTTTGAGGAGATACTGGCAATACCGCGTCCTTCCAAGAAGGAAGAAAAAATAATTCAATACATCATCCAGTTTGCTGAAAAGAACAAACTCGACTACAAAAAAGACGAACAGGGAAACATACTGATCCGTAAGGCTGCCTCAAAAGGATATGAAAACCGCATGCCCGTTTGCCTGCAGAGCCACCTGGATATGGTTTGCGAAAAGAACAGCTCGAGTCAGCATAACTTTGAAACCGACCCGATTCAAACTACCATAGACGGCGATTGGGTAAGAGCCGTTGATACCACGCTTGGTGCCGATAACGGCATTGGTATTGCTGCCATGCTTGCTGTTTTGGCGGATCGTACCATTGAGCATGGGCCCGTTGAATGCCTTTTCACAACCGATGAAGAAACGGGGCTGAACGGAGCCAAGGGACTGAGTGCCGGTTTCTTTGAAAGTAAGATTTTGCTAAACCTGGATTCGGAGGATGAAGGCGAATTGTTCATTGGATGCGCAGGAGGTATGAATACGCTGGCTACCATGAAATACAATTTAAGGCCTACACCCGAAGGATCTTCTGCATTCCGCATTGAAGTTTCCGGGCTCCAGGGGGGGCATTCCGGTACCGATATTCATAAAAACCGAGGCAATTCCATTAAAATCCTGAATCAGTTCCTTTGGGAGTCCAGGAACCGTTTTGGAGCCCGGCTGTGCGTTTTCGAAGGAGGCAACCTGAGAAATGCCATACCGCGTGAAGCATATGCTGTTGTTGTGATCCCCGAAAAATACAATGACGTGTTCTCAGGTTACTTTCGCGACTATTGCAGAATCATTAAAAGCGAATACCTGGTTGATGAGCCGGGCATTCAACTAACTCTAACACCTGCCCCGTTGCCCGAAAAGGTAATGAAGAAGAAAGTCCAGGAGAAACTGCTGAATACCCTCTATGCCTGTCCCCACGGAGTGATTTCGTGGAGCAGGGTGATGAGCGACCTGGTTGAAACATCTACCAACCTGGCATCCATCAGGTTTGAGCCCATGAACCGCATCGTTATTGCCACCAGCCAGCGCAGCGCCATAGATTCGGCAAAAACTCAAATTGCCAACACAGTGAAAAGCACATTTAAACTGGCAGGTGCCCTGGTGGAACAAACCGAAGGTTACCCGGGATGGAACCCAAATCCTGATTCTCTCATCCTGAATATTACAAAGTCCAGCTATCAGAAGCTTTTCCAGGTTGAACCGGCAGTTAAAGCCATACATGCAGGACTGGAATGCGGACTTTTCCTTGAAAAGTATCCTTACCTGGATATGATCTCATTTGGCCCGACCATTCTTGATCCGCATTCTCCGTCGGAGCGGATCAGCATACCCACAACCGGAAAATTCTGGCTTCTGTTGCTGGATGTGCTTAAGAATGCACCTGATCAAAAGAAATCATAGATTGAAATGGCTGTGGATCCGGATTATTCGGCTGGCTCAAAATCCTCTTTGCTGACACCGCAAACCGGACAAACCCAGTCGTCGGGGATGCTCTCAAAAGGAGTGCCGGGAGCAATTCCGCCATCAGGATCCCCCTCAACAGGGTCATATATGTAGCCACAGACGATACACTTGTACTTTTTCATAGCTGTTGCATGTTCATTTCTATGCAAAAGTATAATTTTACCTGAAATTTAATTCTTAATGTTAAACCTGCTGATCGGTATGATTCCATTTCTTCAAAATAAACTACTGCTTATTCTTGCGCTTGCCCTGTTAACAACAGCTACCCTGCAAGCTCAAACCGGCAATAAAATTTCACAAAAAAATAAGCCGGAAAGCATCATTCTGATGATTGGTGACGGGATGGGGCTTGGCCAGATTCATGCCGGTCTCACGGTGAATCGCGGCCAGTTGAATTTGCTTCATTTTAAGTGTATCGGATTCAGCAAAACCTATTCAGCATCGGATTATGTTACCGATTCAGGTGCAGGAGGAACAGCTCTTGCTTCAGGCAGGAAGACCTATAACGGGGCTATCGGGGTTGACAAGGATACTGTTCCTGTCCGATCCATACTGGAATATGCAGAGGCTGAAGGAATGTCAACAGGCCTGGTATCTACAAGTGCCATCACACATGCAACTCCGGCATCATTTATAGCACACAACAAAAACCGGAATGATTATGAAGGTATTGCCGCTGATTTTCTCAAAACCGACATTGATGTTATTATTGGCGGCGGCAGGGATAATTTCGCAGCAAGAAAAGATGGCCAAAACCTGCTTTACGATTTAAAAAATAAAGGATATCAGGTCATTTTTTCTCTTGACAGCATCCGGAATATCAGTGAGGGAAAACTTGCCGGTTTCACTGCCCCGCTGCATAATCCCTCAAAGGTCGAAGGAAGAGGCGACATGTTGCCTACGGCTACACAAACAGCCCTGAACATACTGAGCAATAACAGTAAGGGATTTTTCCTGATGGTTGAAGGATCCCAAATCGACTGGGCTTCGCATTCAAACGATGGCGCAAACGTTGCAGAAGAAGTAATTGACTTTGACGAGGCTGTTGGCGTGGCACTTAGTTTTGCCAAAAAGCATCCGAAAACACTCGTGATTGTTACTGCAGATCATGAGACCGGGGGGCTCACCATTCTTAACGGGGACTATTCGGCAGGCACAGTCAAAACAAATTTTGCAACCAGTGATCATAGCGGTATGATGGTGCCTGTTTTTGCCTGCGGACCCGGATCTGAATTTTTCCAGGGCTTTCAGGAGAATACCGATATCTTTTCAAAGATGATGCAGCTTCTTGATCTGGATTCTGATAAATGATCTGTTGAAATACATAAACCTAATTCAAATCAACCGTGTTCAAATCAAAACCAGTACTAATGATTTTATTGACAGGCGTACTTTTTTCCCTATACGCATGCCTCCCCATGGAAGACCCTCCGGAGGAAACAATTTATCTGAGAAAGCTGAACAACCTGGAGGCGCTGTTGAATGAGAATTCGGGCATGACAGAATTTGATGGCCTGATCTGGTTCATCAACGATGGTGGCAATGATTCTGCAATATACGGTTACGACCGAAGCAACAGAACCGTGGAACGTTCCGTTGCCATTAGGAATTCGAGCAATGTGGACTGGGAAGATATAACACAGAACGAGGAATATCTGTTTATTGGTGATTTCGGCAACAATGCCTCGGGAAACCGGAATGATCTGAAAATATACATGATCAGCAAATCCGATCTCACGTCAACTGCTGATACTGTTGAACAAACCGGTATTATTCATTTCCATTACGAAGACCAGGCTGATTTTTCCCCGGTTGCCAATAATACCACGCCGTTTGACTGTGAGGCTTTTATTGCAACTGAAGACTCAATCATCCTGTTCGCCAAGGATTGGGTGAATCAGCAAACGAGGTTGTATACCCTGCCCCTGGTTGCAGGCAATCATGTGGCGAAACTAAGAAAACAGTGGAATGTGAACGGATTGATCACTTCGGCCGCCTGGTCGGCAGATGATCAGGTGCTTTATTTGCTGGGGTATTCTGAAATTGCAGCGCCCTTTCTTTCTGTCTGTTCAGGATTTGATGCCGATCATCTTACATACAACGAAATAAGGCGTACTGATTTTTCAAGCCTGATGCCCACTCAGGCAGAAGGAATAGCAATTCTCTCTGACGGATCTGTTCTGATTTCCTCGGAAGCATTTACCCAGATCAGCAGCCTCAGCAAGAGCCCCGAATTGTTTGTTGTTGATTATGACTAATGCGAATTAAGGATCGAAATTAATCCCATTTGATAAAGTCAATTGATTCTTGGATTGAATACTTTTTCCAATTAACCCCGAAGGGCATAACCGTCAATCTCATGATTAAATCAATTGCTTACGCCCTTACAGGGCTTATATTCAATGTGTTGACTTTTACACAGGGCTTCGCCCTGTGCTGTTTGCTGTTGCCCTTTCAGGGCATATACTTATACGACTTTTTGAGCCCTGAAAGGGCATTATAGCATTAGCCCAGGGCATCGCCCTGGGTCATGTGTAAACTCTCAAACATCAGCCCTGTAAGGGCGTAAGCTTTTCTTAGCCTGACGGCTGTCTTCCAACTATTTCTTTGCATGATTAACCAGCGAATTCTTCGAAGTATCAATTACACTTTGCAGGATTGAGTGTAAAGCTCAGCGTTGTTCCCGCTCCTTCTTTACTTTTGGCTTTTATGCGGCCATTGTTTCTTTCTACAAATTCCTTGCAAAGAATCAGACCGAGACCTGTTCCGGATTCTCCGCAGGTACCGGTGCTAGAGAAGAATGTATCGGCCCTGAATAATTTGCTCAGGCATTCCTGATCCATGCCAATTCCGTCATCTGCCACCGCTATTTCAAAGGCATCTCCGGTTTTATTTGCAGATACAACAATTCGTCCTTCCGGATGTGAAAATTTGATGGCATTGCTGATCAGGTTTCTTAACACAGCATTAATCATATTTTTATCGCCATAAACCAGGGTTTCCTGTGAAATTTCATTTTTAAGTGTAATTCCCTTTTTAATTGCCAGGGCACTGTGCAGTTCAATTGCCTCAGTTGCCGTTTCGGAAAGATCAAAATTCTCGGGCTGAAAGGCAATTTTATTGGTTTGTGTTCTGGCCCACTGAAGCAGGTTTTCAAGCAGGTTGAATGCAGTTTGGGATGATACGTCGATCAGGTCAAGAACATTCTTTTGCTGCTGGTTGTCCATCTCATCATAGTCTTCTTTCAACAGTTTGCTGAATCCCATGATGGCATTGAACGGATTTCTGAGATCGTGGGCGATAATGGAAAAGAGCTTGTCTTTGGTCCGATTCAGGTGTTCCAGCTCGGTATTGACCATGAGAAGATGCTGTGTCTGGGATGCAAGTTCTTCAGATTGCTGGAGAATTTCCTTTTGCCTGCCTTCTAAAAGTTCATTGGTCTCCTGCAAGTCCTCCGATTTTTTCCTGAGCTCCCGCTCAATTCTTTTCAGCGTAGTGATATCGCGACAAATACCAACAACTCCGATGATCTCGCCCTCCCTGTTTTTTATGGGGACCTTTGTTGTGGCGATGATGACGCGGTTGCCGAATTCATCAAAGGCAGTTTCCTCATGGTTGATCATGGATTCCCCGGTACGTATGATGTTTTGCTCATCTTCATAAAACGATCGTGCCAGATCGGGTTCATAGAAGTCAAAATCGGTTTTTCCAATCAGGTTTTCCGGTGTGGTGCCCATAACCTGGGCCACTTTTTTGTTTGCTACCGTAAATCTGCTTTCCCGGTCCTTTATAAAAATCAGATCCGGCATGCAATCGATCAGTGTTCGCAACTGTTTTCGTTCATCCTGAAGAGATACCTGTGCATCATGTTCAACCTTCAGTTTTTCGAGCCGGTACTTTTTGAGAATGGTATAAAAAATATACGAAATGAACCCTGCAACCAGCAGGATCATCAATGCCCGGAAAAGTGTTGTAGCCCAGAATGGAGGTTTGATTAAAAGCGTTACTGTGGTTCCTTCATGGTTCCACACATTATCGCTGTTTGATCCGATTACCCTGAACACATATTTTCCCGGAGCAAGGTTGGTATAATTTACATACCTGCGTGTAGCATCCGTGGCAATCCAATCCTGATCATAACCCTCCAGCCTGTACTTATACATGTTCTGTGCAGGCATACTGTAATCAAGAGAAGCAAAAGCAACCGAGAAATTATTCTGATAATAAGGTAGTTCTACAAACCTGGAAGCCATTACTGATTTTCCGGTCAGTTCCGTTGCGGTTTTTTCTCCCTTTTTGCCCGAGAAGGAAAGCGAAGTTATGTTTATTTGCGGAACACGAAGGTTAATTGTGACGCTGTCGGGATAGAAGGAATGGCATCCTTCAATACCTCCAAAAAACATTTCTCCGGATGCTGATTTAAAATAAGATCCGTATATGAAAGCATTCTCATTAATTCCTTTGTATTTGTCAAAACGGTGAATCCGGGCTGATTCCGGATTGAAAACAATAATGCCCCTGCTCGTACTGATCCATAGATTGCCATGATCATCCTCAAGAATTCCGTAAATGATGTTGTCATTCAGGTATTCATGAGAGGGTCCCGGTGAGAATGCATTCTGTTTTCTATCGAGTTTGGATAATCCGCCACCATTTGTTCCCACCCACAAATTGTTGTCGGCATCATCGAATATGGCATAAACCGTGTTGTTGTTAAGCGATTTCGGATCATCGGGGTCATTGATAAACCGGATAAAATAGCCAATATCTTCCGGCTGTGCAGCATCAATGTCTTTAATAACAAACTCATTCAATCCGCCATTTCGTGTACCAACCCATACTTTACCAAGTTTATCCTTGAAAATACGGTTCACATCATCACTTCCAAGGCTCGTGGGATCTCCGCTAACATATCTCAGATTTACGAATTTGCCGGTTCTGAGGTTGAAAACATCCAGACCTTCACCTTTATCCCTTTCACGTGTTCCCAACAGCAGATGGTCCCTATCGTATTGCACAATGGAAGATATGCTGTTGCTGCTGGGTCCGGTGCCACCAATATCCTGTCTTTTATAAACTCTTATTTTTCCCGTTGCCGGCTCAAGCCGGTTCAGGCCACCACGGTCAGTACCGATCCATAGTACCTGTTCCCTGTTTTCAACTGTCTCCCATAAGGAAAGGATGCTGTTACTGCTGATTGATTCGTTGAACTGGCTGTAAATCTTTTGTTCCAGTGTTTTCCTGTTAATCCTTACCAGTCCCCCGAATCGGGTTCCAAGCCAGAGACATCCTTTTGAATCCTCAAGTATTGCCGCCACTCCGCCCCCGTTTCTGAATACCTGGTCATTCCCGGAAGCACTGTAGTGATTAAATGAATTGATGATGGGCACTGTTTTAATAATTCCTTCATGAAGGGTACCGGTCCAGAGGATTCCAATCGGGTCGGCATACACCGAAGTGATCATCTTGTTTTTCAGGTCAGCCTGTATGGCTTCATTTTCAAGGTTATCAACACTTCCGTCAGCAATATTGAACCGGATCAATCCCCTGCCCCATACGTTCAGAATCAAATGATTCCGATCCTGAAAAGCCAGGGTTTGTATGATGCTGTTTCTGAGATTCTCCGGGTCATTCTTCCCGGTTATAAAAAATGAGAACCTGTTGGTTTTCCTGTCCAGCTTAACCAGGCCACTTCCCCAAGTTCCCAGGAACAGGTTTCCATGGTCGTCCTGCAGGATAGCCTGGATAGAAACCCCTTCTTTCAGATCGCCTCCGGCAATTTTCTCAAATCGTTTGGCATCGATGTTAAAACGGTACAACCCGTCAGAGGCTCCAATCCACAGGTATCTGTCATCGAGGTTATCGGCCAGCAACGCGTTTACATTGTTGCTCAGGTTTGAGTAACTGTTCCTGAAATGATAATAAGCACCTGTGCTTTTGTTCAAACCGGTAATACCCTCACCCATCGATCCGGCCCACACCGTACCTTCCGTATCCTGTGTGATTCCGTTTATCTCGTTGATGTTCCGGGTGGCGAAATCAGCCTCATTAAAAATGTATCTTTTAAAACTTCCCGTTAACTGGTTGTAGCAGTTCAGGCCATAATCGGTGCCGATCCACAGATCACCTTCACGATCCCCGTAAATTATGTTGATGTTGCCATTGCTCAGTGAATTGGAATCTTTCGGGTTGTGATGGAATATTTTCAATTCATAGCCGTCATAGCGGTTCAATCCATTCCAGGTTCCAAACCACATAAACCCATACTTGTCTTTTGTAATGCAGGTCACTACGCTGTTCGATAAACCATCATCACGAGTGATCATATCACTCCTGTATTTCAGTTCATGTCCTGAAACGGTAATGAAAAAACTTGCCAGAAGAAATGATAATAAAAGTCTTAGATGGCTCAATGATATTGATGATTTGTGAAACACTCATTTGTACGAAAAAATGCAAAAATTGTTAAGTTTTATCAGTGATATTTATGAAGTGAAATGCCTATTCTGATCTTGTTTTGCTATTTTTAGGTTCATTTTCATTTTATCGCTGCTGTGAATAACACTGAAAGAAAACTCTACCTGATTCCAACCTTGCTTGGAGAATCTGCACCTGAACGAGTTATACCAACTTACAACCTGGATATCATCCGGTCAATCAGGTTTTTTGTGGTTGAAGAGGAAAGGACAGCAAGGCGGTTTCTGGCAGGTTGCGGTTTAAAAGATGAACTTCCCCGCATTCAATTTTTCCTGCTGAACGAACACACGCCTGCTTTTGAGATACCGGGCATTTTCAGCAGCGCCGGGGCTTCGGATATTGGAATGATCTCGGAAGCCGGAGTTCCCGGAGTTGCCGATCCCGGAGCAATACTGGTAGAAGAAGCGCACCGGTTGAATGTAAAAGTTATTCCGCTGGTAGGTCCTTCCTCACTGCTTCTGGCGCTCATGGCATCGGGCCTGAACGGTCAGCAATTTGCCTTCAACGGCTACCTGCCGGTAAAAAGTCATGAAAGGATGGCACGCATCAAACATTTCGAAAAAAGATCGGAAACGGAAAATCAATCCCAGATTTTTATTGAAGCCCCCTACCGGAACAACCAGCTCATCCAGGCTTTTCTGGAAACCTGTAAACCTGCAACACGCCTCTGCATCGCATCAAACATCACACTATCAAACGAATGGATCAAAACAAAAACCATCAGGGATTGGCGCATCACCAACCCGCCTGATCTCAAAAAGCAACCGGTGGTTTTTATTCTACAAGCCTGAAAAATAAGCTTCTTTAAGGCGTAACGATGTCATCCACAACAATTTCATATACCACATTCTGATACGCCGGAATTATGGTAAAACCGTATCTTGAATCAACCAGCCCGTCTTTCCCGAAAGCCTGGCTGTATGGAATTGCCACCAATGCACGTGTACCCTTGCGCATTTCACCGAGCGCCAACCTGAGACCGGCAGGAATTCCTGCTGAAGTGGAAATCATATCTCCTGCGGAAATTTTTGTTTTACCCCAGATGAACTTGATCTGGTCTTCGCTGAGCGGGAAATTGGTATCGAAAGTATCATTTAAAGCATTCCTGAACTCGTCAATTAGCAAACCGGCAAACCGGAAATAGATTTCATCGTTGGCTACAGGGGTAACGGTATCTTCCGGTGGTGTAACAATTTCCTTGTAAAAAACGCTGTCACTCAAAATTTCTGTGAAATTGTTTGCAGTAAGAAAAGTTTTAAACAATGATTTTGAATAAGTTACAGGATTGTCAACCACTTTATGCAGACGAATTTCATAAATGAGTGGCGTATAATCATAGAAAGCCTTTTCCGAAGGAATGATCAGGGTGGCCTTGCCCCCTTCCTTCATCAGTGCAAGTCCTTCGTTAATGCCGGTAATGCTTTTACCCAAAGGCATCATAATCGGACCGTACAGATAATTCTTATAACTTGCGGCTGCACTCCATTGACTTTTCAGTGAATCGTAGCTGGTTTCCCTGATATTCATATTTTCCAGAAACCGGCCCACGTAACTGATAATCACATAGTTCCCCTCTTCAGGTGATGCCGCGTTTCCGGTAGTATCCCCGATGAAATAAATGCCTCCTTCGGTTTTGGATTCGTCGGTAATGTTATTGGCATTCAAATACTCCTGAATTATTTGAAGTTCATGATCTCTCCGTTTATCCTCCTCATTACTTACACAGCCTGGTGCCAACAGGATCAGGGTAAAAATCATACTGAACCATAAACAATGTGATGTTTTCAAAATTCAATAGTTTTAAAATAGTTAACTAGACTCTGTTTTCAGATGTAAAAACCGCCAAAGGTTGCGTCAGCTTTTATCGGGCGAAGATACGCTTAAAATTTCAACTTCAAAAATCAGCGATGTAAAGGGTGGTATGATGTTGCTTGATGAACCCCGGTTGCCAAATCCCAGTTCCGAGGGAACAATGAAAAGCGATTTTTCACCCGCCCGCATCATGCCAATGGCCTCCTCCAATCCTTTGATCACCTGCCACTCAGTTCCGTATACAAACTGAAACGGCTGCCGGCGTTTGACTGTTGAGTCAAAGAACTTCCCGTTCAGAAAATGGCCTTCATAATTCACAGTTACCGTATCGCCTATTTCCACCTTTTTACCTTTACCCGGTATCAGGTTTAAATAATAAAGTCCTGAGGGCAGCGGATCCACATCCAGCTTCTCCTGTTCGATAAACTGCCTGAGGATTACCTTTTCGTATTCACCAAAATCCTCAATCCACGACAAAAAAGCCTCCTTTTGGCGCAGAAAGTCCTGTTCGGTTTGTATTTCCAGCATTTCTATTTTCACCTTCAGGGCTTCTTCCGGTTTAATAAAACGTGGTAAAGCCGTTTGTAGTGTAACTGTGAAAAAATTATCTGCCTGGATTATGAAAGTGGCGCTTTCTTCTGCGGAAAGCATGCCGAAACATTCATCAATGGCCCCGTCATAAGCCGGTTTGCTTACCTGAAGCTTTCTTGTTCCCTTAAAAAAAACCGAATCCTTCATGGTCATGTAGGTAAGATTAACCGTGATGAAATCTCCGGCATGTGCTCTGACTGTATCTTCACCCAGGGTATGTAACTGATAGTAAATGCCGTGTTTGGCCTTTTTGAAACCAGGATATTTGGAAAACCGGTCACAGGATATAAAAGCCATAGAGACCAGGGTGATCAGAATGAGGGTTCTAATTTTCATGATTTCAGGGTTCTACTTTTATTAATTCAACCTGGTAAACAAGGATTGAGCGGGCAGGTATCCGGTTGCCGTCTCCCGGCACGCCGTGTGCCAGATGCGGAGGCATGATAAACAAGGCTTTGCTTCCCTCATTGAGCAGCAGAATTCCCTCTTCAAGTCCTGATTCCACCCCGCCTTTACCAACCACAAACTGTTTCAAGCCAAGGGAATCAGAGTTATAGCATGTTGTCCCGTCCGGTAATGAAACTTCATAAGCAAGGGTAACCCGGTTTCCTGCTTCGGCTTTTAGTCCGCTGCCCTTTTGCTTTATTGCATACCATAAGCCCGTTTCAGTTTCCTCAAGGGTAAGCTGATGCTGTTTCATATATTCCAGGATTTTCTCCTTGTCTTTTTGAATCAGCAGCCTGTTTACGCCTATCAGGGCTTCTTCAGTTTCCCTGATCTCCGCCTCACTGATTGCAGGCTCCTGTTTGCGTGAACATGAAAGGAGAAAAAATACAGCAATAATTAACAATATCTCTTTATTCATCATAATCGCAAAGTTGATCCACATATTGGGGCAGCAGTTCCTTAAAAAGGCTGATGGTATCATGCAGGCTCAAAAACGACTCACCACCCGATGCATTCAGGTGCCCCCCGCCATTAAAATGATTCCTTGAAAAAGTGTTCACTGCAAAACCACCTTTAGAACGCAACGAAACCCTGACGTGGCCTTCCTTCTCAATAAAAAGTGCTGAGAAGCGGATTCCCCTGATCGATAAAGGGTAGTTCACAAAGCCTTCCGTATCCCCGGGTTCAAATTTAAACGCATCCAGATCCTTACGTGAAAGCCATATAAAACCAGTCCGGTAATCCTGCAGCACCTCCATATTCCCGTTCAAACAGAATCCAAGCATGCGCATGCGGTTTGCCGAGAAATTATCATAAACCTGGCTGTATATCCGGTCCTTCTCAATACCATAATCAAGCAATGCCGCTACCGTTTCCCAGGTATTCCGGTTGGATGAATTGAAGCTAAAACAACCTGTGTCGGTCATGATACCTGTGAATATACAGGATGCCACATCCTTGTCGATATGTGCTTTCATGCCGGCATCTATAATAAAACGATAAACGAGCTCGGCTGTTGAACTGACTGATGTATCGGAGATCATGCAATCAACAGCCATATCGGGATCAGGGTGGTGGTCAATAAGCACTTTATAAGCCTGTGCTGCCTGGTGGGCTTCATTAAGTTCCTTAACCCTTTTCAAATCATTGAAGTCCAATGCAAAGATGATATCTGCCTGTTTGATGGCCTCAAATGCTGCTGCAGGTTGCTTTTTAAAGTTGATCATACTTTCGGTACCCGGCATCCATTTAAGAAATACAGGATAATCATTAGGTGAAACAACTTCAGTGTGATGCCCCAGTTTGTTAAAAAGATTGACCAGGGACAGCGCGGATCCAACCGCATCCCCGTCCGGATTCACATGAATGAGCAGGACAATTCGTCTGCCGCTTTTTCTGAGCAATTCTGCAACGGCCGATATATTGCTTCTGATGATGAGTGAATTATCTTTTTCCATAGTGTCTTTACCGGTTCAAATTTAATTAACTTCTTCTCTTAAAGGCAGATTTAACAGGCCAAGTTTTTAAATAATTTCAACAGGCCCGACACGGTGCGCAGGTGGTGTACAATATGCCAAATATTTGATTATATTCGCCTGATACCAATCTTTTCAATGTTATGGCCGGAACGAAAACTTTCTTTATCATTAAGCCAGGAGCCGTAAGACATGAACATATCGGTCCCATTCTGGCCAAAATCAATGCCAACGGATTTCACATTGCTGCATTAAAGATGCTTATACTCGACAGGCATCATGCCGAGCATTTTTATTCGATGCACAGGGAAAAACCGTTTTTTGAGAGCCTGGTGACATTCATGACCGGGGGGCCGGTTGTTGTTGGCATCCTTGAAAAGGAAAATGCTGTAGCAGATTACCGCAAACTCATGGGAGCAACGGATCCGGCCAAGGCAGCTGATGGTACGATCAGGAGACTTTTTGCCGAGAACATTGAGCGGAACGCCGTACATGGTTCCGACAGTGATGAAAATGCTGAAATCGAATGTGATTTTTTCTTTTCAAAGAGCGAACGGTTTTCAAAGTTTGAAGATTGAGTCCACTCTGAGATATTAATTTTTTGCCACGAAGACACGAAGACACAAAGGAACCAATTGATTTCTCTTCGCTCTGATTCTTAAATCTGAGTTCCACAAATTAACTTAGTGTCTTTGTGCCCCTGCCTGCCGGCAGGCAGGTTTGTGGCACGATTTAATAATGTTCTTTTCAGAGCAGATTCATGATTAAAACAGGCAAAAGTCATTTCCCGGGTTGGAACTGAATTCTATTTTTATATATTTTAACCTGATTCATCAATTAAATCTTAAAAAATATGTTTAAAGGACATCCTAAGGGGCTATACGTGGCCTTTTTTTCAAACATGGGAGAAAGATTTGGCTTCTATACGATGATGGCCATCCTGGTTTTATTTCTTCAGGCCAAATTCGGGCTTTCGGTTGAAAAGGCAGGAAGTATTTACAGCTGGTTTTACTTTGCCATATACGCACTGGCACTGCTCGGAGGCATTATTGCCGATGCCACCAATAAGTACAAACTGGTTATTCTGGCCGGGATCATCATCATGTTCGGGGGCTATGCAGTTATAGCCGTTCCGGGTATCTCGCTGGGGATCACCATTGCAGGTTTATTTATTATTGCATTCGGCAATGGCCTGTTCAAAGGAAATCTGCAGGCTGTGGTGGGTCAGCTATACGACAATGAGAAGTACAGCAAGGTGCGTGATTCTGCCTACATGATATTTTATATGGGTATTAATGTAGGTGCCTTTTTTGCCCCTTTTGTTGCCACTACCATGAGGAACTGGTTTCTGAAAACGCAGGGCTTTCTGCACGATGGCAGCCTGCCGGAAATGTGCCATGCCTACACCAGGGGCGAACTGGGCAATATTGAGGAATTCCAGATGCTGGCAGACAAGGTCAGCGGACAGCATGTGACAGATCTTGCTGTATTTGTGCAAAATTACATTGATGCTTTTTCAAAGGGATACAATTATGCTTTCGCAGTTGCTGCAGGTGCTATGTTGATCTCGCTGCTGGTATACATTATTTTCAACAGGCATCTGCCGGCCAAGGAAAGATCAGTTAAACCCAAAACCGTTACTGAAAGCGGCACTGATGAGTCATCATCGGTAAAAAATCCCGTAACCATACTGACTGCGATATTTGCCGGAGCTGCCATTACAGCTGTTTTGTATCTGATTACGAAAAACTTAGATCTGTCTTTCCCATTCGGCCTTTTCGTAGCGTTTGCCATTTATATTTCCAGGATATCAACGAAAGACGAGCGACCCAGGATCACATCCCTGTTGCTGGTTTTTGTGGTGGTTATCTTTTTCTGGATGTCGTTTCACCAGAACGGACTGACCCTCACTCTTTTTGCCAAAGACTATACCGTTAAGGAAGTAAGTCCTTTTACCAACATCTTTTTCAATCTTAATTCCATTCTGGCTTTTATCGGAACAATTGCAGGTTTGGTCCTGGTTTTCAGCCGTAAAAAAATAAGTGAAAAGATAACCGGCTTGGTTATGTTTCTTGGTTTGGGATATTACCTGTATTCACAGGTGAAGGGTTATCCAAACACAAACCCAATTGCACCGGAGGTATTCCAGTCGTTCAACCCCCTGTTTATAGTAGCGCTTACATTTCCGGTTATGGCCCTCTTCGAGTACCTCAGAAACAAAAATGCCGAACCATCAACTCCCCGGAAAATAGGTTGGGGAATGATCATTGCCGCGCTTGGATTTGTGATCATGCTGGTTGCCTCGCTCAAGCTCATTTCGCCCAGGGAACTGCAGTTCATTGATGAATTTGGTAAATTAAGCTACAACCCGGTCCCCGATAGTTCCAGGGTGGTGCCTTACTGGCTGGTCAGCAGCTATTTAATCCTCACTGTTGCCGAACTCTTTTTAAGTCCCATGGGCTTATCCTTTGTATCCAAGGTTGCTCCGCCCAGGTTTCAGGGGTTGATGCAGGGAGGCTGGTTGCTGGCCACTGCAACCGGAAACAAACTGCTGGTTGTTGGCAGTATTGGCTGGGGAAAAATGGCTTTGTGGCAACTCTGGGGTGTATTTATCATCTGCTGCCTGGTTTCAGCTGCTTTTATTTTCAGTATTCTCAAAAGGCTTGAAAAAGCCACTAAATAACGGTTGAAAAAGCACCTATCTTAAAAGTCAAAAAATGAGCGTAGTCAGGAAACCATAGCCGTCAACTTAACGATCTGATAAATTGCTTACGCCCTTACAGGGCTTCTGTTTAATCCTTAATTAAAGACCCAGGGCGATGCCCTGGGCTAATGCTAACGCCCTTTCAGGGCTCAAATAGTTGCATAAGCACATCCCCTGAACCGACGTAAGGAGCTCACCGAAGGCAATTGGCATTAGAATCAGCACAGGATCCATGCCCTGAAGGGGCATCAGCAACAGCACAGGGCATCGCCCTGTGTGATTATCAACGAGTTGAATATAAGCCCTGTAAGGGCGTAAGCGTTTTAAGTTGACGGCTATGGTCAGGAGACTACGCCTGCCTGCCTACCGGCAGGCTCAGCTCAATGAGAAAGCGCCTGTTTTGCAAAAAACAGGCGCTTATTGATATTAGTGACCTCCTCCACCAGGAACCCTCAGCCGGTCTCCGGCATCTTCCACAACCTGCCGGTACCATTGTTCATCGTAACCGGGATATTCAACATGAGGATTCTGCTGACCCGGAACGGCGGTTTTCACGTTGCCATCCATAAACCTGGTAAACAGGAAGCCATAGAGTTTTTTCCATTCTGCAACCGTGTTCTCACCCGATTTTACGGAGTATGATGTGATATACTGAATGGCTTTTTTAGGATTCTTTTTATAGAGTGTGCCTGCTACCTTGTCTACTTCGATGATTTCGGCCAGGTATTTCTTTTCAAGTTCTTTCTGTTTTTCCTGAATGTAGGGGATCATGTAATTGTAACGGGTATAAGCCAGGTTAGAAACCTGGTTGAAAACCCAGAATGCAGCATCAGGAGTGAATTCCATCATGCTTCCGTTTCCTTTGGCAAAAGATGGTGGTACAGCGTTCATACCGCAATACATGGGTGTATAAACCGTGCTGTAAGTATCGTCCACGCCAAACCACAGGATACCTCCAACCGGGTCAGGAAGCCAGGAACGCGACTGTGTTACAAATGAGAAGCCTGTTTGCTGTGTTGAAATGGCCCTTTCATTCAGGTATGATTTTCCGTCTACCTCCCAGGTCATGGGACGCCAGCGCACAATATTTTTATTCGGGCCGGCGCCGATATCCCGGGTCATGTCCAAATCGGTGCCCTGGTAATAGTCGCGCATCATATCCATCACATCTTCCACTCCAAGCTTTTTATTGGCTTTAACCCATAAAGGCATCCGGTGATGCAAATTTTCGCCTTTAGCATAATCGGCGTATTCATCCATGCCATCGGCTACTTTTCTAAAACCCGACCAAACCCGGGCATCACAAAAGCGTGCTCCACCGAAATCAACAGGGGCGTAAGCATCTGAGAAGCTGAAATCTTCATCATTACCGCTAAAATAGCCTTTGCTGCGTGCAAAAGAGATCACATCTTTGGAATAAAGGCAATTTTCAGGGTCGTTCAATGGGAACGTGGTAATTCTCGACTGATTTGCATGCCCGCAAACATATCCGTCAGGGATTCTCCGGGCAACCCATACTGCGCCCTTATTACCAGCGCCCTTGCCAATCAGCTCCATGATCCATACCTCATTCGGATCAGCAATGGAAAAAGATTCGCCGGTGCTGTAATAACCATATTCCGACATCAACTGATCCATCAGCTGAATGGCTTCTCTGGCCGTTTTTGCACGCTGCAGGGCTATGTAAATAAGGCTTCCGTAATCAATGATTCCGGTTGTGTCCTGCAATTCCTCCCGGCCCGTAAATGTTGTTTCACCAATAGCAAGCTGGTGTTCATTCATGTTACCAGTAACCGAGTAGGTATGCCTGGCCTCGGAAATTTTCCCCAGAAACCTGCCGGTATCCCATTCATATACATCGCGCATTGCTCCTGCCGGGTAATCCCGGGCGGGATAATGGTAGAGCTCCCCGAACAAAACATGTGAATCGGCTGAATATGAAATCATTGTAGATCCGTCTTTGGCCGCTCCGCGGGTCACTAAAAAATTTGTACACGGAATTGCATTTTCAATTGTGAAAATTGAAAAAAGAATAAGTGTTACGAGATATTTATTTGTCATAGTAATGAGATTTGCTGATAAAATTAATACTAAAATCTGAACGAGATATTGATCATTATCAGTAACGAACCGAATTGGTTTTTGTTCTTTGATGTTTTTTTTGACATAACCCCTTTTAAATGTTAATAACTTAACAAATTTTTGACATTTTTAACACAGGTGCCCTTGTTTGGATATGGTTTTGTTGATTATTTTTGCAGTGTTGTTTTGTAGGGGTTTATGAAAAAAGAAAATGCAGGTCCTTGCAAAAATAGCTAGAGTTTGATTTTCATAATTAGTAGTTTTAGTTAATAATTAGTTTGTTTTTTTGTAGTTAGGGTTAAAGATGGGTGAGTCAGACGCTCACCCATTCTTTATTTAATACCACCTGATTTTCGGTTGCATTATTTAATCCGGATTCTGCCGGAAATGGCAAATCACCACAGTTTAGTAATAAAAATCCGAAAGGTATCGCGCTACATTGTCCTTGTTATCCGTAACATATATTTCAAGTGCATGAAGGCTGCCTTTTGCAAGCCGGGCTCTGTCAACCGCATATGAGAACAGTTTGTTCTTTGCGTCGTATTCAAACAACACCCATTGCTTATCAATGTAGCCTGCATATTTCCTGATGCCTGAAAGTGTATCGGAAATGGTGAATGAGATAACCTGGTTTTCGGTATACCTGCCTCCGGGAATGAAAGATTTTGGACTGATCTCCGGCTTCACGGTATCAACAGTGAGTGAGAACCAGCCAAACGACCTGACACGGGCAGTCACATAACCGTTTTTGTATTCACCTCCCTGGCTCACCCAGCTTCCGTCTTTGTTTTTGCTTACAAGTAACAATTTGTCATACAGGCTCGCCTGAATTTCTTTGGCTCTGACAGAGAGAATATAATTTTTATACAACGGGGTATACTCATTGTGCACCTTATGCCATGCAGCATACATCAGGGTGTCTTCAAGCTTTTCACAGGTAAAACCAATGTTGTCGAACAAGGCTCCCCGGGGAATGGCCACGCGGATATCGGGGCTTTCGTATACATTCAGACTGTCATAATAAAATTTACGGGCAACCGGCTGTTGTCCCTGCCTCACTGCTTTTTTGCCTACCGCCTGTTCCTGCCTGATGTAAAATTTCAAAACAGACTCGTTACCGTAAGTATCGTGCACCGTGATTATTACCGGATGAACTTCCTGGTCAGGCAACCGGATGATGCCCCTGTTAACAACCACCTTGTAAATATTCAGCTGGTTGTTGGGATCAAGATACAGTTTCTGAATTTTTCTGCCGGAAATCATCTTTTCTTCATAATCAACATGGCTGTTGATGTATCCCTGTGAAGAAAAAGCAATGCTGTCGATACGGCAAAAGAATAATGTCTTGTTGTCAACCTGGAGCCTGATGGTATAGGGTCCGCATTCGTTGGGTGAGTTATCGAGAAAATCGTAGGTTTCAACGCCTATGCCAAACCGGCCGCTGATTTTAAAGGTATCCGGAGAAAGCGTGTATTTGCCATTCCTGCCTTTCGCCTGCACCACTATTTTACTTGCCGTATCATTTATAGTTCCGTCAACTTCCAGTGACCGGATCATCAGGCTCCTGATTTCCGGGTTCGTATTGTCTTTTACCGGGAATCCGTAGTTGAGCGGGTTAAAGGTAACCGTACCCTGTGCGTTTCGCATCTCAAAATGCAGGTGGGGACCTGCGGAATTTCCCGAATTTCCGGAATACCCCAACAATGCCCCTTTGCTGAAGGCAAATTGTCCGGCATGAGGAGTGAGATCAACTTCAAACGACTTCTTCCGGTATTGCGCATCTTTTACGTATTTCTCCAGAGCAGGGATGAAACGGCTCAGGTGACAATAAACCGAAACCCGGCCATTTTTATGTTTCAGATAAACTACCTTTCCGTAACCTCCGGTTTGAACTGCAATACGGTAAACATAACCCGTATCAATTGCCAAAACATTTTTCCCTTCTGTTTGTTGTGTTTTTATATCAATACCGGCATGAAAATGAGAGGACCGGAGTTCGCCATAATTCCCGGAAAGCAGGATGGGAATATCAACCGGTGAGGTATAGGATTCTTTAACCCGCGATTGGGCAAACAGGGTAGTATTAACAAAAAAGAAGGCCAGTAAAAATAAAAATGAAAAATTATGCATATCTTTAAGTGATCTTAATGCTGATATATCGGGCTTGTAAAGCTATTATTTATATTTTATTTTTTAAACTATTGTGAATAACAAATACTATTTTTGCTTTCTGAAATAAAAATTTGAAACTATATTTGTATAAATGGATTCAAGGTCTGACGAGTTATTTACCAATCTGAAACACAGAGTCAACACTGTGATTTCGCTTTATGAAGAGCAAAAAAGAAAAGCCGAGATGCTGCGGACAGAAAATGCAGAGTTCATAAAGCGGATTGAAGTATTGGAGCGTAATTTGGAAACACTGGATAAGAAATACGAAAATTTAAAAATAGCAAAAGTGTTGTCATCAGTGCCTGATGATGATGTACACACAACAAAATTACAGGTAAACAGAATAGTGCGGGAGATTGACAAATGTATTGCTCTCTTGAACCGATAAGTTTGAAATTTTATAATGGATGATAAACTG
Organism: Bacteroidales bacterium; assembly: GCA_046481675.1. Classification (GTDB taxonomy): domain Bacteria; phylum Bacteroidota; class Bacteroidia; order Bacteroidales; family UBA10428; genus UBA5072. The sequence continues at coordinate 98,046 of JAWOJJ010000011.1, read as the reverse complement.
TCAATAAAAGTTAATGTAGCTGACCGGTATTATCCTCTTAAAATAGAAAGAAGGGATGAGGAAAAGATCAGAAAAGCTGCCCGGTTGATTAATGAGAAAGTGCTGCAATATAAGCAGCGTTATGTTGACAAGGATGTACAGGATTTTTTGGCGATGGCAGCCCTGCAATTTGTGACCAGGGTGATTGAAATGGAAAATAAGTTTGACATATCACCTTTTGAGCAACAGTTGCAGGATTTGAATGAAGAGCTTGAAGCTTATCTGAACAAAGAGTAATAGGCGTTCTTTGAATACAAAAACATAGCCCGCATAGTTTCTTCAAGTGCTGAAAAACTCAACACTTACTTAATTGGAGAAAAGCTCATCGTGTCAAGGACAGGCCCTGATTCCGGTTTTACCGGAATTTCTGCAGCAATGCAGAACGTGGGAAGCCCGAAACATATTGGCCTCTCCACCCATGTTGTAATGGGGTTTTATCAACATACGAAGAAACTTATGCGGGTTTTTTATTTACCATATACATTAAATTATCAGATTCAATGATTATACTCTTAGATACACTAACAACGGTCAGATGCCTATTGATAGGCGGCATCGGTTTTCTTGCCGGTACCGGGCTTTCTTATTTCCTTTGGAATTTTGCCCTGAAAAAGAAACGTGACACCTTACTCAGGGAGGCTGAAACTGAAGCTGAAGCACAGAAACGCGACAAGATGCTTCAGGCCAAGGAAAAATTCCTTCAGTTAAAATCGGAACATGAGCGTTACATCAATGAAAAGAATTCCAAGATTAACGCCATAGAGAACAGACTGAATCAGAAAGAAATGCAGCTGTCTCAAAAAATTGAGGAGCAGCAGCGCACACGGAATGAGTTGGAAGCCATGCGTGAAAACATGAAAACCCAGCTTGGTTTACTCGATAAACGCTCTGAAGAGCTTGAAAGGATGCACCGACAGCAGGTTGAACAGCTGGAGACCATATCGGGGCTCTCAGCCGAAGATGCCAAGAATCAGTTGACCGAATCGCTGAAGGAAGAAGCCAAAGTTCAAGCCATTTCGTACGTAAACGAAATCATGGCTGAAGCAAAAATGACTGCCGGACGCGAAGCCAAGAAAGTGGTTGTTGAATCCATCCAGCGTGTTGCTTCGGAAACAGCCATTGAAAACTCGGTAACGGTGTTCAATATTGAAAGCGATGAAATAAAGGGCCGGATCATCGGAAGAGAAGGCCGCAACATCAGGGCTCTTGAAGCAGCAACAGGTGTTGAGATCATTGTTGACGATACGCCCGAGGCCATTATCCTTTCGGCTTTTGATCCTGTGCGCAGGGAAATTGCCCGCCTGGCACTGCACCTTTTGGTAACCGATGGCAGGATTCACCCTGCCCGCATTGAGGAGGTGGTAGAAAAAGTAAGAAAACAGGTGGAAGAAGAAATTGTGGAAGTGGGTAAGCGAACAACCATCGATTTGGGCATTCACGGATTGCATCCCGACCTGATCCGACTTGTTGGTAAAATGAAGTACCGTTCATCGTACGGGCAGAACCTGCTGCAACATTCGCGCGAAGTGGCAAACCTATGCGCCGTTATGGCCAGTGAACTCGGACTGAATGCCAAGCTGGCCAAAAGAGCCGGTCTTTTGCATGATATTGGAAAAGTGCCTGATGATGAGCCGGAACTTCCTCATGCTGTATTTGGAATGAAACTGGCGGAAAAATACAAGGAAAAGCCCGAGATTTGCAATGCCATTGGTTCGCATCACGACGAGGTTGAAATGACCTCACTGATTTCGCCCATTGTGCAGGTGTGTGATGCCATATCAGGAGCCAGGCCAGGCGCCCGCCGTGAAGTGGTTGAGTCATATATCAAAAGGCTCAAAGATCTGGAATCATTGGCCCTCTCCTATCCCGGTGTTATGAAAACATATGCCATCCAGGCCGGCAGGGAACTGAGGGTAATTGTTGGCAGTGAAAAAGTTACCGACAAGGAAGCCGACAGCCTTTCCTATGAAATCGCCAAAAAAATACAGGACGAAATGACCTATCCCGGCCAGATTAAGATTACGGTAATACGTGAAACCAGAGCTGTGAGCTATGCAAAATAGCATTTGCAGTTACAATCACTGAACTGCCTATGATTCAATGACCCGGAGAAGTTCCTTCATCCGGGTTATTTTTTCTTTCTGGCCCAGCTTTTCAAAAGAAAGAACCAGGTTGTTGATGAGCCTGGCAATAATATCGGTATTGGAGCAGGGCACGTAAAAGGAAGGATGCGGTTTCAGTTGCTGCTGTGAAATGAAATAATCAATCTCTCTTCGGCCCAAAACGGCTCCCTTGTTGTATGGATTGATATAAAAGAGTATGTCTTCAGATTCATCTGCAGCATCGCGATGCCTGAATTCATCCTTATAGGCCAGAATGAAATTTTTGGGAAGGTTTACGCCATAAATGGGCAATTCAAGCTTGCTGGCAACAGCAAGGTATACAATGGCAAGAGAAATAGGATTTCCCTTTTTGCTTTCAAAAACCAGGTTAATGAAAGAATTCTGGGGCGAATAAAAGTCGTCGTTGTTTCGCGTGAATTTATGCAGGTCGAAAATAATGTAATTCAATATCTTAACCTTTTCCAATGCCGTCAGGTTGCTGTTTATCTCAATCCATACATCCTTGCGGATGTTTTCAACATGTTCATTCAGCTTGCCGATGCTGATGTCGGGAAATTGAAACCGGGCCACATGAAAGGCTCCCTCAAGCACATATTCAGCACCGGTGCGAATCCATCGCTCCAAATCCTTTTTTACACCGTTAAACTGAATCTCCTGAATCAGATTTTCGAGTCGTACCTGAATTTTTTCGTTGGGAGAACCTTCCCATGCTTTTTCAAGTTCCGGAATCACTTCACGGCCCTGTTTTACAAGATTTCCTGTAACTGAACTGATGACCTCATTATCGGTGTCATCAAGTAATGAAATCATTGCCTGTATTTCGCGTTTATCCATATATGTTCTTTCGATGTGCAAAATTATCCAAATTCATTTTCATCCGGTATATAAATTGTCAACTAAATTTTTTCCTATTTTTGAACCCTGAAACCTGAAATTATGATACAACGAGTACAATCTGTTTATTTACTGCTTGTTACTGTAGTAATGAGTTTTCTTATCGTAAGTCCCTATGCCAAAATCACAGACGAAGACAGCCGAACGCTGGTTTTCAAGTCGCATGCCATTGTAATCGAGGCCGAAGCAGGGGAACCGCAAACCTATAAAAACACTATTGCTGTAATTTCGCTGGTTTTATTAACATCGCTCATCAGCTTTGTGTGCATATTCCTTTATAACCGCAGGCTGGTTCAGATCCGGATTTGCATAGTCAACACCATTCTGCTGATTGTTTTGATGGCTGTTATGTTTCTCTATTACAAGATTACCCGGGATAACCTGAACCCGCTTCATCCTAATTTTGAAATATCAGCCATTTTCCCTATGATCAGTGTGGTACTTACCATTTTGGCTTACAGGGCAATACGGCATGACGACATGCTTGTAAATTCTTTCGACCGGCTACGCTGAGCAAGCTTTCTCAGACAATTTCAATGTGTTCCTGATCGGTGATCTTTTCACAGTAATGGCATTTCAGCCTGACTTCCCTCTTTGAAACCACACTGAACCGGGTAGTAATTTTTTCATTATTGGTAATGCATTTGGGATTCATGCATTTGGCAATGCCTATAATTTCATCCGGAACCTCAACCACCTTCTTTTCTACCACGGAATAATTCCTGATGATGTTGAGCTTGGCCTGGGGAGCCACCAGGGCGATCTTATTGATCTCCTTGTCGATAAAAAAAGTTTCTGATAGTTTGACAATCGCCTTTTTCCCGAGCTTCTTACTGTCGAGGTTGGTTCCAAAAGTAATTTGCCTGTCCATTTTGTCCAGGTTTAAAATGGAGATGACTTTAAAAAGCGCTTTGGCAGGAATATGATCAATTACGGTGCCGTTTTCAATGGCACTTACTTCCAGTTTATTGTCTTTCTTGTGCAACATGGATATATCTTTTATTTATTTCAAACCCAGAATAGACGCAATAATTGCCTGCCTTACAAAAACCCCGTTGAGCGCCTGCGTAAAATAATAGGCTTTGGGATTGGCATCAACATCAAGGTCAATTTCGTTTACCCTTGGCAGGGGATGTAAAACCCGCATGTTCTCTTTTGTTCCTTCGAGCATTTTGTTTTTCAGAATATAGGCATTCTTGGTTCTTTCGTATTCAATCGGGTCAGAGAACCGTTCCTTTTGAACCCTGGTCATGTAAATAATATCGGCGCCTTCAATGCTACCCGCCAGATCTTTTTGTTCGGTGTATTTAAGCCCCAGGCAATTCAGGTAATACTTGTATTCATCAGGCATTTTCAACTCATCGGGAGAAATGAAGTGAAATGTGGTCTGAAACTGCGACATGGCCATAAGCAGTGAATGAACGGTTCGGCCATATTTCAGATCGCCCACCATGAAGATGGTCAGGTTGTCCAGGGTTCCCTGTGTTTTCAGAATTGAATACAGATCCAATAAGGTTTGAGTGGGATGCTGATTGGCTCCGTCTCCGGCATTAATAACCGGTATGTTGGTGAGCTCGCTGGCAAACCGCGCAGTTCCTTCAAGGGGGTGCCGCATCACAATCAGATCACAGTAATTGCTCACAATTTTGATTGTGTCATAAAGGGTTTCACCCTTGGTAACACTTGAAGAACTGGAATCCGTGAAGCCGATGACCCTGCCACCCAGTTTCAGTACGGCACTCTCAAAGCTTAACCGGGTGCGTGTGGAAGGTTCAAAGAAAAGTGTTGCCACAACTTTATCCTTCAAAAGGGACGGGTCGGGATTTCTTTCAAACTCATCAGCAAGCAATAATATACGGAGATACTCCTCTTTGGTGTAATCGGTGATTGAAACCAGGCTCTTGTTTTTCATCTGTAAATGATTTATTTATAGGGTCGGATGTAACTCCATGCTTGCTATTTTCAACGATATTTACAGGGTACGCAAACATATTCGTTTCATCAGGAATTGTTTTGAATTATCCGCTTTAAGTTATTTTAATTTATGCTTTTTAGCAATGATTTTAATCGCTCATTTGTAAAGATTCTGCAACCATCCCGCTGATCATCTTCAACCTGTCGTTGACTCTTTCCGAAAGACTTCTTCGCACCGATATGGTCAGGGCACACTGACTGTCATATACCGGCTCCCGGGGAACCAGGTTTTCTTCCTTAAGGATTTTCATTACAGCGTTCAGATTCTCGTAGGGAAAAACCAACCTGAAATGGTCCTCAACAAACCTGCTGACAATGGTTGCATTTGAAATCATATCGGCTGTTGCCGACCTGTACGCGTTAATCAGGCCGCTTGTACCCAACAGGGTGCCGCCAAAATACCTGACCACAACCACGAGGATGTCGGTCAGATCATGAGCCAGCAGCTGTCCGTATATTGGTTTACCTGCAGTTCCCGAAGGTTCACCATCGTCATTCATTCTCAGGTTTTCCTTCTTATGTCCAAGCCTGTATGCATAGCAGTGGTGCCTGGCATCATGAAACTTCTTTTTAATACCAGACAAAATATCATTTATTTCAGTGGTAGTACTGACCGGGTATCCAAATGCCAGAAAACGGCTGTTTCGATCGCGGAATATGCCTTCCGCTGGGTTTTCAAGTGTTCTGTATGAATCCTCCATATAAATCAGAAGGTAAAAAAAAAGGTTCACTTAATATGAACCTTTCCTTTTTTCAGAATTTTAATTTTTTTTCAATTTCTTCAATCTGGGTTTTGAACTGCTTGTCTGTTTCAACCAGGTTATTGACGGTTTTACATGCATGCAACACTGTGGCATGGTCTTTTCCGCCAATTTGTGAGCCGATGGTCGCCAGTGACGACTTGGTCAGATTCTTTGAAAAATACATGGCTACCTGGCGGGCCTGAACAATCTCGCGCTTTCTTGTTTTTGACTGAAGGGAATCCACTGGCACATCAAAGTAATTGCAAACCACCTTTTGGATATAATCAATAGATACTTCACGCTTGGTATTCTTGATCAGCTTATCAATCATTTCCTTGGCCAGGTTCAGCGTGATTTCCTTCTTATTCAGCGTGCTTTGCGCCAGCAGGGAAATTAAAGCACCCTCCAGTTCCCTTACATTATCGGTAATGTGGGTGGCGATGTATTCAACAACCTCTTCGGGCAGGGTTATTCCGTCTTTATAGGTTTTCTGCCTCAAAATAGCAACCCGGGTTTCATAATCCGGAATCTGCAGGTCAGCAGAAAGTCCCCATTTGAACCTCGACAGCAGCCGCTGCTCCAATCCCTGAAGCTCTACCGGGGGTTTGTCGCAGGTAAGAATAAGCTGCTTACCCGACTGATGCAAATGATTAAAAATGTGAAAAAAGATATCCTGGGTTTTTTCTTTTCCGGCAAATTCATGGACATCATCAATGATCAGCACATCAATCATCTGATAAAAATGCAGGAAATCATTCTTTGTGTTGTTGCGAATGGCCTCAACAAACTGCGATTGAAACCGGTTGGCAGGTACGTATAATACAGTTTTTTCCTGGTACTTGTCTTTAATTTCAATACCAATAGCCTGCGCCAGGTGAGTTTTCCCCAAACCGCTGTCGCCATAAATCAGCAATGGGTTGAAAGCCGTACCACCCGGGTTGTTCGATACGGCAAAACCGGCAGATCTGGCCAACCGGTTGCATTCTCCTTCCACGAAGTTTTCAAAGGAATATTCTGCATTCAGCCTGGGATCAATATTCATCTTTTTGATGCCCGGAATGATGAATACATTCTTGATTGCATTCTCTTCAATATTGATCGGATTGACAGGATTGTTCTTTATTTCAATCTGATTCTTCGCCGGCAGTTTGATGGTGTACAGTTTGGAAGCAGACTGGCCGGGATTTTCCATTACAATGCTGTATTCAAGCTTGGCTTCATATCCCAATTCTTTGCGAAGCGTTTTGCTGATGATATCAATGTATTTTTCCTCCAAGTATTCATAAAAGAAAGGACTGGGGACCTGAATGGTAAGCACCTTATTTTCTAATCTGAGCGGAACTATTGGTTCAAACCAGGTACGAAAACTAATGGAGGGGACGTTGTCTTTTATAATTTTCAAACAATTACTCCAGACTTCTTTGTACATATTAGTATTGGGTTTAGGTTAAGTTTGTTAACGTTTTTCTGTGTTTTCAATTTTCTTGTAGCAAGATTGTGAAAAAATAAATAAAAAAAAAATCATTTTTCGCTTGATTAATTGCCCAACGTTCTATTATTATTTGGTTCAGTTGATTAAAACTTCAAATTTCCGTCAAATAAATATACCCCTGAATATCTGCATGTTACATATTGTTGTTCTATACAAATTTGTCAGTTAAGCGCTTAACCTAATTTGTTAAAGCATTGATTTGAGAATTTGCAGCGAACTGTCATTAGAATGATTCTAAATAGGTGAAATACCAGTTTTTTTGGATTGTTAATAACGTGGATGCTGGATGCTGGATGCTGGATGTGTGGGTATTGGATGTTGGGTGTTGGGGATTGGGATTTGACTGTAACCGGCTGCTGAGCGGAGTCGAAGCATACTGCTACTGCCACTGCCCTGCTACTGCTGCTTCCACTGCCACTACTAGTCATACTTCGACAGGCTCAGCATGACAACGCCAGTCACACTGAGCCTGCCTACGCTGAGGCTTCGGCAGGCAGGCCTGTTGAAGTGCGACTTACCGCTGCTGCTACTGCCAATGTCTTCTGTCTTGGCTCTTGGCTCTTGGCTCTTATATCTACTATCACTTCTCCTTCTTCCCAAACACCGACAAATGCACATATCTCTTGGGATGTTCGCGAAGGTCGATTAACAGTGAATCAAGACTTGCCAGTGCACTGTTCAGGTTGTGGTAAACCGAATCGTTCATGATGAGTTGTCCGGCAGTGCCCTCACCTTTATTGATTGAAGCAAATAATTCGGATGTCCGTGCAAAGGTTTCACCGGCATTGTTGATCAATGCCTTCAGATCGGCCTGTTTCAATGTATCAGAAACAGCGGCAAAGTTTTTAAGTATTTTACTGATCTCCTCATTGCTTTTCCTCAGGTTTTCGGTGAGTGAATCCAGGTTTCCAAGCGAGTTGGAAAGCGATCCCGAAGGTTGGAGTGAGGTTTTCAGAGATGCAGTGGCATTGTTCAGGTTGGCAATGGTACCCTGCAGGTTTCTGCGCGTGTTCTTGTCCAACAGGTCATTCATAGCCAGCATCAAGGTATCTATTGCAGTAACTACCGACTCAATTTTTGCCCTGAGGGGTTCAATATGATCGGTTAATTCCACCTGAATGGCTGAGGGCAGCGTATCACCGGGTTCGTAATAACCCTCACCGCTACCCGGAAGAATGTCAATATCCTTGGTTCCTGAGATGAGGCTTCCGCTGCGGAGAATTAAAGAGGTGTTTTTCCTGAGTTTCAGCTTTTGCTCCAGGGAAATTTCCACCACAATCTTTTCCAGGTTTTCCTTATCAAACTTAATTTTGGTTACCTGTCCCACCTTATACCCGTTCAGGTATACTGTGGCATTTTCCACCAATCCTTTCACATTGCCATACGCCGCATAGTACTGATCGGTTGATTTGAAAATGTCGATGCCTTTCAGGTAATTGATACCCCAAATTGCCAATGCTACAGCAAGCACTGCCACAAAGCCGATTTTAAATTCCCTGGTTATTTTCATCTGGTGTAGAGTTGTATGTTGTAGGTTATCTGTTCTGATTATTGTGGGTTGGGTAGCGGGATTACCGGGTGTCGGTTGATTCTTTAAGTGCCTGGTCCAGGGGGATGATCTTATTTTCCTTCACGGCAATGATAAATGCATCTGGGAATTTCTCCTTAATCTGCTTGCTGTAAGGGATAATGTCCTGGAATGTGGCACTGCTTCCGATTGCATACTTGTAAATATTGCCAACCCGGTATTCCTTTACTCCGGTTAGTCCTTTAAATTCACGTGCTCCCATTGAAACGGGCTTTGACGATGCGGCAATCTGAACCTTAAATTCAACCTGGGCCGTTTTTACTGCAACCGGCTTAACGGGGGATACAACCGGAGCCGTGTCTTTAACCGGCAGGGGTTTTTCGCTCAGCGTGTCGGTTTCCTTTGATTCTTTTTCCTTATGTGTGGCCAGGAAAGAGCTTTTGGATTCCATGATCTCTTTATAATCCCTGAATGCCCTGAAAATGGCAGATGCCAGGTAATCCTGTCCTTCTGCCGTCATCAGGTATTTCTCCTCTTCAGGATTGGTTAAAAAGCCTGCTTCAATCAGAACCCCCGGCATGGCAGCCTGCGCCAGAACCAGCAGACCTTGTTGTTTGACTCCCCGGTCTTTTCGCATAACTCTTTCCCTGAACTGTTCCTGAACAAGGGCTGCAAAATTGATGCTTTGCTCGAAATACAGGTTTTGCATCAGCGAGAAAATAATGTATGATTCAGGACTGTTGGGATTGAACCCCTCGTACTTTTCCTCGTAATTATCTTCCAGCAGAATCACCGAGTTCTCTTTTTTTGCCACTTCAAAGTTCTCACCTGCCCTGTGAAGACCCAGAACCAGCGATTCGGTTCCGCTCACATTATGATTCTCATTGCCATTAATATGTATCGAAATGAGCAGGTCTGCCTTGTTGTTGTTGGCAACTGCAGCGCGTTCCTTCAGGCCTATGTATACATCCGTTTTGCGGGTGTAAAGTACCTTAACTTCCGGAAAATAATCCTCAATATATTTACCTGCTTTCAACGCCAGTGCCAGTGCTATTTCTTTTTCTGTAACATGCTTACCGAGTGAACCCGGGTCCTTGCCCCCGTGACCTGCATCGATCACTACTGTTTTCAGTTTATATTCATTATCACCATTTTGACAGAACACTGCAACAGGCAGGAATAAAAAAACACAAAAAACTATAAAAAACCACTGAAAATTGATACACGGATATTTTTTGTTCATTTCAACTCGTTATTTTATTAGCTTTGCAGCCTGTGATCATTTTGTGGATATGCAAAAATAACATTTCTGATTTGATTTCAACAAGCAGCTTCTTCGGGAATTGAACTTTATATGTTTTCAACCACACTTCAAAATATTAATAGGTACAAGTTATCCCGGCTACTATTTTCCTTTGCCCTGTTCATCATATTATCATTACTTCACGTTGAATCTGCACATGCACAAACAGCTGATTCGGTTGTTGTTGCCGACTCCCTGTTTGTAGCAGACACACTGGCTCCTGCGCCTGATTCAGTAATGGCAGACTCACTGCTGACCGGCAAAAAGGATGCCAAAAAGCCATTTCTTGAGGCAGAGGTCCGGTACGCATCGGAAGACTCCCTGATTTTCAAGGTAGGTGATAAAAAGGTATTCCTGTATGACAATGCCAATGTGGATTACCAGGACATATCGCTCAAAGCCGACCGCATTGAGTATGATTTCAACTGGAAAACCGTAAGTGCCGCCGGGGCCATTGATTCATCCGGGAAGCTTGCCGGCAAGCCGGAATTTACGCAGGGCTCCGACATGTTTACCTTTGACACCATCCACTACAATTTTGATTCGCGGAAAGGCAAGATCAAAAACATCATCACCCAGCAGGGAGAAGGTTTTGTTCACAGCATGTATACCAAACGTTTCGCCGACGGTGAGATCCACATGCGGAAAGGCATGTACACCACATGCGATGCAGAGCATCCGCATTTTTACATTGCCCTTACCAAAGCCATTTCCATACCCAAAAATAAAACAATCAGCGGGCCGGCCTACCTGGTTTTCGAGGATATACCGCTTCCCATCCTGGGCTTGCCTTTTGGCTTTTTCCCGAATACGAGCACCAGGGCCTCCGGGTTGATCCTTCCCGATTTCAGGGATGAACAGCGCAGGGGATTCGGACTTGTCAACGGCGGTTGGTACATGGCCCTGGGCGAATACGTCGACCTGACCATTCTCGGATCGATATTTTCAAGAGGTACCTGGATGGCCAGCACAAGATCGTCGTATTACAAGCGTTATAAATTCAGCGGAAATTTCAATGCTGATTTTGCCATGAACCGGATCAATGATGACCCCAATGCTCCGGAAAGCAAGGATTTTAAAGTACAGTGGTCACATGCTCAGGACGCCAAGGCCAATCCTACCCGTAAATTCTCTGCAAACGTGAACTTCTCAACGGCAAGCTATGAACAAAAGCAGAGCACAAACGTCAATAACCTGTTGAGCAATCAGAAAAATTCAAGTATATCCTATTCCAAAAACTGGCCGGGAAGGCCTTTTAATTTTGCAGCCAATTTAAACGGTACACAAAGCACCAAAACACGCCAGGTGAGTCTTACGCTGCCCAGCATGACCTTCAACATGAACCGGATATACCCTTTCAGGGGTAAAAATTCCGACGGAAAATACAACTGGCTCGAAAACATCCAGGTAAGTTACAATTCCCAAATGCAAAACAAGATCAGTACCACCGACAGCTTGTTGTTTACCAGGGACACCTGGAAAAAAATGCAGAACGGTTTTTCGCATTCCATACCCATCTCGCTTGCCGGTATTAAACTTTTCAAACTGATTAACATAACTCCTTCAGTGAATTATAACGGGGTTCTTTTCCCGTACTACATCCGGAAAACGCCGGGCGCCGACACCTCCCTGTTTCAAACCAACAGGTTGCACATCGATACCATTCGCAAAATAACCTATGCTCATGCTGTATCTACCTCACTGGGCATTTCTGCCAGTCCCAAAATATACGGCATGTTTATTTCCAAGCGGACCGATTCATACATAGAAGCGGTAAGGCATGTGATGACTCCGAGTATTTCGGCCAGTTACACCCCGGATATGTCGAGCCTGATGCCCAATTATTACCGAAAGGTTGCAGATCCGGCCACCATCACCCGCCCTGCCAATTATTCAGAATATTCCATATACGATGGTCAACTCTATCGCCCCCCCTCCCTGAACAGGCAAAGTGCCTCCGTAAGATTTGGCCTGAACAACAACCTGGAAATGAAAGTGAGGTCGAAAAGCGACACCACCGGCCAGGGAAAAAAAATTGTTTTGCTGGATAACCTGAATTTTTCAACAGGCTACAATCCGCTTGCCAGTAGCTTTAAATGGTCGAACGTGAGCATGACCGGTTCCACGAGCCTGTTCAAAAACAGGCTGAACCTGCAGTTCAATTCCACTTTTGATCCTTACGCGCTGGACTCGTTGTACAAAAGAGTGGACAAGTTTCAGATCAACGAAAAAGGCAGGTTGTTCAGAACAACCAATGCTTCAATTAGTGCAGGGTTCCGGCTTCAATCAGGAGCTGCCGATAAAAAGAAGAGCTCGGGCGAAACAAAACCCGAAGAAGACTATCCCGAGGGCATGGTACCGGGCTACGACGATACATTTGATGACGCTTCGGGTGCATACAGAAGTGATTACGTTGATTTTGACATTCCCTGGAGCCTGAATGTGGATTATTCCTGGAGTTACTCCAAACCAACCAACAAAGCCTCATATACCCATACTGTAAGGCTCAGCGGCGACATCAGCATCACCCCGAAATGGAAAATTGGTGCCAATACAGGTTATGACATGGTTGCCAAAGAATTCAGCATTACCAACATAAGCATCCACCGCGACCTGCATTGCTGGGAAATGCGCATCAGCGTGGTACCCTTTGGCGATTACCGGAGCTATTCGTTTACCATCAATGCCAGGTCATCCATTCTGCGCGATTTGAAATACGACAAGAAGGAAAGCTGGTATGATAACCTATAGCAGAAAACAGCAATTCCGATATAGAAATTAATATGCCACGGCAAAAAGCACCCGTTGTTTCGATGGCTTGCCGGTGAGAATACATTTACCGTCTTCTAATTTGTTGTTCAGCGGAATGCAGCGAATGGTGGCTTTGGTCTCCTCTTTAATCCGGGCTTCGGTTTCGGCTGTACCATCCCAGTGGGCATAGGCAAATCCGCCTTTTACCTCAACCACTTCTTTGAACTCCTCCCAGGTGTCTACCGGGAAAGTATTGTTATCCCTGAATTGTAAAGCTTTCTGGTAAATGTTATCCTGAATCTCATCGAGTAGTTTTTTCACATTGGGTGCAATACCTTCAACAGGCATTACGGTTTTTTCCAGGGTATCCCTTCGGGCCACTTCAACAGTTCCGTTTTCAAGGTCGCGCGGTCCGATTGCCAGCCTTACGGGAACGCCCTTGAGCTCATACTCGGCAAATTTCCAACCGGGCTTGTGGGTATCCCTGTTGTCATATTTTACAGTAATTCCCAGCTCCGTAAGTAAATTCTTTATACGTTCAGCTACAACTGAAATGGCTGCCAGTTGCTCATCGTTTTTGTGTATGGGAACAATTACCACATGTATGGGTGATATTTTGGGCGGAAGCACCAGCCCGTTGTCATCGGAATGAGCCATGATCAGCGCACCAATCAGCCTGGTGGTCACCCCCCATGAGGTAGCCCAAACGTAGTCGAGTTTACCTTCTTTATTCAGAAATTTAACATCAAAGGCGCGGGCAAAGTTCTGTCCCAGGAAGTGGGAGGTTCCTCCCTGCAAAGCTTTACCATCCTGCATCAGTGTTTCAATGGTATAGGTATCCAGGGCTCCGGCAAATTTTTCGGTTTCGGTTTTCACCCCCTTGATAACAGGCAATGCCAAATAATTTTCGGCGAATGTGGCATACACATTCAGCATTTTCACTGTTTCTTCAAGTGCCTCCTCTTTGGTGGCGTGAGCAGTATGGCCTTCCTGCCACAGAAACTCGGTAGTTCTCAGGAAAAGCCTTGTCCGCATTTCCCACCTCACCACATTGGCCCATTGGTTAACCAGGATGGGCAGATCGCGATATGATTGTATCCAGCCTTTATAAGTGTTCCAGATGATTGTTTCGGAGGTGGGCCTTACAATAAGCTCTTCTTCAAGTTTGGCCGACTCGTCAACCACCAGGCCTTTGCCATTTTCGTCGTTTTTCAGACGGTAATGGGTAACCACAGCACATTCTTTGGCAAAACCTTCCACATGCTCGGCCTCACGGCTGAAAAATGATTTGGGTATGAAAAGCGGAAAGTACGCATTCACATGACCTGTTTCTTTGAACATCCTGTCGAGCTCTCCCTGTATCTTTTCCCAAATGGCATATCCGTAAGGTTTAATAACCATGCAACCCCTTACTGCTGAGCTTTCTGCAAGATCGGCCTTTATTACAAGATCGTTATACCATTGCGAGTAATTCTCTTTTCTGCTGGTTAATTCTTTGGCCATAATGTGTTTTTGGTATGGTATTTGTGAATAGTTTTATGAAAATTTAACGGTTGCAAAATAAAGAATAAAAACCATATATTCACACAAAATTATTAAGGAGGTAAGGTCATGAAAACTTCAATAAAATCAATCCTATTTCTGATTCCGGGCCTGATTGCCTTCTCCTGCTCCATGAGCCAGAAGACCGCTTCAGAATACGACGACATCTATTATTTGCCTTCACAAGATAAGGTTGCGCCTGTTGCTGCCGTGAAACAGGAGCCTGTTACCCGGGAAACCGTGGCAACTGAACCTGATGACTATGAAAAGTATATTGCCAGCCTGGAGAACAAATCTGCCGGCGAACCCGTTCAGCAGGAATACGTAATTGATACGCTTCAATATGCTCAGGATCCCAATTACATTGGTTCCGATTATTATGAAGAGGATGGTAATACCTATATTACCAACAATTACTATGATGTTGACGATTATTATTATACTTCAAGAATAAGAAGGTTCTATGATCCTTTTTATTCTCACAACTATTATGATCCCTTTTTCTATGACTCTTACTGGTATCAACCGGGATGGTCTTTCAGCATGTCATATGGTTATCCCTATGGTTCATTCGGGTATTTGGGATACTCCTATGGTTATCCCTATTATTCTCCCTGGAATCGCTGGTCATATTATAATTCCTGGTACTATTCACCTTATGGCAGTTACTGGGGGGGATACAATCCGTATATGTACGGTTATTACAGTGGCTATTATGATGGCTATTATGGAGGTGGTTATTCCGATTCACACAATCACCGCCCCGCATACTACGGACCCCGTCAGACTATTGAAAACAACCGGATTGCCCGGACCAGTGGCTCAAGAAGCTTCAGCGGGCAAAATGCCGGCACTTCAGGTACTTCAAGGGTAGCCGGAACAACAACACCTGTTGATGTCCGCAGGGCACCCACCACAGGTACTACTGCCACAGGCGGTCAAAGAACTTCGGGTTCACAGGGAACTGTATCACGCACACAACCGGGTTCAACTGATTCAAGAAGTTCCGGAACTTCGGGAACAACGGTTCGCCGTCCCTACACTGCACCTGCTACAGGCACTGCAGCCGGGAGAACTTCAACATCTACTTATTCAGGAACCGGTTCACGCTCACAAAGCTCTGAAAATGTCAGCACACCCCGCACATCCGGTGAAAGGGTAAATAACATATCACCCCAGGACCGCCCGGTATATACCAGGCCGAGCTCAGCAGCTCCTTCCGGAACAGGTTCACGGTCCACTACCTATACCCGGCCCAGCAGCAGCTCATCATCGAGCCAAAGCAACCCTAGCAGCAGCTCATCATCGAGCTACAGCAGACCGAGCAGCAGCTCATCATCGAGCTACAGCAGACCAAGCAGCAGCTCATCTTCAAGTTACAGCAGGCCTTCCAGCTCCTACTCCTCAGGATCGAGCAGCTCGTCGGGAAGCAGATCGAGCTCCTATTCCAGTGGTAGTTCATCACGCAGTTCCGGAAGCAGCGGATCATCGTCTAGCAGCTCCGGATCATCATCACGCAGTTCAGGATCGGGTTCCGGTGGCAGAAGATAAGTTGAATTGTCAATACAGATACCTATTGTTACTCCCTTAATTGTCAAGAACTATGAAAAAGATAATTTCATTGATTGGAATCCTTGTGGGCATATCCACAGTACAGGCACAATATGTTACTGATGCACTCAGGTTTTCACAAAACTTTCCTACACTCACTGCCCGCAGCATATCCATGGGCGGAGCATTTACCTCTCTCGGCGGAGATTTTGCATCATCGTATGTAAACCCGGCCGGACTCGGACTCTACAGAAAATCAGAGCTTTCATTTACGCCCAGCCTTTCACTTGCCAAAACAACGGCAGATTACATCGGCCAGGATAACTCTGACTATAAAAACCAGTTTGCCATCAGCAATTTTGGCTATGTGGGTACATACCGGTCGAACCGCGACAAGGGCCTTGTCAGCGCCTCCTATGCAATTGGCTACAACAGGCTGCAAAATTTTAACAACAGCACCATCATCAGGGGTACTAACCAAAACAGTTCTTACTCCGACTATTTTGTAGATGATGCAAATAATAACTATCTAACACCCGAAGAACTGAACTTTTTCGGGGCCCGGCTCCTCTATGATGCCTGGGTTATTGACACCTTGGATTATATCGACTATTACGAGAGCCTGGTGCCTTTACCCATTGACCAATACAGAAAAATAAGCTCTAAAGGCGGAATCGGGGAATGGTCCTTTGCATTTGGACTGAATTTCAGCGACCGGTTGTATTTTGGAATGGGACTGGGCATCACCCAGCTTAAGTATGAGCAGCATGTGCTTCATAGTGAAACAAACTATGACACTTACTATTCCTTCAGAAGTTTTGACATGGATGAGGACCTTGACGTGGAAGGTACCGGTATCAGCCTGAAACTGGGATTAACGGCAAGAATCACAGAAGGTTTAAGAATCGGAACCACACTGAACCTGCCTACCTTTTACAGGATCAGTGAAGAATACTACAGCACTGTTTATTCGGTTTATGACAATGAAACCTATTACAAGGTTCCAACCGACAATGACAACCAGGAACTTGGCCCGGGTGTTTTTGAATACAAACTGAACACCCCGTTAAAACTTGCAGCCGGTTTAAGCTACCAGATCGGGAAAGCAGGTATCATTACAGGAGATGTTGAATATGTGGATTACGCTTCCATGAAAATGCGTAATGATGACGATTTTAACTATCCAGGTGACAGGGCGACTGTTGACCGGACAAATTCTGATATTGAGGACGTATATTGTGCTGTATTGAATCTGAAACTGGGAGGCGAACTCCGGTTTGGCAATTTTGCAGTGCGTGCCGGAGGCGGATATTACCCCAGCCCCTATGTCAGCGGCGAAATGAACGAGGATGCAAGCTATACCATGATTTCCTCGGGAGTGGGTTACCGCAATAACAATTTCTTTTTCGATATGGGCTTTTCAGGCATCTTTCATAAAGAAAAATACAACCTGTATACATCTGCCAATCGCAACAATATAGCCTCATTGAATCAACCCACCTACCGTTTCCTTACAACAGTAGGCTTCAGGTTCTAATTACCAGGCATGTTCGCGATGAAAAATCAGTTGATACAATACTTAACACAGGTCCTGTTGCTTGCGACAGGACTTGTTTTTTTTTCGTGCGATGAGGAATTGGACTGCAAAGAATCCACTATTCCAAATAGCAAAATCGGATTTTATACGGTATCAGGCAACACGTTAGCCAAAGCGATTCTTAATGATGTTTCGGCATATGGCCTGGCACGCGACAGCATGCTGTATGATACTGTTGACAACGTGAGCGCAATAGTTCTACCTTTATCGCAAACCCACGATAATTGCATGTTTGTTATGAAAATTGGTACCGGATACGACACCCTGAGATTTAACTATACCCGGGATCTTGACTTTGTTTCAAAAGAATGTGGCTTCTCCATGCGTTGCACCATTTACAAATTTGAATTCACCACGCACATGATTGATTCTGCGCAAATCATTTACCCCTATGTTCATACAACCGAAACCGAAAATATCCGGCTGTTTTTTTAGCTCAGTTCTTTTGCTGTTTGTCATGCTTTCAGGTTACAGCCAGGAAGGCAGAACCTATGGTCCCCGCATCGGCATTGACCTGGCCAGAATTCCACCTTACTTTATGAATCCGGAAAAACAGGGATTTGAACTTTCTTTTGACGCTGAATTGCTGACTAACTTTTACCCGGTTATTGAAATCGGCAAAAGCAAGCTCACCTTTGAAAGTGAACACTATGATCACTATTGCAACGGTGCCTATTTCAGAATTGGTTTTGATTACAACATCCTGGCCTACTACAGCGAAATTCCTTATGATATGGGGTTCATCGGACTGCGTTACGGGTATTCAGGGCTGACATACCATACCGACAACATAACCATACAGGATAAGTATTGGGGAAATTTCACCGGTTCCATTCCCGGGGCAGAAATGGATGCGCACTGGCTGGAAATAACCGGAGGCTTAAGAACAGAAATCTTTTCCAACTTTTTCATGGGCTGGACGGTAAGAGCGAAATTCATGCTGAACAAAACCGAACCGGCACTCCTGTACCCGCATGAAATTGCCGGATTTGGCAAGGGCAACAAGAAATCGTTGCTGGGAGTCAGCTTTTCGGTTTACTACAAGATTCCGGTATATAGGAGTAAATAGTTTTAATCATCTCCTTCCAGCAGATCGGGCCTGAGCCTCATGGTTCTTTCCTCGGACTGTTGGTGTCTCCAGTCATCGATTTGTTGCTGATGCCCCGACAGCAGGATATCCGGCACTTTCCAACCCTTGTAATCAGCAGGCCTGGTATAAACAGGCGGGGCCAGCAGGTTGTCCTGAAATGAATCGGTAAGCGCTGATGTTTCATCCGATATGCTTCCCGGAAGCAGCCTTACCACGCAATCGGTGATAACAGCTGCGGCCAGTTCGCCTCCCGAAAGCACATAATCACCTACCGATATTTCACGTGTAACCAGATGATCGCGAACCCGCTGATCAATACCTTTATAATGGCCACAAAGCAAAATGAGGTTCTCTTTGGTAGCCAGAAAATTGGCTTTATGCTGGTTAAATACCTCACCATCAGGAGAGGTGTAGATGATTTCGTCGTAATGGCGCTCACTTTTCAGTTTTGCAATCAGCAGATCTATTGGCTCAATACACATGACCATTCCGGCTCCGCCTCCAAAGGCATAATCATCCACCTGTTTCTGTTTGTTTGTGGAATAATCCCGTATGTTGTGCAGGTGAATCTCAACGATTCCCTTTTCCTTTGCACGTTTGATGATGGAATGACTCAGGGGGCTTTCAATCAGTTCGGGTAACAGGGTCAATATATCTATGCGCATGATTATGTGAATTGGCTTATGAAGACTATGTATATTGGAGCAATTTAATTATTTTCAGCTGTTTCCGGATTCCCTTCTGCAGACAGATGCATAAGGGCAATACATGCAGTTCCTCAGGTTTTCAGTCTGTTTAAAAGGCTCTGAAAAATCAAACAACCCGGAAAGGCTCATTTGTAGTAAGTTTTCGAACTCAGGGCCTACCGTGG
This sequence comes from Bacteroidales bacterium, assembly GCA_046481675.1. GTDB lineage: Bacteria > Bacteroidota > Bacteroidia > Bacteroidales > UBA10428 > UBA5072. Next base: position 78,548 of record JAWOJJ010000011.1, on the reverse strand, counting down.
AATAACTTGTCAGCTTTTCCTTTTTACTGCCCAGCGAAATGGCATGTGAGAAGTCAGGTGAATGTGCCTGGCGTATGAAATAAAGACCAGGCTCAATGTTGGTTCCCGGATTCAGTTTTCCATAAACACAGGCATATAAAAGAACCTGAAAAGCAGCATCGTTCCTGGTTTTCTCACCTGAATCAAACAATGATTCCACCGATTTGAAAGAATTCATCACTTTCCCGGTTTTATAATCAAGAATTCTGATTTTGCCATTACACTGATCAATCCGGTCGATTATTCCCCCAATCCTCACAGTATGGCCGGCACCGTTTACCGTAACCGGTATTTCCGAATAGTATTTTTGTTCCAGGCTGATCAGGGTGAACGGACAGGTCCTGGACTCGGCTGCCAGGAACTGCTTTATGTAAGAATAAATAACCTGTTTTACAATGAAATTGAATCCCTCAGGTTTTCGTCCGCTTTCTCCTGATTCAACTCCAAAAACAACCTTGTCAAAAGCCTTATCCAGGGAAGAAACAAGAATTTCCTCATCCTTAAGCACTGCTTCCAGCATGGATGTGGTGATGACCTTCTGGGGGAATCCCGAATAAATGTTTTCCAGACAGGCGTGCAGGATGCTGCCAAAATCACGGGCGTCAATCTCTTCAGCAATCTCTTCCGGTTCCGGCAGTCTCATAATATGATGAAAGCAGAATCGCAGCGGACAGTTTAAAAACTCATTAATACTACTGGGCGACAACGATTTACCATCAGCGCCAAGATATACCTCCAATGCTTTCCGGATATCACTGTCTTTTTTGATCAGAATAGGTTTAACAGGGATCCGGTCAATAAAAGAGGCTACGTTCAACTCCTTAACCGGAAGACTTGTTTCATAAACAAGCTGATGGAGAAACCTGCTTCGTTCACCGGTGCGCATTTCACCGGTACTGCTGTCATAGATCAGGGCCACATTATTTGCCCGCTGGATCATTCTGTAAAAGTAATAAGCATAAATGGCATCCTGTTGCTCAGGCGTAGGCATTCCGAATCCCTTCCGGAGGTTGTAGGGAATAAATGAGGGAATATCAGCCGGCCGGGGAAGTATTTTTTCATTTGCCGACAGGAGGATGATGTTGGTGAAGTCGATTGTTCTTGTTTCGAGAATTCCCAACACCTGCAAACCTGCCAAAGGTTCACCCGTGAAAGGGATGTGCATTGTCCGGAGCATTTTTCGGATCAACCTGAAAAGCACTTCGTTTCCGGGTTTGAAATCCTTTGCCGAAAGAATTTCATCAAGACGGGTAAGAAAAGTATAAACCTGGAACAATACTTCCGTCTGAACAGGATCATTTGTGGTTTTCTCTTCACTGCCTACTGGCATTTGCCTGATGATTCCAGTGATCACTTCAAGCAGCAGCCTGCAGGGCTCATCGTAAAATCGCTCGGCAAAGATCAGGTTATCGGGTTCCCTGTTTATAAAAATCTCATCAGAGGTGAAGAATACCTTCTTTTTAAGGACCTGCTGCCTGACTGTATCAACGGCATCTGCATAGTGTTTCCGCACCAGGGAATTCTCCATCACGGCAAGAACATCCCTGAAATACCAGCTGACCTTTCCTTCCTTATTTTTCCTGGAATTCCTGTTCAGTTCATAAACCAGATCAATCAGGTTGACAACAGCAGATCCGGCAAGAGGATATCCCATGGTAACATTTACATCCCGCACATGATCAGGTATGGCATAAAGGGTTGGTATCAGCAGGTTTTCATCAGCCAGAACCACTGCCGTGTTTTCAACGCTTTGCTGGTCATTAATCCCAAAGCGGTCGAATATTTCAGGCAGGATGCCCGTTTGTCCGCTGTTGGAGGCTACAGGCACAATCAACACATTGGAATAATCATTATTGATGATGTTTTCGTTGCCTGGTTGTTTTAATTGCGGGAAATTCCGGATATTACGCCTCATGAAGTACCCGGCTTCGTGCATATCGCTGTTGGTGTACCAGGTATCATAATCCCAGAAAAACTCTGCACAACCCAGGTTTTTAAGATACCTGAAAAGTCGCTCCTCACATGCATTCAGTGCATTGAAACCGATGAATACAAACTTTCTTCCGCTGAGTACCTGCGGTATTTCATTTTCCCCAAGAACTTCAACGGCTCTCCGGTAGGCCATGCCCTCATAGGCCATTTGCTTTTGATGGAGTGTGTTTTTTAGCCGGTGATATACTTTGGGTATGGCTTCCCACAGCTCCATAAATGCCTCCTGGCCTTTGGTTTTGCCGTCGGGATTAAAAGTTTCCCAGAATTTCCGGATCACCGCGATCTGCTCATCAGTAAGGTAACTGAATTTTCCGTCCAGAGATTTCAGATCCACCAGGTTCTGAAATAAATCATCCGCATTTACCAGGTATTTGTCGACTTCATCAAAGTCGGCCAGCAACGTGTCAATATACGGGTAAAAGGAATCGAAGCTTTCCGCTGTTTTGCTTATTTCGGAGAAAATTTCGTATGTTTCAAACAACAAGTACAAGCGGTCAACAAAAAGATAACCGGATATTTTCTCCATCAATTCGGTAATCGTGAGGTATTGTGGTGCCCACATCGGCTTTTCGGTTAATTCACCCAGGTATTTACTCAGGTACAGCCTGGCCCGCTTATTGGGAAAAACAACCGTTGTAGCGGCAAGATCGTACGAAACAGGATCAATGAGTATGCGGGCTATATCTTTAAGAAACGGATTTACTGGCATGAATTGAAAAGTTTACCCTTGTTGATCTGCAAATTTAGATTATTCAGTTACCTGATGAGCACATATTCTGTAAATATAGTAAGCTTAATGCATTTTACCCGGTTGATTCTTAACCCGGCAGGCTGTTTTAAATATTAAGCGGTTTTATTCTGTTGTATAATAAAAAGATATATCTTTAATGAGATTTTAACCATTACCAGCGTAAGATAGTTATGTTGCGGGAAGACGAAGTGGTTATGCTCATTATGGGCATCATTGTTTTACTTTTTATTTTATTGAACAGGAATTACCTGAAAAAAATCCAATCGTGGAATATTCTTTTCATAAGTTACCTGGTGCTGCTCTCGGGTTGGATTTTCACGGTATTTGAAAGCTTTTTCCTGGAAAAATACCTGAATCTGCTGGAGCATTTGGCATATGCCGTAAGTGCTTGTATGTTTGCGGTATGGTGTTGGATTTTTACGAATAAGATCCGTGGGGAGGAGTTGTGATGAAAATAATTGCCAGTCTTGATATTGTTGCATTTCTTGCCACTCTTGCTGCACTTGTTTTTATCCTTTTTAGCCGAAGGGTATCTGCGAACCGCGATTTGAGACACATCATCACAGGTTTGTTAATTGTTACCCTGGGATACCTGGTTTTTTTGCTTATTGAATGGCTGGGCATATCGAATCCCCACGAACAGATTGAGAATATCATTGGTGCTTCCATTCCACTGCTGTGGGCATTTGTTATTTACTCATTTATTCAGCACAGCATCAAAAGGGAACTGACCATCAGCAGGGAAAATCTGCGCATTACCCTGAAATCGATAGGCGACGCGGTAATTGTAACAGACACAAAAGGGAAAATTACAAGTATGAACCCGGTAGCCGAAATGCTTACGGGGGTGAAATTCTCCAATGCAAAAGGAAAGGGAATTGATGAGGTTTTTAACCTGGTTAATTCAGTTACCCGCAGAAAATCTGAAAACCCGGTTGAGAGCGTACTGAGAACAGGCAGAACTGTAAAAATGAGCAACCAAACAATTCTCGTAGCAAAGGATAAAATTGAATATGTTGTCAGCGACAGTGCTGCTCCCATTTTTAACAATGAACAGGAAATAATGGGGGTTGTTCTTGTTTTCAGTGATATGACGGAGTCGCACAAACAGGCTCAAAGGCTCCGCGAAAGTGAGGAAAGATTAAAACTTGCCATCAACGGCACCAAGGCCGGCTTGTGGGATTGGTTCATTCCTGAAGGCAAAATGGTAATCAATGAAAGGCTGGCCGAAATGATCGGTCTTAAAAATTCCCATCGTGAATCATTTGGTTTTGAAGCCTGGAAGAAGCTTGTTCACCCTGAAGACCTGATTCGGCTCGAAGAATTGCTGGAAAAACACCTTGACGGAAGAACTGATTTCTACGAATACGAAACACGCCTCAGGCATGGTTCGGGAGAATGGGTATGGGTGATCATCAAAGGCATGGTTGTATCCCGTGACACCCTGGGAAACCCGTTAAGAATGACCGGCACCCAGATAGACATCAGCAACCAGAAAAGGACTGAGCTTGCCCTTAAAGCACAAATGGAGGATAATCTGGCGCTTAACGAGGAATACTTATCTCAGAATGAGGAATTGATCAGGAATATTGACCATATCCGCAAGATCAACGATGAATTAAAGGAAGCCAAACAAAATGCCGAAGAGAGCTACCGCCTGAAATCCGCGTTCCTGGCCAACATGAGCCATGAGATCAGGACTCCGATGAACGGCATCATCGGGTTTTCGGAGTTGCTTAAAAATGCAAAACTGTCGGAAGAAAAGAGGGAATTTTATGCAGGCATAGTGATTGACAGCAGCAAACAATTGTTGACAATTGTTAACGATATTCTGGATGTTTCGCAAATTGAAACCGGGAAAGTAACACTGTTGCATGAAGATGTGATGGCTAACGAACTGATCAGTATTCTGCATGCATTCTTTGAGCCTCAGGCTTCAGCCAAAAAAATTAAATTGGAGGCTGTAAAAGCATTAGGGAACAGCCAATCTGTAATCAGAACCGACAAAACCAGGTTACGACAGGTTCTGACCAATCTTCTCAACAATGCCATCAAGTTTACCCAGGAAGGCCAAATCAGATTTGGTTACCGGATAATTGAAGGCTTTATGGAGTTTTTTGTGGAGGACAGCGGAATCGGAATCCCTGATGAATTGCATGAAAAGGTATTTGAACCGTTCCGGCAGGCTGACCTGGAAATCAGCAATCAGTATGGTGGAACAGGATTGGGTCTGACCATTTCGCAAAAACTGGTAAATCTGATGGGGGGTAAGATCTGGTTGGAATCAACTCCCGGCAAAGGTTCACTTTTTTGTTTCACCATACCCCTTTCGGCTGATGCCACAGCAAAAATGGCAAAAAAAGAACAAGAAATAAGCGTAATCAATAATTTCCATCATATGGTTGTCCTTGTAGTTGAAGATGACGAGATCAATTATTTGTTTCTGGAAGCCATTCTTTCTAAAAACAAAATCCATATCCTCAGAGCATCAAATGGAACTGAAGCTGTTGAAATGTGCAAAAAACATCCCGAAATCAAATTGGTTCTCATGGATATCAAGCTTCCCAAAATGAATGGCTATGATGCAACACGTCAGATAAAGCAACATAACCCCACCCTGCCGGTTATTGCCCAAACCGCATATGCCATGCTGGAAGACAGGGAGAAAGCCCTGGCAGCAGGATGTGACGGATACTTATCCAAGCCCATATTAAAAGAAGAACTGCTTAAAATTATAGAACAATATAAAGACTGACACTGATACAACCGTTCATTCTCCTGTATAATACTGAATTGTCTTGCGTATGGCATGTTCATTAACCGGTCCGTAGTTTAACCTGTCGGCATCAAACTGATGCATCAGTGAATTCAGGGTTGGCCGGTACATTCCTTTGGACAGATAACCTGCTCCTTCATACACGCCCACCTTGTCTTTCAGCGGATGATTTTTAAAAAAACCATCACGCTCCCGGTAAAGATCGTGCAGCCTTTTTGTGTAGGTGTAAGCCATCTTTTCCAGTTCACTTTCAGTTGTGCCTGCCATGCGAAGGCTGTCCATGACCATTTTGCGTTCTTTTTCGAGTCTGCCGAATTGAAGCTGCAGGCTGTCATACCTGGTCTTGTTCCAGTCAGTTGGAACAGTGAGTTCCGGATCAAGAAACTGTTTCCATTTTACATTGAGCGGATCCGGAAGTGCGGTAATATTGGGCTCAAGGGGTTCAACGCCCGGCGCATAGATATCCTGATAAGCCACCGACGAAGAAAAATACTCATCAGCCAGTCCGGCAAAGCAGTGTCCGAATTCATGAAGAAACACATAATCGCGCCAATTACTTTTTGAAGTGAAGACCGTTTGAAAATTATAAATTCCCCCGCCGCCATACCTGTTGTGGTTGATCATAATGAGCAGTGCATCATAGGGAACGGCAGCAGCCACATCACGGACACTATTGTTATCTGTAGCCAGGCAATACCTTTCGGTGCCAAAAATATTAAAAGATGTATTCAGCCTGGTATCGCGATAAATATCCTGTTGCGGCTCATCTGCACCGCTCTCAGCAGACGGGCAGAACACACCATTCACATTGAATTTCAACGCATTGCTTTTATAGGGTTCAACTGATAACAACAGGTTCGAAAAATAGTTAAGATCCTTTTTGAAACTGTCCAGTTCCGATGCCCTATAACCCTCTGCAAGAATTGCAAGGTCGACGCAGTTATGCGGATTTCCGTTGTTCACAACCGGAATGACAATACAGTCATTTGTCCCGGGATTTTCCTTATAAACATGTTTCTTCTCAGGATATATATAGGTACTATAAACTTCAGAAAGCTGGTTATACCGGTCACGCTTTTCAAATACCAGCATGGCAGACCTCTTCGGATAAGGGATCAGTACCGATTCGTGATAGGTTTGCTGAATCCCGTCAATGGCGGGACCGGTGGTCTTGTATTCTGCAAATATGCTGTTGTATTCTTTCGAAAAAATGAGTTGGTTTGATGCACTGTCGTATAAGCTTGCCTTATACATACCCAGTTCAACAGGTTGCAGGCAGTTTTTCTGATTCCCGGCCCAGGGAACCTGAAGATAAATCTGATCCGGCGTGATGTGTTCACTTTCAGCATTCCCGGCATGAAAATAATCAAATCTAAGCGTGCTGTCCCTGAAATAATCACTGAATACCACCTGATTTTGAGGCGTGGCTGTTACAGGCAACAAGTAAATTATGGCCACTGCCAGCTTGCTGATTATTTCATTCAATAGTTTCATATTTAAGGTCATCAAAGAGGGTAAACCAGAATTTCACAAATCACGGGTATGAAACCCCAAAGCAAGCTTTGGAAACTAATTCCGCAGCAGAGCTGCGGGGTATTATACCCTCCGACTTCGTCGGGATTGTTCGACTTACAAATTTCAGTTCGCTCACTCCTGAAATTTGAGTCTCACGAATCACGGGTATGAAACCCCAAAGCAAGCTTTGGAAACTAATTCCGCAGCAGAGCTGCGGGGTATTATACCCTCCGACTTCGTCGGGATTGTTCGACTTACAAATTTCAGTTCGCTCACTCCTGAAATTTGAGTCTCACGAATAAAGTTCAAATTTATGAAGAAAGTCTGATAGTTCCAGCAGTGAAAAAAAACATAGGGATTGCAGTAAAACTCTGCCTATGGCACGCAATTTGAATTACTCTGTGTGAATATCTCAAACACCACCCGCCATGAAAAAAACAGCAGTTCTATTACCCGCCCTGGTTCTGTTCCTGGCATCATGTGAACAGGAACCCTATGCCGACTTCATTACATCTTCAGGCACCGTTGAAGTATATGAAAGGGTATACTTCACAAATACTTCCTCGGATTATGTGGATTACTTCGAATGGGATTTCGGCGACGGCACCTGGTCCGATGCCATCAACCCGGTTCATTATTATGAGGAAGCCGGAACCTATAAGGTCACTTTAACCGCTTTCAGAAACAATCATGTGGTTGACAGAACTTCGGTAATTGTGAGGGTACTGACTACTTCACTGCGTGTTATTGTTGAAGAATACTATGATCACTACAGGGTTGCCGGAGCCAGTGTTATTCTGTATCCGACGCCGGACGACTGGGAATTCCAGACAAACGCGGTAATTGAAGGATTCACCGACAACAACGGAATTGTGACCTTTGACAACCTCAGCCCGGCAATTTACTTCCTCGATGTCTGGCAATCTTCGCACAACAATTACCAGTTGGCTGAGGAAGATTTTGGATGGATCATGACGGATCAACTGCGCAGAAATGAGATGAATGAATTTGTTGCCTATGTGGATTATATCGGATCGGTTACGCGGCTCGACGGGAAGAAAGTGGCACAATATAAACTGTTAAAAATGGAACCCAGAGTAAAAAAATACGTACAATAAGCTAAAGACATTGCTCAGATATGAGCGTTTCAGCAATCAAATGCACAAAGCAAAAGACCGGTTTATTCCGGTCTTTTTGTTTTTATCAGATTTTTGTCAATTATTCGTTTTAATTTATATATTTGCAATCCTGTTTTTTGAGGTTTATTTGCCTGGATGGCGGAATTGGTAGACGCGCTAGTTTCAGGGACTAGTGTTCGTAAGGACGTGCAGGTTCGAGTCCTGTTCCAGGCACATATTATTTGCTGATTTGTTGATCTAATTATTTGTTGATTTGGTTAATTGATGATTTAAAAATCGACAAATCAAACAATCGTCAAATCAATAAATGACCACGCCCAGGTGGTGGAATTGGTAGACACACCAGCTTGAGGGGCTGGCGCCTGTTACAGGGCGTGCAAGTTCGAGTCTTGTCCTGGGCACCAACAGTAAAATTCCGGATCATTCAAAAGGTCCGGAATTTTTTTTATAACTACCTTTGTGATCATGCCTGTTGAGTATCAGTTTCCGGATCCATGTTCCGCAGACCCCGATGGTCTGCTCGCGGTTGGTGGAGATCTGAATAATGAATCTCTCATAACGGCCTATTCACAAGGAATTTTTCCTTGGTATGACGAGCATTCCCCGATTCTGTGGTGGTCACCTGACCCACGCCTTATATTATTTCCCGAAAAGTTCAGGGTTTCATCCAGTCTCCGGCAGCGGATCCGTAGCAAAACCTATGAAGTACGAACGGATACCAATTTTGAAGGAGTTATTAGAAATTGCGCGGCTGTAAAACGGAATGAACAAAATGGCACCTGGATCACTGAGGAAATGATGCATGCATACATCAACCTCCATCATGCCGGATTTGCACATTCCTTTGAAACCTACTTTGACGGCACCCTTGTTGGCGGGCTCTACGGTGTGTCATTGGGCAGGGCATTTTTCGGAGAATCCATGTTTTATCACATGAGAGATGCATCAAAAGTGGCGTTTTACAACCTTGTTGAATGGGCTGTTCAGCATCAGTTTCATTTTATTGACGCACAGCAATCCACCACCCATCTCCAATCACTTGGTGCAGAAGAAATATCCCGGATCAGATTTATGCAACTGTTGCAGGAAGCACTGAATTTTAAAACGCTGAAAGGCAGGTGGGATTTACCACATTCCGGTTAAATATACACTTTGGAGTCCATATAGTTCTCCCTGAAAGTGCTTGGCGTGCAACCATTTTTTCTTTTAAATATGCGGTTGAAGTAGGAAAGGTTGTTAAACCCGCACTTATAGGAAATCTCGGAAATGGTATGCGTTGTATTAATGAGCATCCGTGTGGCATGCCCGATTCTGATGTCGTTAAGGCTTTCTATAAAGGTTCTTCCGGTTCGTTTTTTGAAAAACCGGCTGAACGAAACCTCGGGCATATTTACCATATCGGACACTTCCTTCAAAGAAATTTCCCGGGTATAGTTCAGGCGAATAAAATCAAACACCCTTTCGAGCCGGCGGCTTTTTAAATCGGGCGTATTGGAAAGAGGTGTGGCTTGTGAAAGAATCTGCATGTCGGGGGAAACAGAGAGCTCCTGCAAAACCGACATCAATTCGAGAACCGAATTGAAACCCTTACATGAAATCAGTGATTCAAGCCGGGGTTTTATTTTATGAGCAGTTTCTTTGGAAAAGAGAATGCCCTGATGCGAACGCTGTAATAAACTTTTAATGCCCGATAGCTGGTTTCTGCCAAGGAATTTATCATCAAGGAGATCTTTGTGAAACTGAATGGTTATCTCATGAATTTCAGAACTCTTACAATGATGTGTAAACCAGGCGTGAGGCAGATTGCCACCAACAAGCACCAACTCAGAATCATCTATTTCGCTCATGTGATATCCCACAATACGCTTGGCGCCGCGGGCATGTGTGATCAGATTCAGTTCAAATTCATCGTGACAATGAAGCGGAAAATCAAAACCTGCCTTAACCCTCGAAAATACCATAAAACAATCGTCAGAACTAAGCGGAGTGATTTCTCGGTAAAGGGTATGCATAAAAGGAATGCTAAATAAGTACCGGTTATCTTACCGTAAGATTTATTAATTAATCACAATATTATGAAATTATGCTTAAAATGAGACTAAAATGTGACAAATTAGTACTATAATTTTTCATGAGAAAGAACTTATCTTTGTGTATACATGAATTAGCAATGATACTGAGGCTTATACAGAATAAGCCGGTACGGTTGCCCAATGAAATATAAATTATTGTGAACTAATAAATAAGCCAAGATGAACAACGTTTACGAGGAACGACTTGAGCAGTTGGAAAAAACGCACAATGCCCTGATCATGAAAAAGAACAAAAAAGTGCTTCCGGGCAATGGCATATTTGAAAGGTACGAAAATCCGGTTCTAACCGGGGACCATGCCCCGCTTTTCTGGCGGTTTGATCTGAATCCTGCTGCCAATCCGTTCCTCATGGAACGGATAGGTATACATGCCGCATTTAATGCCGGAGCTATAAAACACAACGGGAAATATTTGCTGATGGCCAGGGTTGAAGGCAACGATCGCAAGTCGTTTTTTGCTGTTGCTGAAAGTCCAACCGGTATTGATCAGTTCCGGTTTTGGGACTACCCTGTACGACTGCCACAGGTTAAGGAACCCGAAACAAATGTATATGACATGAGGCTCACCCGGCACGAGGATGGCTGGATTTACGGCATTTTTTGTGCCGAGCACAAAGACCCTGCAGCTGCAGACGGAGATCTGTCATCGGCTGTTGCCAAAGCAGGCATTGTAAGAACCAGGGATCTGGTAAAGTGGGAAAGGCTTCCCGATTTGGTTTCAAGAAGCCAGCAACGGAATGTTGTATTGCATCCTGAATTTGTAAATGGTAAATATGCTCTTTATACCAGGCCACAGGATGGTTTCATAGACGCCGGGAAAGGCGGGGGAATAGGATGGGCTCTCATTGATGACATTACCCATGCGGTTGTTAAAGATGAAAAAATAATCAACCACCGGTATTACCATACAATAAAAGAAGTTAAAAATGGTGAGGGCCCCCACCCCATTAAAACCTCAAAGGGATGGCTGCACCTGGCTCATGGCGTCAGGGGATGTGCTGCCGGTTTGCGTTATGTTCTATACATGTACATGACCTCACTGAACGACCCGTCGGAACTCATTGCCGAGCCGGCAGGATTCCTGATGGCGCCTGAGGGAGAAGAACGCATTGGAGACGTATCGAACGTATTGTTTACTAACGGCTGGATTGCAGATGATGACGGTACCGTTTTCATGTATTACGCCTCCTCGGATACCCGGATGCATGTTGCCACATCAACGGTAGACAGGCTGGTTGACTATTGCCTGAATACACCGGCTGACGGCTATTATTCCGACACTTCGGTTGAAACATTAGCCAACCTGATCAGCAACAATCTGAAATATCGCGGAGAAAAAAAGTAAGCCTTTGTTCTATTTTGATAACCATGACAGTTGAAGAGACAACCCGGTTTCAGCAGGAGATTTTTGATGAGCTAACCGGCAACATCCTGCCCTTTTGGATCAGCAAGACCATTGATTCCGAATTCGGAGGCTTTTACGGACAGATTAACGGACAGGGTGAGGTAATTCAAAGTGCGGATAAAGGAGGTATATTGAATTCCCGGATTCTCTGGACATTTTCCTCTGCCTACCACAGGCTGGGCAATCCTGAATATCTGAAAGCAGCGGAATACAGTAAAGATTATATTTTAAAGTATTTTTTTGACGCGGATTACGGGGGAACATATTGGAAACTTACCTGTAACGGAACGCCTGCCGATACAAAAAAACAGATTTATTCACAGGCCTTCTTTATTTATGCCCTTTCTGAGTTCTACAAAGCCTCAGGGGACAATACCTGCCTCAACAAGGCCATCTCGCTCTTTAATATCATTGAAGAGTACAGCTTTGATAACAGGCTGAACGGATACTTTGAAGCCTACAGCCGCGACTGGAAACTCCTTGAAGATCTTCGCCTGAGTGATAAGGATGCCAATGAGAAGAAAACAACCAACACGCACCTTCACATCCTGGAAGCCTATACCAATCTATACCTGGTTTGGAAAGACAAATTGCTGGAATCAAAACTCAGGAACCTGGTAAACCTGTTTCTGAATACAATTGTTGATCCGGTCTCACACCACCTGCTGCTTTTCTTCGATGAAAAATGGAACTCAAAATCATCCCTGGTTTCTTACGGACACGATATAGAAGCTTCATGGCTGATACTTGAAGGAGCCGTTGCACTTGAAGACGGGAACCTGATTGCTGAAGCAAAATCTGTATGCACGTCGCTGGCTGTTGCTTCACTGGAAGGCTTGCAGGAAGACGGCAGTTTAATTTATGAAAAAGATGACGCTGAAAAAGTTCCGGATATGGACCGGCATTGGTGGCCGCAGGCAGAAGCCATGGTAGGCCTGATGAACCTGTACGAAATGACACACCAGGAAATTTATCTTTCACGGGCCGTTCAATGTTGGAATTTCATCAGGGACAACCTGGTTGACCGGAAAAACGGTGAATGGTATTGGAGTATCAGGGCTGACGGAACTGTCAATGTGGCTGATGACAAGGCAGGCTTTTGGAAGTGCCCGTATCACAACTCAAGGGCATGCCTTGAGGTTTTAACCCGCAGCAAGCGAATCAGCCGCCTTCCGGAAAAATAATTGTCTTATTCAGTTTGCTTTGCAGAAACCGGCAGTGCAGTGTTTTTGCTGTTAATCAGATACTGTGTTGTCTGATACATGGAATAAACATATGCCCTCATGCTGTCAGCCACATCAGGATATTGTTCAATGTAATTCACCAAATCCCTGTTGGAATATTTGTAAAGTGATTCCACACCGTGTTTGCGGATCACCAGAAAAAACTGCTCATTGAGACATCCGATCTTGTCATCACTCGAAAAAAAGGCATAAGGTCTTGAATCCTTGCGAAGATCTATACCCAGTGTATTATTCACATAAGGTATTTTAAGAATTCCCATAATGGTTGGCATTACATCAAGCTGAAGCCCTATTTTCCTGTAATGCATTTTCTCATTTAAAAAGGGCGCTACAATTACCATGGGAGAATGAAAATAGGATAATGACAGATCATAAGTTCTGTCAAAACTCTGCCCGTGATCGGCAACCAGAAGAAAGACCGTGTTTTGATACCAGTCCTGCGCGGAGGCATCTTTGAAGAAACTGCATAAGGCATGATCCGCAAATTCATAAGCCTGTTTCTGACTGTCATTTGATTTGTACACGCCGGGAGGAGGAATGTATCCCTCATGAGCCGAAATAGTCATGATCACAGAAACAAAGGGTTGTTTCCCGTGATGCAGTTCATTCATCCGGGCAAGAGATTTCTTAAACATGGTAAGATCAGTAACTCCCCATGAGTCATAAATTTCATCATTTGCATACTGCTCTTGCGAAACAATCTCGTCAAAACCGTTGTGCCTTAAAAAGAAATCGAGGTTATCAAAGTTTTTGTCGCCATTACAGTAATAGAGCATTTTGTATCCAAAAGGACGTAAAACGTTCGAAATTCCTGAATATTCAAGACTGACGGTATGTGGTGTTTTTGTAGGTTTGAATTCAAGAATGGAAGGCAAGCCAAACAAGGATGAAAATACACCATTATAGGTATGTATCCCGTCGGTGTATATATTTTCGAAATATATGTTTTCCAGGGCCAAACTGTCAAGAAAAGGACACAGATTATCTGTATTGCCGTTAATTCCCATAATGCTTGCACTCATACTTTCAAGCAAAATGATCACCACATTGCGTTTGACCAGGGTATCATCAAATGCAACTTTCCTGGCAACAGGTGAATTGTAAGTTGGGGTGATATCCAAATAGTGGCATGATTTCTCAATCGCCTCCTTCTCATCAAAGTAATCAATATTGTTGACACTGTAACTTTCCGCAAAGCTGTATACCGGGTTCATGCCCAACTGATTGGCAAAGGAATAAGGCGAAAACAAGGCATGTTCCGGGAGCAGGGGTTTGTAGTGGAACCTGAATTCACCGCGCATGCCGGTCAGAATGAGAAACAAGCCTGCCAGCAGCCAAACCGGTTCATAGGTTTGGCTTTTTTTGGCCTGGTTTTCACGGATAATCTTCCTGTAAAGAAAACGAATCCAGAAAACCATCAATGATGCAGATACAACAAACAGCAACAGGTATACAAGGTAGGATTTGTATGACAACAATGTTTTAATCATCAACAGGGGATGATCCGTCCAGCTGAATACTGCTTTGGTTAGCCGGGCATTGTAGTAATCAAAAAAGGGCAGATCAGTGGCATAAATTGCAAGAATCAGTGTGAGCAATATAAAAAGGTAATAGCGTGAAAGCAGGTTGAATACCTTTGATGCCTTTGAAATTAAGGTACCGAGTATTAAGAATACAAAAGGAACAAAAAGAGCAAATGAACTCACATTGATGTCATAAAGCACACCCCGGTTGAATAATGCATAACGGATCACATGCTCCGGGATGCCAGTTGCAAGATCATTTTTCGACAACAGGAAAACAACCCGTAACAGGAAAAACACGATTACACATGTCAGAAATACTGAACCAGTAAAAACTAATACAGAGCCGACTCTTGATTTTTTTTGCATCGGGAGCCTAAAAGAGGGAGTAAAACAATTAATAGCCGATAACCCAAAGCACTTTTTCCTCAAACGCACATCTTTCGGCCAGATCTATCAAATCTTTGTTCACACCGATTATCTTCCGGTTGTATTCCTTCCAATAGGTAATCCATTGTGAATCTTCTTCCTCAAGGTTGGCCAGAAATTGCTTACCCATAAACCTGCTGCCGATCAGTTCGGCAAATTCTTCACCGCTTTTGAGCGATTCAAACCTATTCAGGTTGTTGATCAGTTCATTGCGCAAAACAATAATCAGCCGGGAATTATACTTGGTTCCTCCGAAATAGTCGTAAGTTTTATTGGCTTCTTCAAAACAGGGTTGAAAGATGTAGAAAACCGAACTGTCCAGGTATTTTGATTCTTCATCACACCGATTATAATTGTCATTGTCGCCGGTTGTGTTGAATTCCACAAAGTTCAGTAAATCCGCATCATACAATTCAATTTGCATAGGGCTTTATAATTGACAACAATCGGTTCTAAAAGTATTAAATCAATTCCACAATTCAAAATAATTGTCACACCGGCCATTATTTTCACTATTTTTAGCCCAATCACAGAATAATAAGAGATGATGGATTCAGAACAATTCCGCAAGGAGGCACACCGGTTTGTTGATTGGATTGCTGATTATTTTAACGAGATTGAAAAATATCCTGTAAAGGCTTCATGTAAACCCGGATCTGTTTTTTCGCAGATTCCGGCTGCGCCTCCGGATCATCCGGAAAGCATGGAGCAGATTTTCGGCGATTTTGAAAAGGTCATCATGCCCGGGATGACCCATTGGCAAAACCCGGGTTTCTTTGCTTATTTTCCGTCCAACAATAGTTTCCCTTCCATTCTGGCTGAATTTCTTTCCTCGGCTTTAGGGGCACAGTGCATGAAGTGGGAAACTTCTCCGGCCGCATCAGAATTGGAAGAGGCCGTAATGAACTGGTTAAAAAACATGACCGGTTTGCCCGGTCATTTCGAAGGAGTTATTCAGGATTCGGCATCCACTTCTACCCTGTGTGCCATTCTCACAGCCAGGGAACGATCAACCGCTTTTCAGGTTAACCATGAAGGCATGATGGAACAACCCGTAATGCGTGTTTATTGCTCATTGGAGGCACATTCATCAGTTGAAAAAGCAGTTAAAATTGCCGGTCTCGGTAAGAACAACCTGGTAAAAATCGGGCTGGATGAAAACTTCAGTATGAAGTCTGAGCAACTTGAGAAAGCCATAATTGCCGATATTCAAAACGGTTTGAAGCCTGTTTGCGTGGTCGCAGCTTTGGGAACTACCGGATCAACAGCTGTAGATCCGTTGTCCGAAATTGCAGCAATATGCAAAAAATACGATATCTGGCTTCATGTTGATGCAGCATATGCCGGGTCGGCGCTGATTTTGCCCGAATACCGCTGGATGATAAAAGGCGTTGAGCAGGCCGACAGCTTTGTATTTAATCCGCATAAATGGCTGTTTACCAATTTTGATTGTTCGGCCTATTTTGTTAAAGACAGTGAAACCCTGATCAATACTTTCAAGCTTGTACCCGAGTACCTTAAAACACAGATCCCTGAGCATGTAAATGATTATTCCAACTGGGGCATTCAGTTGGGTAGAAGATTCAGGGCACTGAAGCTCTGGTTTGTTATCCGTTCGTTTGGTGTGAAAGGACTTCAGGAAAAACTGCGGTTTCAGATGGACCTGGCTGCAAAATTAAAATCGTGGATTGAAGAACGAAATGATTTTGAAATACTTGCACCGGTAAACCTGAATCTGGTTTGCTTCAGGTATCACCCGCATGGTATAGATGACACCCTGGAGCTGAACATGATCAATGAAAAGCTGATGCTTGCGGTTAATGGTACAGGCAGCATTTACATATCCCACACCAAGCTTGATGGAAACTTCACGCTGCGAATGGTAACAGCCCAAACCCATGTTGAATTAAGGCATGTCAGGGATGCCTGGAATCTTATTCTCGAAAAAAGCCGGGAAATCGCCGGCTAGTCAAACTCCCGATGCATGAAAGAACCTTTAAAAAACATAGAAGCGCTCTATTCAAAGTGGTCCGGATCTCCTTCCGGAATTATTAAACCATTGCCGGAATCAGGTTCGTACCGCCGGTATTTCAGGATTACTTCAGGCCATAGCAGTCTGTTGGGTGTATATAACAATGATAACCGCGAAAATCAGGCTTTCATTTACCTTAACCAGCAGTTGGTAAAAACAGGGAACAAGGTCCCGGAAGTAATCGCAGCTGATCTGGAAAATCATGTTTATCTTGAGCAGGATCTTGGAGACGTCACTCTTTTCGAGCACCTGGCCACCCTCAGAAAAAATTCCGGCAGCGATGAAGAAATTATTGAAGTTTACAAAAGGGTAATTGATGCCATGCCCGGCTTACAGGTTCATGCAGCTGCCGGACTGGATTACAGCCGGTGTTATCCGCGTGCTGAATTCGATGTGCAAAGCATGATGTGGGATATGAATTACTTCAAGTACTGCCTGCTGAAACCTTTGAAAATAGGTTTTTACGAGCAGGATCTGGAAGATGACTTCGTGAAAATTGCAGACTGGCTGATTGGAGCTGAACGAAATTCATTTATGTTCCGGGATTTTCAATCGCGGAATATCATGATCCATAATGACCAGCTGTACTTTATAGATTTCCAGGGCGGCCGGAAAGGCCCGCTGCAATATGACCTGGCTTCATTGCTTTTTGAGGCAAAAACCCGTTTATCCGGTTCTGTCCGCAGTGAATTGCTGGACTATTATGTGAAAGTATTTTCCGCATCATTTTCGTGGTTTGATCCCGAAAAGTTTCTGAGTTACTATTATGGCTTTGTATACCTGCGACTGATGCAGGCCATGGGAGCATATGGATTCAGGGGTTACATCGAACGAAAACCCCTGTTTTTGCAAAGTCTTCCTTATGCCGTTGAAACATTGGCATGGCTCAGTAAAAATCATCCGCTTCCGCTGCAAATCAAAAGTTTGCCTGAAGTGTTTGATAAACTGATCAGCATGCCCCGCTCCAGGCAATTAGAGCTGCAGCAGGATTTGCTGACGGTAAGTGTAAACAGTTTTGCTTACAAGGAAGGTATTCCGCAGGATGTATCAGGTAACAGCGGTGGATTTGTTTTTGATTGCAGATGCCTGGATAACCCGGGCAGGTATGAAGCATACAGGGAACTCACAGGCCGTGATCAGAAAGTTAGCGAATTCCTGTCGGAAAAACCCGATGTACAGCAATTCATGAGCAATTGTTTTTCAATGGCCGAACAGGCTGTTGAAGCCTATCAAAAGCGTGGGTTCACGCACCTGATGATTTCATTCGGATGCACAGGAGGACAACACCGGTCGGTTTACATGGCAGAAAAACTTGCAGGGCATTTGAAAGCCAAATATGCCCTCCATGTTGTTTTATACCACCAGGAGCTTGAAAAGCGGCAACACTGAAAGAGCATGCAGATGAAACTACCTGATTTGAATTGCACCTTATGAAGGCCATGATACTTGCTGCCGGGAAAGGCACACGCATGCGTCCGCTGACAGATAAAATGCCCAAAGCATTACTACCGGTGCAGGGCGTGGCGCTTCTTGAACATACCATCCGCTACCTGAAGTATTATGGTATTACGGAAATCATTATCAATGTTCACCATCATGCCAAACAGATTATTGACTTCATTGAAAAAAACAACTCATTTGGCATCCGAATTGAGTTTTCAGATGAAACTGATGAACTGCTCGATACAGGAGGCGGCCTGTATAAGGCGCGCTGGTTCTTCGACGAAACCGAACCCTTCATACTAACCTCCTCTGATGTGATTACCGACCTTGACCTGAACAATTTGGTCGGTTTTCATAAGAAGAATAAACCGCTTGTTTCCCTGGCTGTCAAGCACAGAAATTCTTCGCGCGATTTCCTGTTTGATCAGCAGTATCATTTATGCGGCTGGCACAACAATGTTAATGGCGAAACAAAACTGATCAGGGAAGTTGCAAATCCTGTCAAAATCGGTTTCAGCACCATTCATTGCATCAGTCCCTCCATCTTCAGGCTGATTACTGAACGCGGATGCTTTTCCATAGTGGATTCCTATTTAAGGCTGGCCGTTGCTCACACGATAATGGGATTTGAGCACGATCAGTCGCGGTGGATTGAATGCGGCAGGATTGAAAACTACCCGCTTCTCAATGAAGAACCTGAGATAAGGGAAATATATAATAAGTACCAGGATTAATCAAAGATCCGTTGCTGCATGTTAAGATTATGCATGGCTGTGCCAGTGTGCCCTTCCCTGCTAAAATGAAACCAATACCTGTACTTTACGTAACCTAGCCAAAACAAAACTGTGAATCAGGGGGCAAAGTTCATAGAATTCAAAGGGAAACCTATATATTACGTAGATTACTCCAACATCAAAACCAGTGAGGAATTCCTGGCCATAATCAAATCAACAAATGCGTTCCGCGAAAAATTAAAACGCGATGGTAAGAAGGATTTGCTTATGCTGGTAAACATTTCCGAAAGCTTTGTGTACGGAGACGTACTCACTGAAATTAAAAAAGCTGCAACGCTAACCAGGGAACTCATTGCCAAAGAAGCAATAGTTGGCATTACAGGCAGTAAAAAAATACTGCTGAAAATTTTGCAGTCATTAACCAAAATAGATTATAAAATATTCGACACCGAGGAAGAGGCCAAAGAATGGCTTGTTTCATAACAATTCCTCTGCACCCGACTTTTCATTTCCACCTGCAGACAGGACTTCATACCTGCGGCAAACCAAAGTCAGTCACCTACATACACTGCAATGGTTGAACAAAGCCTTTATCACAGGCATAATTCAACCAAAAAACTTTGACTATTAGTCATTAATGTATATTTTCGTAGTTTGTAATATTCTGATGATTTTCATAGTAAAGTAACTAAAGATGAGTGACTTGAATAGCTCTGTTCGTAATGAACAAATCAGTGATACACCAAGTATTGCCGATAATACGGATCCTGTTTCCCTTCCGGCTGAAGAAAATGCCGATACAGAACAACCTGCAGACGATCTGCATGAAGACGTGAGCAAGGATAACAATGAACCTGTAAAAAGTACTGGTTCTGAAGAGCCTGTTAATATTGCGGATATAAGTAAAGAAGAGCTTATTTCGCTATTGGGCGATTTGCTTCAGAATCGTTCGATTGAAACCATTGTGAATGATGTAGAAAACATCAAGATCAATTACTACAAGAAACATAAGGCCGAAATCGAAAGGAAAAGGAAGGCCTTTGTTGAGCAGGGAGGTGCATTGGAAGACTTTGTAGTTGAAGATGATCCTTATGAGCACGAGATCAAGGAACTTCTCAAAAAATATAAAGATCTTAAAGCAGAATACAATAAAGTTCAGGATGGGCATAAGCATGAATGCCTGGAAGAAAAGTACAAAATCATTGAAGAGATCAAGGAATTAATTACCAAAAAGGAATCGATCAACCGCACCTTTCAGGAATTCAAAGAACTGCAGAAAAGGTGGCGTACTTTGGGCCCTGTTCCGCAGCAAAACGCCAAAGATCTTTGGGAAACTTACCACCATCATGTTGAAGCCTTTTATGACTACATCAGAATTAACCAGGAACTGCGCGATTTAGACCTGAAAAAGAACCTCGAGTCGAAAATAAATCTTTGCGAGAAAGCTGAAGAATTGCTTTTGGAAACTAATGTTATTGAAGCTTTCAGAACCTTACAGGACCTTCACGAGCAATGGCGGGAAATCGGACCTGTGCCGGCTGAAATGCGGGTAGAAATATGGGACCGTTTCAAGGAAGCCACTTCCAAAATCAACAAGAAACACCAGGATCACTTTGTAGATCTGAAAAATGAGCAAAAGTCCAATCTTGACGCAAAAACTGTACTTTGCGAAAAGGCTGAGGAGTTGTGTAATCTGGAGATCCAATCAAATAAAGACTGGACGGTAAGATCCAATGAATTGATTGAGCTACAGAAAGTCTGGAAGACCATTGGTTTTGCTCCCAAAAAGGATAATGCAAAAATATACAAACGTTTTCGTGATGCGTGTGATGCCTTTTTCAACCGGAAACGGGATTTTTACGGAGTGTTTAAGGAAGAACAAAACAACAACCTGCAGCTGAAAACCGACTTATGCGTTCAGGCAGAAGCGCTCAGCGAAAGTACCGAATGGAAGAAAACAACGGAAGAACTGATATCATTGCAACAGCGGTGGAAGGAGATAGGTCCCATCCATCACAAGCAATCTGAAAAAGTATGGAAAAGGTTCCGCACTGCCTGCGATACCTTCTTTGAAAGAAAAGCCAAACATTTTTCAGAAGTTGATACATCTTTCGAAAGCAATCTGCAGAAGAAGAATGAGCTTATTCAACAAATCGAAGCTTTCCAGATTACCGAGAATGCAGAAGATTGTCTGACAAAATTGAAGGAATTCCAAAGGCAATGGACCGAAATCGGTTTTGTACCTTTAAAGTTCAAAGACGAAATTCACGAAAAATACCGGGAAGTAATCAACAAAAAATTCGATGGCCTGCGGATCGATGAAAATCACAGAAGCATGCTCAAGTTCAAGGCCAAGCTGGAGGAATACCTGGATAAGCCAAACGGCATGCAGCGGGTCAGGCAGGAACGTGAAAAATGCATCATACGGCTGAAACAGCTTGAAAGCGACATCGTGCTTTGGGAAAATAACATCGGTTTCTTTGCCAAATCGCGTAATGCTGAGAGTATGATCAGGGATGTGGAAACGAAGATTGAAGCCACCAGGAAAAGCATTGAAATGCTCAATCGCAAAATCAGCATGATTGATGATATGGATGACTGACACCCGAATGTTTCCGCTACGTGTGTCATTTGTTGATGAATGGGTTTGATTAATTTACTTTTACATTGATACCAACTAAATATATTTTTGTTACCGGCGGGGTTGCTTCCTCACTGGGCAAAGGAATTATTTCAGCTTCCCTGGCCAAACTTTTACAGGCAAGAGGCTACGACGTTACCATTCAGAAGCTCGATCCCTATATTAACGTAGATCCGGGAACGCTGAATCCCTATGAACATGGTGAGTGTTATGTAACTGAAGATGGTGCCGAAACCGACCTGGATCTCGGACACTACGAAAGGTTCCTGGGTATCGCCACTTCGCAGGCCAACAATGTCACCACCGGCAGGATTTATCAGTCGGTAATCAATAAGGAACGCAGGGGTGATTATCTGGGGAAGACGGTTCAGGTGATCCCGCACATTACCGATGAAATCAAAAAAAGGATCAAATTGCTCGGGGGAAAGAACAAGTATGATTTTGTCATAACCGAAATTGGAGGAACTGTTGGTGATATTGAATCGCTGCCCTATATTGAAGCGGTTCGTCAGCTGAAATGGGAAATGGGCGACCAGAACGTGCTCAACATTCATCTTACACTGGTTCCTTATTTACATGCCTCAGGAGAATTGAAAACCAAACCCACACAGCATTCAGTAAAGCTGTTGCTGGAGAATGGCGTTCAGCCCAACATCCTGGTTTTACGAACCGAGCGGGAACTAAACGCTGAACTTCGTAAAAAGGTAGCCCTGTTTTGCAATGTGGATGCTGATTCCGTGGTGCAATCAATTGATGTTAGTACGATTTACGAAGTACCCATCAGGATGCAGCAGGAAAAACTTGACATAACCGTTTTGAAAAAGCTGGGAATGGATTATTCCGGCACGCCGGATCTGGCTCCCTGGAAAAGTTTTCTGAAACGCTTTCAGAATCCGAAATTTCATTCAAAAATTGCCCTGGTAGGCAAATATGTGGAACTCCCCGATGCCTATATTTCCATTAATGAATCATTCAAGCATGCAGGGGCCTCCAATAATTGCCGGGTGGATGTGAAGTACATTCATTCCGAAGATATTGATGAAAAGAATTATGACACCCTGCTCAAAGGCTATGACGGTATAATTGTTGCTCCCGGATTCGGAGACCGCGGCATCGAGGGGAAAATACTGGCTGCCCGGTTTGCCCGTGAAAACAACGTTCCTTTTTTTGGCATTTGCCTGGGCCTGCAATGTGCTGTTATTGAGTTTGCCAGGAATGTACTTGGACTTGAAAAGGCACATTCCACGGAAATGTCCAATAAAACACCCGACCCTGTTATTGATCTTATGGAAGAACAAAAGGGTATTACCGAAAAGGGTGGTACCATGCGACTGGGCGCTTATCCCTGTATTGTCAAACAGGGAACCCATACCCATGAAGCTTATGGAAAAACTGAAATCAGCGAACGGCACAGGCATCGTTATGAATTCAACAACAAATACCTGAACGACTTTGAAAAGGCAGGGATGATTGCGGCCGGAACCAACCCCGAAACCGCTCTTGTTGAGATTATGGAAATACCATCTCACAAATGGTTTGTAGGTGTTCAGTTTCATCCTGAATACAGCAGCACTGTTCTGAAACCACATCCGCTGTTTGTAGGCTTCATCCGGTCAACTATTCATAAATAATTATTAATCTACACATTACAACTGTTAACAACACGCGCATGGATAAAAATTCGATCTTTGGAATAGTACTGATAGCTGCCATTCTTATTGTATGGGGTATTATTAACAAACCCGACCCCGGGGAAATTGAAGCCAACAGAAGAAGACTGGATTCCTTGAGCCTGGTGGAAAAAAGACAACAGGAAATCAAAAGTATCCAGGATTCAGCAGTTGTGGCAGAAAAGGCCGCACTTTCGGTTCAGGGCGCAATTCAGAACGATTCTTTGAAATTGCAAAAGCTGAAAAACGAACTGGGCATTTTTGCCGATAAGGCAGTTGGGGAACAAAAATTCTATACCATTGAAAATGATCTGATCAGACTGGTTGTTTCAAGCAAAGGAGGCCGTCCGTATAGCGCTGAGCTTAAGAAATACAAAACGTTCGACCAAAAACCTGTTGTACTTTTCGATGGTGATTCAACCAAATTCGGACTTACCTTTTACGACCAGAACAAACCTATATCTACCAGTGATTTGTTCTTTGCCCCAGCAGATACTTTGGCTCACAGTGCTGTTGCAAAAGGAGACAGCCTGATTATGAGGCTGACTGTATCAGAAAACAAGTATATTGAGTACCGCTACTCACTTGAACCGGGAAGCTACATGGTTGAATTTGCCATGCAACTATCGGGCATGAAAGACATTGTAACACGGGATCCTGAATCAATTGACATGAACTGGGAGATTTATGTTCCGCAGCATGAACAGCTGAAGAAAAACGAAAACCAGTATACTTCACTCTATTTCAGGCATTATAAAGAGGATGTAGAGTATTTTAATCCCCGTCAGAGCAAAGATGTTGAACCCAAGGATATCGTTACCCAGGTTGAATGGTTTGCTTTCAAAAACCAGTTTTTTTCATCCGTTTTGATAGCAGAAACTGCTTTTTCAAATGCACTGCTCAAACTCACAAACCTGCCGGAAGAAGACAAATACCTGAAGAATTTCAGGGCAGAAGTAGGCATTCCGTTTCAGCGACTGGAGAATGAGACCATCAGAATGAAGATGTTTTTTGGCCCCAACAAGTTCAAGCTGCTGAAAAAGAACTATGGCGTCTATAAGCTGGAAGACTTGGTTTCAATGGGAAAGAGTATCATTCGTGGAATCAACCAATATGTGATTATTCCCATTTTCGACTGGCTCAGTAAATTCTTCGGCAATTACGGGCTGATTATCCTGCTGCTCACCATCATCATCAAAATAGGATTGCTGCCACTGACTTATAAATCCTATTTGTCACAGGCCAGCATGAAAGCCCTGAAACCCCAGATTGATGAGCTATCCAAGAAATATCCCAAAGGAAAAGAGCTTGAAAAACAACAGGCCACTATGGCGTTGTACAAGAAGGCCGGTGTGAGTCCCATGGGTGGCTGTCTGCCCATGCTGCTGCAATTCCCGATACTTTTTGCCATGTTCAAGTTCTTCCCCACATCCATTGAACTTCGACAGGAAGGATTCTTATGGGTTAAGGACTTGTCAACCTTTGACTCTATCTTGTCATGGGATGCCTTTATTCCCATTCTTTCCAATATATACGGGAACCATGTCAGCCTTTTTACCATATTGATGACCGTATCCACCATTATTCAGATGAAAATGAGTGACGCCACCATGTCGTCGCAGCAGATGCCGGGCATGAAAACCATGATGTACATGATGCCCATTATGTTTTTGTTTGTGCTGAATAATTTCTCCTCCGGCCTTACCTATTATTACTTCCTGGCCAATATGATCACCATCGGGCAAAATTTCTTTTTCAAGCAATTTGTGGATGAAAAGGAACTGCTCAGGAAAATTGAGGAGAAGAAAACCAAACCGGTAAAAAAATCGAAATGGCAGCAACGGCTCGATGAAATGGCAAAGCAGGCTGGACAAAAACCAGTGAAAAAAAAATAAACAGATTTTAATAACCAGAAATAAATGAAATTAGTTCAGAACAGGTACCAGCTTGACGGTATTGATGTAATTGGACTGGTTGAGAAATACGGTTCGCCGGTTTACGTTTACCAGACATCCAGGATGAAGCAGCAATATGAAAAAATGCTTCATGCTTTTAAAGACATACCCGTGAAAATCAACTTTGCCTGTAAAGCTTTAAACAATTTTAACGTGCTCACCTTTTTCAGGAAGCTGGGAAGCGGCCTCGACGCGGTTTCCATACAGGAAGTACAGTTGGGGCTGAAAGCAGGCTTTAAACCACAGGATATTATTTTCACTCCCAATTGTGTTTCCATCGAAGAAATTTCCGAAGGCGTCAAACTGGGTGTCCGTATTAACATAGATAATATTTCCATCCTGGAGCAATTCGGAAATCTGTACGGCAGCAAGGTGCCTGTTTGTATCCGAATCAATCCGCACATCATGGGTGGCGGTCACGAAAAAATCTCTACCGGACACATTGATTCCAAGTTTGGCATTTCGGCCTATCAGCTGCCTCATGTTCACCGGGTTATTGAAGCCACCAACATACAGGTTGAAGGACTTCACATACATACCGGTTCAGACATACTTGATGTAGAGGTATTTCTTCGGGGAGCCGAGATCATTCTTGAAGCAGCCAAAAGCTTTCCCAATTTGCAATACGTTGATTTCGGGAGTGGTTTTAAGGTGCCCTATAAACCTGATGATTACTTTACCGACATTGAACATTTGGGAAAGGAGCTGACCAAAAGATTCAAAAAGTTTTACAAAGAATACGGACGTGAAATTACACTGATCTTTGAGCCGGGTAAATTCCTGGTAAGTGAATCCGGGTATTTCTTTGCCAGGGTTAACGTGGTCAAGCAAACATTATCCACTGTTTTTGCCGGCATTGATACCGGGCTGAACCACCTGATCCGGCCTATGTTTTACGACGCCTATCACCACATTGTGAACGTATCGAACCCCAAAGGAAAGCTAAGAATTTACACGGTTGTCGGCTATATTTGCGAAACCGACACGTTCGGCTGGAACCGAAAGCTCAATGAAGTTCATGAAGGTGATTATCTGGCGTTCCTGAACGCCGGTGCTTATTGTTTCACCATGTCTTCCAACTACAACTCGCGCCTCAGACCGCCTGAGGTTTTGATACACGAGGGGAAAGACTACCTGATCCGCCAAAGGGAAACACTGGACGATATTCTGAAAAACCAGGTTATTCTTGACCTGTAATACCTGAGTGCATTAGAACCTTTATGGTAATTAAATATACCTTCTGATCACTCCTAAAAAGTCATTTGGCCTAATGGGCTTGGAGAGGTAATCCTCAAATCCGGCTGACATGAAATGAGTCCTGTCTTCAGGTCGGGCATATGCTGTGAGTGCAATTACAACCTGTTCGGGATTTCTTTCCTTGATGATCTTGGTGGCCTCAAACCCGTCCATTACAGGCATTTTTATGTCCATCAGGATCACATCAAATTGTTCACCCGAAGCCACAAGATCTACAGCCTCCTGCCCGTTTGGAGCCCAATGCACAATCACTTCCATTTTGCCAAGTACTTTTTCAACGTACAGGTAATTGGCTTGTTCGTCTTCTACAACCAGCACGTGCTTGTCGGTCCACTTATGAATATCTTTATGGGCAGTTGTTTTCAGTGCTTTGATCTCTTCAACCGTTACCAGGGATAAAGGAAGTTTCAAATAAAACACCGACCCTTCACCAAAAACCGATTCAACTGAAAGTGATCCGCCCAGCAATTTGGCAAGCGCCCTGGAAATTGCCAAGCCAAGACCAGTTCCCCGGTACAGTGCATTGGCTGCTGCCTCGCTTTTTCTGAAACGCTCAAATACCTTTTCAACATCAGGTTCTTTAATACCTATGCCTGTATCCTTTACGTAAAATACAAGTTCATCCAGGATTTCCTTAAGACCCAATTCAACAAACCCCTTATCCGTGAACTTATAAGCATTATTCAGCAGGTTCGAGAGTATCTGTTTTATCCTGATCAGGTCACTGTTGATTTTCAGATCTTGATTGTGTAATTCATTGTTCAACCTGATTGCAAGTTCCGGCTTTCTGTTCATCAATGAAAAAGAGGAATACAAGTGATCCAGGACTTCATTTAATCCAAAGATTTCCTTTTTAATGTTGAGCTGATCTGCTTCAATGAGTGAGAGGTCGAGAATGTCATCGATCAGCACCAGCAATACTTCTGAATTGGTATTGATAACATTGATGAATTCATTCCGCTCCTGCAGTTCCAGGTGCTCGTCTTTCAGCATATTGGAAAAGCCTACTATGGCATTCATGGGCGTTCGGATCTCATGACTCATGTTGGCCAAAAAGGCTGATTTCAGTTTATCAGATTCTTCGGCTTTTTCAATGGCTATTTCCAGTTCCCTGGTTCTCTCCTCTACCAGTTTTTCAAGATTTGACCGGTGCTGTTCAAGTTCGGCATTCTGTTTCAGAATTTCATCACTCATTTGTGAGAGCATCTCATTTTGTGTTGAAATCTCTTCATGCTGCTGAATCAACTCTTCGTGTTGTTCTTTGAGTGCGAGGTTGACACTATTCAGCTCTTTGGTTCTCTCGTTTACAACCACTTCCAGTAAGGCCTTTTGTTTTTGCAGTCTGTAAAAGCGATTGTAAAGAATATAGATCAACAACAAAACCACTGTAAGAATGTCAACCAGCAGAAACCACCAGGTTCGCCAGAATGGGGGTTTGATGATTACCTCCAGTGTTGCCCCTTCTGTATTCCAAATGCCATGACTGTTAGAAGCAGTCACCCTGAAAACATACCTTCCCGGGGGAAGATTTGGATACAAAGCCGTACTGGTAGTTGACGGTTTTGACCAGGCTTTGTCAAAGTTTTCAAGAATGTATGAATACTGGTTATTACCGGGATTATTGAAATTCAGTGCGGCAAAATTGAAAAACAAGGTCGATTGCTTGTGATTCAACCTGATTTGTTTTAAATACTCTATGGAACAGTTGATAAAAGCATCTTCAACGCCTGGCTTTACAGGTATGTGGTTAATGCTTAATCCGGTTATAAAAACAGGCGGTACATAGGGATCATCCTGTATGCTGAGCGGATTAAAAACAGTAAGTCCCTTTGACGATCCAAAATAAATGAGTCCGCTTCTGCTCAAGGTTCCTGATGTGGGATTATAGTTCAGGTAATGTATTCCGTCCGTTTTCCCGTAGTCTTTTATTACTTTGGTTTCAGGGTCGTAACTGCATACTCCGCTGGTGGTACTCAGCCAAAGCATGTTGTTTTTATCCTGAAATATTCTGCTTATGACAAAAGGTTCATTGGGTTTGTTTCCTTTAAATCCAACACATGCTGTCAGATTGGCGTCGAACAGGTATAAGTTGTCATCCGTACCAATCCAAAGTCGTTTTCTGCTGTCTTCAAGAATGTCGTAGATAGTAATGGAATAATTATCCTGGTCGGATTCATCCCTGAAGGGAATTCTCAAAAAACTATTGTTTCGGGGATTAAACAGGCACAAACCATCGGCAGTTCCAATCCAGATTCGTCCTCTGGAATCTTCATAAATTTTGTATACCAGGTTGTTGCTGAGTGTATGCATATCTGCCGGATTGTTCCTGAAGCGCATCACACGCATGGAGGTCCTGTCGAACAAGGCAACTCCGTCGCGCAAATAACTCACCCACAGCCTTCCCCGGCTGTCCTCCAGTATTCTGCCAACGTCTCTTCCGATAAGTGATTTATCCCTGTCATCAAACCGGTTCATATGGATAAGCTTCTTCTTATCCCAGTCGTAATAGTTAATTCCTTCCCCCATTGCACCAATCCAGATGCGGTTGTGCCTGTCTTTATACAAATCAAATACGGACCTTCCATTGAGTTCAGGCAGAATAGGCTTAAGAGAACCTTCACGGGGGTTAAATTCAATCACTCCGTTATCGCTTGCACCAATCCAGATCCGTCCATCCGGAGTTTCACAAACACTGAATGCCTGATAGGTAGAATAATCAAGAAATTGCGGTTGTACCAGGTTAACCAGGGAGGAGAACCGAAAGGTTTTCGGGGTGTATATGTTCAACCCGTTATCGGAAGTTCCTATCCAAACAGCGCCTTCTGCAGATCTGAGCATCACAGTAAGTCTGTTGCTGTTTATTCCAAAAGGACTTGCCGGGTTGTAGGTATAATTCACTACACGGCCTGTTTCGGTATTCAGTTCAAACAATCCCCTGTTAAAGCTTGCCAGAAGCAATTTGGATTCGTCAAGTTCAATGACCGAAGATATCCACACTGTGGTATACACGCCACCCTGAGGAAACAGCGAATAAAACCGGGACGATTTATCAGATTTGTTAAATCTGAAAACGCCGGATACGCCTGCATACCAAACCACATCCTTTGAATCAACATATGCCACCGGCATATTCACGTCATCAAACAGGTACATCAAACCACTTTCCATCATGACATTCTCAAACACCTTGTCTTTTTGATCATACCGGATGAGTAATCCATCTGCAGAAGCCATCCACAGCGTTCCTTCGCTGTCTTCTGTTATCGAAGTAATGAAATTGCTGCCAATGCTTTTTGCATCGAGTGAATCATGAACAAAATGGATAAAAGAGCTGTCTTTTCGGTTAAATAGGTCCAAACCTCCTCCCCGGGTAGCTATCCACAGTTGTTTCCGGGAATCCTCAAATAATACCCTGGTGTTGTTGGATGAAATGCTTTCGGGCTTTCCGGTTGAATGTCTGAACCTGTATGTCTTCTCGTTTTGTTTGTTCAGCAGTACCAAACCATTGGTGTCATTGCAAAACCACAATCCGTTATAGCTGTCTTCGCATACAGCAAGCGTGCGCTGCTGAAAAATACTGGAAGTATCTTTAATCAGGTCGTAGTAATTTCTGAAACTGTTCCCGTCATATCTGCTGATACCATTCTCGGTGCCAAACCACATAAACCCATCCCTGTCCTGGTAAATGCAGAGCACGTTATCATAGGATAACCCGTCCTTTGTGCTCAGGTATCTGAAATTCAGGTCAACCGACTGAGCAAAAAGCGAATAAGGTAAGTGGCAAAGCAGAAAAAGCAACAAGGTATAACCTTGAGAATAGAACCGGTTTTTATACCTTTTCATAAAGAATGGTTAGAAATTCAGTATTAAGATAGTAAATATAGCGATATGTGGTCTGGCTCCGTTAGAAATATATGGATTAATTGCCTATTTTTGCCCAAAAACACCGTGAATAAAAGCAAAATCAAGGTTGGCATTGTCCAGAAAAGTTGCGGGCACAACTTAAATGAAAACCTGGATTCGGCCCAGGCCGGAATACGTGAAGCAGCATCAAAAGGGGCAAATATTGTTTGCCTGCAGGAGTTGTTTCTTACCAGGTACTTCTGCTTTACCGAAGATTATGAGTATTTCAAACTTGCAGAAAGCGTTCCCGGCAACACAACAGAGCAATTACAAAAGCTTGCTGCCGAGCTGAATGTGGTTATCGTTGCTTCACTTTTTGAAAAGGTGGATGCCGGTGTTTATTTCAATACCGCAGCTGTTATTGACGCTGACGGGAAATACCTGGGCAAGTACAGAAAAAACCACATTCCTGATGATCCCGGGTTTTATGAAAAGTTTTACTTCACACCCGGAGATAGCGGTTACCAGGTATTCAACACAAAGTTCGGAACTATAGGGGTATTGATTTGCTGGGATCAGTGGTATCCCGAGGCTGCCCGTATTACCAGTTTGATGGGGGCACAGATCCTTTTCTATCCTACTGCAATTGGTTGGGCAAATACACAATCACCCGATGTGAACCAGGAGCAATACCAGGCATGGCAAACCATACAGCGTGCACATGCCATTGCCAACGGTGTGCATGTGGTTGCTGTTAACCGTTGCGGCACTGAGGAAGAATTGAAGTTCTGGGGTGGCTCATTTGTTACCGATCCGTTTGGCAAAGTGCTCTACCAGGCGCCGCATGACAACGAGGTGGTACAGGTGGTTGAAACTGATCTTGCACTGTCTGATTTCTATCGTGTTCATTGGCCTTTCATGCGCGATCGTCGGATTGACACCTATGCCCCCCTGAATAACCGGTACTTAAAGTCGTGAAGCATTTTATGACTGGTTCAGAAAAAGACACACCCCTGCAACTGGGTTATCATTTCCCCGCCGAATGGGGAAAGCATGAGTCAACCTGGCTGAGTTATCCGCATAACGAAGCTTCATGGCCGGGAAAAATGCATACTATTTTTCCTTATTATAACCGTTTTATTCAAGAGTTAGCTCAGGGAGAACTGGTGCATATCCATGTTACGGATCATGAGATGCAGGAAAGGGTTACAAAGGAACTTGCTGCGATTGGGGCCAGCCTGAAAAACATTGCGCTGCATATTTTCCCTACCAATGACGCGTGGTG
The DNA here is from genome assembly GCA_046481675.1 of Bacteroidales bacterium. GTDB lineage: Bacteria > Bacteroidota > Bacteroidia > Bacteroidales > UBA10428 > UBA5072. The sequence continues at coordinate 46,783 of JAWOJJ010000011.1, read as the reverse complement.
CCGCGATCATGGTCCGGCTTTTGTTGTGCGCCATGCTGCTGATAAAAAAAAGGCCATAGTAAGCTGGGAATACAATGGCTGGGGTAACAAATATCCTGCAGAACTTGACAATACCATTCCCGACCGCATTGGCAACCTGCTTCATCTTCCGGTTTTTCACCCGGGAATTGTTATGGAAGGAGGTTCTGTAGATTTCAACGGTGCCGGAACCCTAATTACCACAACGGCATGCCTGCTTCATCCGAACCGAAATCCGGGAATGACGCAAAGTGATATAGAGATTTACCTGATGGAATATTATGGTGTGAAACAGGTATTGTGGCTGGGAGAAGGCATTGAAGGCGACGACACCGATGGCCATGTGGATGATCTCACCCGATTTGTAAATGAAGATACCGTAATCACAGTAGTTGAAAAAAACAGGTCTGATAACAATTATATTCCGCTTCAGGATAATATGAAAAAGTTGTCGGGCTTCAGGCTGCTCAGCGGAAAGCAACTGAATGTTGTTGAACTGCCCATGCCGGAACCGTTGTATCATGAAGGACAACGGTTGCCTGTTTCATATGCTAACTTTTACATTGCCAATGCAGGAGTAATGGTACCCACCTATCGATGTAAACAAGATGATGAAGCCATTTCAATACTGGAATCTTGTTTCAAAGACCGGCCTGTAATTGGCCTGGATTCGGTTGAAATCATTTGGGGTTTGGGAAGCTGGCACTGTTTGAGCCAGCAGGAACCTGCTATTGAATAACCCCTGATCCGATGAGTTCCTCTCCTTCGTACCAGGCAGCAAACTGACCGGAAGTAATTCCCCGTTGTTTCTTTTCGAAGATGATGTGCAATCCGTCTTCCTTCATATACAGTGTTGCTTGCTGAAGCGGCTGACGGTATCTGATTCTCATCAGCAAATTGCGTTCCTCGCCCGGGTGCAATCTCTTGTCGGGCCTTACCCAGTGAATTTGTGAGGCCGGTATGAACAAGCCCCACCTGTTCAAACCAGGATGCTCATGGCCCATGCCTACATATAACAAATTGTTCGCAGTATCAGTGCTGATCACAAACATGGGATCTGCCTTTCCCCCTATGTTCAATCCCTTGCGTTGCCCTATGGTATAAAAGTGAGCCCCCTGGTGAATTCCTGCAACTTTTCCGTCGGATGCGGCATAGGTAAAACCCGATGTCAGCATTTCAGGATTGTCTTTTTGCTTCAGCCAGTTCCTTTGTAACTGGGCATAATCATGGTATATCTGAAGATCCTTATCTATTTCAATAATCTGCCCGGGTTTTGATTTCAGCTTCTGTTTCAGAAATTCCGGCAGATCTACCTTGCCAACGAAGCAGATGCCCTGCGAATCTTTTCGCTCGGCTGTTGCCAATCCCTGTTCACGTGCTATATCCCTTACCGTTTGTTTAACCAGGTTGCCAACCGGGAAAAGCGCCATACGCAGTTGTTCCTGCGAAAGCTGACATAAGAAGTAACTCTGGTCTTTATTGGTATCAACACCTTGCAAAAGCCTGTAAACCGGTTTCCCTTCAACTACATCTTCCTCTTTACGGCAATAATGCCCGGTGGCAATGTAATCAGCACCATGCTGAATGGCAGCCTTGATAAACAGGTCGAATTTCACCTCGCGATTGCAAAGCACATCCGGATTCGGGGTTCGCCCCAGTTCATACTCCGCGAACATATAATCCACAACCCTTTTCCGGTACTCCTCGCTAAAATCAACAGTTATCAGTGGAATATCCAATTTACGTGCAACCAGTTCGGCAAAAATCAGGTCATCGTTCCAGGGACAGTCTCCTGCAAGCGTACCTGTAGTATCGTGCCAGTTGATCATGAACATGCCTGTTACCTCATAACCCTGCTGCTTGAGTACATAGGCCGCCACACTGGAATCAACACCTCCGGAAATGCCAACTATTACTTTCTTTTTCAGACCGGTAAAATTTGGGCAAAGATAAGAAAAACGGTAAATACAAAAACCCACAGTTCTGTAACAGGCAAGATACGTGTTACAAAGAAAAGTGGTGATTTATATCACCCAACAATTCATACTGGTTAACGTAAAAATTTGTAACTTATTTTAAATCTAATAACCCGGTGCATGAAGACCCTGACCCGATTAATCACCTTACTTGCTGTCATCTTCATCGGGATTTCAGATGTATTTCCACAGGCAGCACATATAACCGGGTGGAGGCATGCTGATTATGTTTATTGTTCAGCTGAAGGACCGGACACCATAACAGGTGCTTCTCCTTCAGGAAAGTCATTTTATATTGACGGTGAAAGCTACACCACTTCACCAGCACTGGTCAGATTGGTCAATGGGGTTGCGGTTTTTTACCCTGACAGAGTGGGTGTGGGAACGCATACCATCATGTATGGTACTATTGGTAGCAATGATGTCACTGTTGTAGTTACTGTTCAACCAATGCCGCCGGTTAGCCTGGCACCCTTCAGCAATGTGTGTGCCAATGCCCCGTCCTACTCTCTTTTCAATTCCGATTCCAGTAATGTCAGTCCAAAGACCGGATACTTTACAGGTCCGGGAGTTGATGCATCAGGCTTCTTTGACCCGTCAGTTGCAGGTCAGGGCACCCATAGCATTGCCTATACGGCAGGTATTGGGAGTTGTGAATCATCTGTAAGCCGAACAATAACCGTACTGGCTGTTCCGGTGGTTGGAATCAATCCCTTTCCTCCTGTTTGCGAAGGATCATCTGCATTTCAACTGACACAGGGATTTCCGGTTGGCGGAACCTACTCAGGTACCGGAGTTGATGGAACAGGTAATTTCAATGCTTTAGTTTCGGGACTGGGAAGTTTCTCCATAACCTATTCCTACTCAAATGGCACCTGCAGCAGCACTGCCAGTCGCGATATTGTGGTGCCGCCCAGGCCATCCGCAAGTTTTTCCGGACTTGGCAGCCAATACTGCACAGATGATGCAGGTATTCCACTAACCGGTAACCCGGCAGGAGTATCCGGTGTTTTTTCCGGTCCCGGCATTACCGATAACGGAAATGGCACTGCTGTTTTTGATCCGTTTCTATCCGGACTGGGTTTGCATCAGGTTAGATATATTTACACTTCACCCGAGGGTTGTCCCGACACCGCCCTGCAAAACGTGCAGGTAGGAACCAATGTTACCCTGGGGGGATTGACTGCAAAATACTGTATTAACAACACCGATGTGCTCATTTCCGGAAATCCTGCCGGCGGCACGTTTGCCCCGGCACCCGGCCTTACCGACCATGGCAACAGTACTGCCACTTTCAGTCCCTCCGCAGCAGGAGCCGGCAATTTCACCATTTCCTATACCTATATTGATGCCAATGGCTGTATCAATACAAGAACTGAACCAGTGAGGGTTTATGCCCTGCCCGTTCCTGCCATTATGAACCTGGCACCATCGTATTGTGCTAATAATCCGCAGATAACCATTACAGGGAATTATGCTCCGTCGGGTGTTTTCTCGGGAGCATCCACAACCGATAACGGAAATGGAACTGCCATTTTCAAACCATCCAGCCTTTTACCAGGCGGACCCTATAATATCAACTACTCTTATCAGGATGCTGTCAGCGGATGCCAGGCCTCGGTAACGAACCAGGTGACTATTAACCCGGTACCCGGAGCTGTTTTATCAGGAGATGCCTCCGTTTGTTACGGATCACCTGCCACCATTAGTATTACATTAACAGGAACAAGTCCATACAGTATTACTTATACCGACGGCAGCGGAACCTATACTTCAGGCGGAATTGCAGGACCTGTGTTTAGCACCCAGGTTTATCCGGTTGATACCACTTCCTATATGATGGTTCATGTTACCGACAGCAAGAATTGTTCATCTTCAGGAACAGGCAGTGTCACAATTTCGGTTTTACCTGAAGTGCAAATAGTTACCCAGCCGATTCCCCAAACCGTATGTATCGGAAGCAATATCCAGTTCCATGTTGAAGCTGAAGGAGTGAACCTTGTATATCAATGGGAAAAGGATGGGGTTGCACTGGTTGGGGCCAATAATCCCATACTGGCACTGAACAATGTTCAGGCTTCCGATCTTGGCACATACCATTGTGTTGTATCGGGAGATTGCGGTAGTGATATTACCAGTAACGATGCGCAATTGCTTTTCTGGTCTCCGGTTGTATTGAATGCCAACCCGTCAGATGCCCATGAATGTGAAGGAGAAGACATCAGTTTTGTTATCCAGGCTGGTGGATCCAACCTGTCATATCAGTGGTACAGAAACAATCAGGCTTTGCAGGATACGGGCAATTACTCGGGCTCTTCAGGCAGTACCCTTTTCATTGACAACCTGAAAAAAGCAAATGAAGGAAATTACCACGCTATAGTCTCAGGCAGTTGCGGTACTGTTGCTTCATCCGCCGCAATGCTCGAAGTAGACAGGAATATTGTGATCACTTCACAACCGTCAGATGTTGTGTTGTGCGAAGGCAATAATGCAAATATGAGCATTGTTGCAGAAGGGGATAACCTTCAATACCAGTGGCAAAAAGACCATGCTCATATTCCGGGTGCCACCGGAACAACCCTTTCCCTGATAAATGTATCAGAAGCCGACGAAGGTTTTTACTCGTGCATCATAACAAACACATGCGGAAACAGCATATTCAGTAACCAGGTGCTGTTAACAGCTAACAACTACCCTGTAATTATCAGCAATCCGGTTGATCTGCTTCGTTGCGAGGGTGACAACGCCAACTTTACAGTTAATGTAACCGGTTCCGCAATCAGCTACCAGTGGCAAAAAAACGGGATTAACCTTACCGACGGAGTCAGGATTAGCGGAACGCAGTCCAGCTCTCTTTCTATTAGCCAGGTTAACGGGACTGATATCGGTAACTACACTTGCGTCATAACCGGAAGTTGCAGCGCGGTTTCGACACATCCAGCCGCTCTTTCAGTAGACACTTCGCTGGCCATTACTTCCCAGCCGGATAATGTGGAAACCTGTTTGAACAGCAATGTTTTCTTTACAATATCAGCAACAGGCAACAACCCGTCATTTCAATGGCTTAAGGATGGAATAAACCTGCCCGGCGCAACTGGTTCCACGCTGGTTATCAATAATGTTCAGAACACTCATGCAGGTAACTATTCCTGTGTGGTCAGTAATTCATGCGGCAGGACTGTGACTTCGGATCCGGCCAACCTTTCAATCAATGAATCGGTTTTGATAATCCAGCAGCCTTCGAATATCCAACTATGTGAAGGTGAGAATGCAATTTTCACTATACAAGCCTCCGGAGACGGTTTGCTTTATCAATGGGAACTGAACGGGGCTATTTTAGCGGATCATGACAACATATCAGGGACCAGCACCAATGTACTCATTATACAGCAAATAAATGAGTTGAATGAAGGGATTTACAACTGTTTGGTTACCGGATTCTGCGGCAATGAAAGAAGCGTTCCTGCAAGCCTGATGGTTGATGATAAGCTGAATTTGACAGAACAACCTCTTGGCGATACCGTTTGTGAGGGGGGAAATGTGCAATTCCGGGTTGTTGCTGAAGGAGTTGTGAATTATCAGTGGCAGAAAGACGAAACAGACCTTCCGGGTGAGAACAGTTCAGTTTTTTTGCTAAACAACGTCACTGTATCTGACTCCGGTGTATACAGGTGTCTGCTGTTCGGAATGTGCGACACCCTGGCAAGCGATGGCGCCCTGCTCACGGTTAAAACTTATCCTCAGGTAGTCTTGCAGCCTGTACCGGTTAATGCATGTGAAAACCAGCAGATACAGTTCTCATCAGACGCAAATGGCTCCGGACTTACCTGGCAATGGATGAAAAATGGTACTGTTATCCATGACGGAAACCATATTATAGGTTCGACATCCCCCGTGCTGATAATTGATTCAGTGAAGGTCAGCGATGCTGCAGTGTATACCGCTCAAATAACAGGATATTGCGGAAACACCATTACAAATCCGGTTATTTTATCCGTTGAAGCTGTCCCCGCGATTATCATGCATCCCCAGCCGGTTACTGCCTGTGAGAATCAATCAGCAGGTTTTGCAGTTATGGTGAGCGGAACAGCAACATACCAATGGCAAAAAGACAACACAGATCTTACGGGACAAACAGGAGCAACACTTTCATTAAGCAATATCAGCGCTGCTGATGCCGGAGCTTACCGGTGCAGAATTACCTCGGGTTGCACTGTAACTTATTCAGAGACCGCCCTGCTTACGGTGAATCCTGTGACAACCATCATTCAGCAACCTGCGGATCTTACGTTGTGTTCAGGCGATGCCGCCCTAATTCCGATAACTGCCTCGGGAACAGGCCTGACTTATGAATGGAAACGCAACGGAACAATACTTGCCGACGACCTGACAATTGCAGGCAGCCAGACAGCCAGTCTGTCCATTAACCCTATAAATGCAATTCATTCAGGTATTTATCATTGCATCGTCACGGGTGTTTGTGGCAGTGTTACCAGCAGCCCTGCAGACATAGAGGTACTCGAACTAATTTCAATAACCTCACAACCTGCATCCGAAAACGTATGCCAGGGTGAATCCGCATCATTTGAGGTTATGGTCACCGGTGAGATAAGCAGCTGGCAGTGGCAGAAAAACGGCGTAGATATAGCAGGAGCAACAAGCGCCAATTACTCAATTAACGCAGTAACCATTACAGATACTGGCCTTTACAGATGCCGGTTAACCGGTCCCTGCGGTCAGGTTTTCAGTGAAGCTGCAGCACTTCAGGTTGACCTGATGCCGGTAATATCTTCGCAACCCGCTGCAACAATTGAAATATGTGAAGGAAATCAGATGGTGCTTCATACGGCTTCACAAGGTACCAATCTTGCGTATCAGTGGTATTATAATGGCAATCCGATTGCCGATAACGCCAACATAACAGGGACAAAGACTCCCTGGTTAACAATAAAACTTATCAGTAAGGCTAACGAAGGCATTTATCTGTGCCGGGTTGACAATTCGTGTGCTGCAGCAATCACAACAGGCACCCAGGTTTGGGTTAACAGTCCGGTTGCCATAACCGACCAGCCCGATAACACCAGTGCATGTACCGGAAATGACATCTCCCTTGCTGTGGCTGTAACAGGCGACGGAATCAGTTACCAATGGCAAAAAGGAAATTCTGACCTGGCAGGTGCAAACAGTCCCGTATTGTCTCTTATAAATGTCGCATTTACCGATTCAGGAACCTACCGTTGCGTCATCTATTCAGCCTGTGATACAATTACTTCAAACGCTGTCAGGGTTAATATATCCGAGCCCGTTGCAATCAGCATGCAACCGGCCGCGCTGGTTACACCATGCACTGGTTCAATGGTCCGGCTGGATATCGCTGCCAGTGGTAATGTAACGGGCTATCAATGGAAAAAGAATGGCATCAACCTGATCAATGATTCACATGTTTCAGGCGCACAAACAGCCAGTCTCTTAATTAACACTATTGACACCGGAGATGAAGGACTCTATACCTGTAACGTTATTGGATCGTGCAACACGGTAACCTCATCGGTTACTCGGGTTGATGTTCAGACACCGCCTGTTATCAATTTCCATCCGGCCGATTATTCCATATTATCAGGCGGCAATGCAGATTTCACTGTAAATACTTCTGGCGACAGCCTTAGGTATCAATGGTATTTTAACGGATCGCCATTGACAGACGGTGGTGGAATATCCGGTTCAACCTCATCCCATTTGAATATTCTGAATGTCAACTTATCGCATCAGGGTGCATATAACGTTGTGGTTACCGGTTATTGCGGCACAGCCACCAGCAATCCTGCTTCGCTTACCCTATTAGCATCCAGTATAATCGTTGTTCAGCCAACCGGAAGCACAAGGTGCGAGGGTGAAAGCGTTACCATAAGTGTTACTGCTACCGGCGGAAGCCATACTTATCAATGGAAACGAAATGGAGTCATCCTGAGTGATAACACCCGGATTTCGGGATCACAGGCATCATCATTAACCATTACTGGTCTTGTTGCCGCTGATGCCGGAGCCTACAGTTGTATGGTCGACGGTATAGAAAATTCGATACCGGCATTACTGTTCGTAAACCGCATAACAAATGTTTCTTCAGTTTCCGGCGAAACAGGCCTGTGTACTGGTGAGGCCATCACGCTCCAGGTATCGGCCACCGGCGACTCACTGAAATACAGCTGGTACAAAGACGCTTTGAAACTGTCAGATAACCTGGCTGTACAGGGCTCTGCGACCGGAATCCTGGGAATTGCTCCTGTTGATCCGGGTTTTTCGGGCTCTTATTATTGTGAGGTCAGCGGTGCCTGCGGCATGGCAAACAGCACGCCCATGGTAATCACCGTGGCGTCACCTGCCACCATCACCATACAACCTGCGAATGTGACTGTTTGTGAAGGAATGCCGATTAATATGAGTGTTGGTGCAACCGGCAGTAACCTTACCTATCAATGGCTCAGAAATGGTGTAAATCTTTCAGATGACGCCCGGATTACCGGTACTCATAACCCTGCTCTTGTAATCAACAACGCAACAACTGCTGACGCAGGAGTTTACAGTTGCATCATTAGTGGCACGTGCAATACGGTGTATTCAACATCAGCATTAACTGAAGTATCGCCTGTTTCAGCAATTACCACACAACCTGTAAATGCCGACAGGTGCAGAAATGATGAAGTAACTTTTGTTGTTGCAGCAAACAACAGCCAGGCAACGTATCAATGGCAAAAAGACGGGGCAAACCTGGTGGATAATCTGTCAATCAGCGGATCTCAAACAAGTGTATTGCAGATAAAAAACCTGCAGACCGCTGACCACGGCAATTATCAATGCATTGTTACCGGACCGTGCAATACACTAATCAGCAACCCTGCAACACTGAACGTATATGACGAACCGGTAATTACGGTTCAACCTGCCGGGAATACCATCTGTGAAGGCAATTCTTACACCTTTACCTCAGCGGCTACAGGAAGCATTTTATCATGGCAATGGATGAAAGACGGAGTTGCTCTTTCCGACAATGCCCGGTATAGCGGGACATCTTCCGCTACACTGGTTACAAGTAATGTCACATTTGAAGAAAGCGGAACCTACCAATGCATGGTTAGCAGCTCCTGTCAGAATGTAATGACTAATCCTGCAGTTCTTGTAGTAGAAGAAGCAACAAGTATTATTGAACAACCCGAAAGCAAGAACATTTGTAATGGCTCTGACTTTTCGCTAACTGCTCTTGCAAAGGGTGATGGCAACACCTGGCAATGGATGAAAGATAACGTGCCACTCACTAATGGCGGAGATATATCCGGAGCCACTTCTTCTGTACTTCACATAAGCCATGCCACTCCTATGTTCTCAGGCGTTTACCACTGTATTGTTTCAGGCAGTTGCAACAGTATTTCTTCAGAGTCTGCCACGATTACTGTAACCGTACCGCCCTCCATCACAAATCATCCTGCCGATGCAACTGTTTGCCAGGGTGGAAATCATCTGATGCAGCTGACTGCTGTAGGCGACAGCCCGGTATTTACCTGGAAGAAAAACGGTGTAGTGATTTCCGATGGTAGTGGTATTTCCGGAGCTGCCACAGCATCCTTATACCTGGAAAACCTCGTTCCCTCTTATACAGGGATTTACACCTGCGAGGTGGTGAACAGTTGTGGAACAGCAAATTCAGATCCAGCAACTCTGGCAGTAAATCAGGCAGGACAAATTACAGATCATCCGGTTGATGTGCAGGAATGTTTAGGTGAGCAGGCTAATTTCAGGGTGGCAACCACGGGCAACAAGCTGACTTACCAATGGGAATTCAACGGCACAGCATTAATTGACGATGCCAGAATAACAGGCTCCCAGATGCCATACCTCACCATAACCGAACTGATAAATTCCGACCAGGGACTTTACCGCTGCGTGGTAACGGATGGTTGCGGTATAATACACAATTCAGACGCTGCTGAACTTACGGTTTATGAATCGCTGACCATTACAGGAATCCCAACAGGAGATACACTGTGCGCAGGTCAGTCGATAACATTGTCGGTTTCTGCTAACGGAAGTAACCTGAATTATCAGTGGTTTCGCGATGGTATTTCCATTATCGATGGCAATGGTATAACCGGAACTACCACCTCATCACTTGTAATTAACAACATCATTCCCGCACAGGCAGGATTTTATTCATGCAACGTCACAGGTTCATGTGGTACTGTTGTAACCGGAGCAATCCCGGTGTTGGTAAACAGCCCCGTTCAGGTTAACAAACAACCTGAGAACCTCATTCGATGTGAAGGCGAATCGGTTCTGTTCAGTATTGCTGCCACCGGTGATTCAATCACCTATCGTTGGGAAAAAGACGGGATTCCATTGGCTGATGATACACAGATCAATGGTTCGGCATCTTCATTGTTGCTGATCAGTAATATCACTGCAACAGATGCAGGTTCCTACCGCTGTGTAATCAGCGGCGTTTGCGGAATTGTTAACAGCCAGCCTGCAGTGCTTCAGGTGAATGCATATCCTGAAGCAGCCGGTGCCATAACCGGAGAAAGCATTGTATGCCAGGGCGCTTCGGGTATTACCTATATGATAGCAGACATACCCGGTGCAGATTACTATCAATGGACATTGCCTCCCGGAATGACAGTAATATCCGGACAAAATACCCGCCAGATACAGGTTATGTATGTGAAAAACGAGTATGGCGGTCCGATTAGCGTATCGGGGGTAAATGTTTGCGGTTCCGGACCTTCGTCTCCAATTCTGAACGTAGTTGCCAATCCCTTACCTTTGGCCTATGGTGGTGAAAACATCGGAATTTGTTCTGACAAAGGAACGTTGAATGCTGTACAACCTGAATTCCCTGCAACCGGACTGTGGCAGGCAATAACCGGACCTGCAGTGATCCAGCATTCCGACCAGGCTGTCACAACTGTAAGTAATTTGAGACAGGGGGCAAATCCTTTTACCTGGACAGTAACTCTTAACGGCTGCAGCGTAACTGACACAGTTACTCTGTATAACAACCAACTGGTTGTTGAAGCCGGTAACGATACTTCAATCTGTGACCATATATACAGACTCAACGCTGCTCTGCCTTCCGCCGGAACCGGGCAATGGTCAATCACCTCCGGATCAGGATACAACATCAACCGGTATGATCCGAACACGCTTGTTTCCGGTTTGTCACAGGGAAGAAACATCTTCAGGTGGTCGGTTAACCACAATGGTTGTGTCAGCTATGATTCTGTGATTATAACTAACAACAGGCCTACAGAATCTGAAGCAGGACCTGATCAACGCATCCATGCTGACAATACCAATCTGAACGCCAACAATCCGGCCACAGGTTCAGGTTCATGGTCACTCCTGAGCGGATCAGCGACGATTACCGACAGATTTGCCTACAATACACTTTTAACCAATATTGGAAAAGGACGCAATATCTTCGAATGGATGATCACCCATGCCGGTTGTGTGTCTGCCGATACAGTTGTCATTGAAAACATACTTACCGATACTACAGATGCCGGCCCAAACCAGGTAATTTGTAGCAGTACAGTAAGACTCAACGCTAAAAATCCCTACCCCGGTTACGGTGAATGGTCGGTAAAACGCGGATCGGCTAGTTTTGCAGATAACTCTCTGTACAATACCTATGCCTATAACCTGGCACAGGGTGAAAATGTGCTCGTGTGGACGGCCTATCTGAATGGAACTACGTCCGATTCGGTGATCATCATCAACGACATGCCCACCGCAGCAAATGCAGGTGTTAACCTGAGTGTCTGTGCAGATTCCGTGAATCTGAACGCCAACCTGCCCTATATCGGTAGCGGTCAGTGGAGTGTAATAAGCGGGGCCGGTACCTTTGATAATGCTAACAATAACATAACCAATGTCAAAAACCTCGCCAGGGGAAATAACAATCTCAAATGGACCATTACAAACGGGACCTGCACATCTTCGTCGGTTGTTACAATTACCAACAATACACCAACAGATGCCGAAGCAGGCTTTGACGCTGTTATCTGTGAAGATTCTCTGGTTCTGCATCCTAACACGCCAACTTTTGGAACAGGTGAATGGAGCGTATATTCAGGTGCTGCTAAATTTGCAGGCAATCTTGTCTATGATTTGGGAAGGGATGAGAATTACCTTGTATACAGCATCCGGAATGCCGGCTGCTATTCGCGGGATACAGTTATCATAACATCTCACAAGCCAACTACAGCCCGCTCGGGAGCTGACCAGTCGGTTTGCCAGGATTCCGTGCTGTTGATCGCCAACCAGCCTGGTACCGGTAACGGTTCCTGGACATTACAAAGCGGATCGGCTATACTGGATGACATGAGCAGTTCTTCAACCTACGCCAGGGAACTTGCACCGGGAGAAAATGTTTTCAGGTGGACCACAACTTATATGGAATGTATTTCATATGACGATGTAATAATCAGCAACGATTTCGTTCAGGCAGATGCCGGAGCTGACCAGGTGATGTGTGCCGACCGGACGACGCTTCAGGCTAACGATCCCGGTTACAGTGGGGGCTTCTGGACCATAGTTGGCACAGCCAACGGAGCTGATATACTGAATCCGCATACCCCCAATTCGGTGGTTGAAAACCTCGCCCCGGGGGCCAACGTGCTCAGGTGGACCATCGCTAAAAACAGCTGCATATCATATGATGAAGTTACATTAACCAATAATTTGCCTACCCGGGCTTTTGCAGGTGAAGACATGTACCTCTGCCAGGATGAGCAACAACTCAGGGCCAATACCATTTCGCAGGGAACCGGCACCTGGTCGGTTATAAGCGGTTCGGGCTCTTTTTCAAATCAGAATAATCCGTTGGCTGTAGTTTCATCTCTGGGCTCCGGTGCTAATATCCTGAGGTGGACCAGTGAAAATGAAGGCTGTATCACTACCGATGAAGTGGTAATTTACAACAACCTCCCGGTGGATGTATATGCAGGCCTTGACCAGGAACTATGTGCCGACAACACGGTACTTTACGCCAATCCGCCAAGTCTGGGCAATGGTTACTGGACAGTTTTACAGGGTTCAGCAGTGTTTGACGATCCGTTCCAATACAATACTTCGGTCAGCCTGCTCCGTAACGGCATTAATAAACTGAAATGGACTGTTGCCACAACGGGTTGTTCTGTTACAGATACCGTTCAGATTTCCAATAATCTTCCTTCCGTGGCAGTTGCAGGTTCCGATTTTGCGGTTTGTAACAGCATGGGAACATTAAGTGCCAATACGCCAATGCATGGAATTGGTGAATGGTCACTGATGAGCGGTTCAGGTAGCATTGCCAATCGGACATTGCCACGAACAACAATCAGTGAGCTTGCACTGGGCGAAAATATCGTGGTATGGACCATAACCAACAAGAATTGCAGCTCTTCTGATGAGTTGATGATCACCAACAATTCACCATCAATAGCCGAAGCCGGTGAAGATGCGGAGGTATGCGGTGAAACAGCCGTTCTGTATGCAAATTCACCAGTGGTTGGTTATGGATTCTGGCAGGTAATGAGTGGCAAAGGCGACTTTAGTGATTCCCTGAGCTTTAATACCACTGTCAATGGGTTGAATTTCGGAGAGAATACCTTGCGCTGGACAACACAAAACGGGCAATGCCTTACAATAGATGAAATCACGGTTATCAATAACCTGGCTTATGTATATGCGGGTGAGGACAAAGATACTTATGAACCCCAGGTGATGCTGTCAGGTAACAACCCGGCAAGCGGAACCGGAGAATGGATTCTGGTTGCAGGAGCTGGGTCTATAGAAACACCATCCGGCTTTACAACACGGGTTGCTTCATTGGGGGCAGGATTGAATACTTTTGAATGGACAATCACCAATGGCAGCTGTGTAGCACGTGACCAGGTTGTCATTAACTACAAGGTGATGCCCAGGGCCGGATTTATTACAGACATTACCGAAGGCTGCCCGGGGACAACAGTTGAATTCTATAATACAACACAATATGGAACAACATATAGGTGGGATATGGGCGATGGCACTTTCACCACAGAAGTAAACCCGACACATACATACAATTATGCCGGTCAATACAAAGTAAACATGATTGCTTACGGACCTGATAACAAAAATGTGACTGTTGATACCCTGATCACCATCCACAGCAATCCTGTTGCCCGATTCTACTTCAGACCTGACACAGCTTTTGTGAATAAACCGGTAAGATGTTATGATGATGACTCCTATAATGTCTCGACATATCATTGGGACTTTGGAGATAACCAGTATACATCTGAATCAAATCCGTTGCATTATTACAGCACCAGCGGAAATTATAGAATAACCCTTGTTGTTGCATCTGAATTTGGCTGCAAAGACACCATTTCACATGATATTTTTGTAGCCGAAGACGGCTTGTTGGTTTTCCCGAATGCATTCACCCCCGACCCGTCGGGACCAAGCGGCGGTATATACAACGAAAATGACCGTTCCAACAATGTATTCTTCCCTTATCACGAAAACATTGCTGAATATCACCTTGAGATATACAGCAGATGGGGCGTACTGCTTTTCGAAAGTGATGACGTCAAAACAGGATGGGATGGATATTATAAAGGACAATTGCTTGCTCAGGATGTATACGTATGGAAAGTCACAGGCAAATATGTGAGCGGTTCTGATTTCATCCTTACCGGCTCGGTTTTGCTTGTCAGATAATGCTTAAGAAGCCAGATTATGAAAGGAAATAAACCATTGAGATTTTTACTGATATTATTGGTTCTTACAGGCACCCAATACAGTATGACGGTTGTTTCCGCACAGGATCCTCAATTGTCGCAGTTTTATTCTGCCCCCCTTTATCTGGGCCCTTCATTTGCAGGCTCTGCCGGAGTTCCGCGACTGGGGATGAATTTCCGCTCGCAATGGCTTCAATTACCTCAATCCTTTTTAACTACTTCCTTTTTTGCAGATAAGTATATCGAGAAGTATAAACTTGGAGCAGGGCTTTCCATAATGTATGACGATGCTGCAGGTTTGATGAATTCGTTGTACCTGTCAACGCAGTATTCATACCGGATCAGTATAAATCAGAAATGGCATTTGGTTCCCGGCATACAGGCACAATTTTTTTCAAAAAGAATCAACAGCAATGCGCTTATTTTTTCTGACCAGATTGTTAACGGGAGAGTTTTACCCGGCGGGTCAATTGAAACCATTGATAACGAAAAATATCACCATTTTGACTTTGCTGTTTCAGGCCTTGTTTTCACTGACAATATCTGGCTTGGCATCACCGGAAATCATCTGATGAAACTAAACCAGAACATACCGGCGCAACAGGAATATGCCCCCTTTATGTTTTCGGCCTACGGCGGTATCATGTTTGACATGCTGAGCCGTGCACACATTACCAAAACCGAAAAAAACATTACCCTGGCATTTCATTACAAAACACAGGAGAGAATTCATCAGCTTGACCTGGGTTTATACCACACCAATGCACCATTCATCATTGGTATCTGGTACAGGGGAATACCTTTGATATCCAATACTGAAACAAAAGATGCCCTTACCTTGCTGGCAGGTTACCAAACTGGTTCCCTGTCATTCGCATACAGCTACGATCTTACCATGTCGCGTTTAATTAATACTACAGGGGGATCTCACGAAATTTCGGTTAATTACAAATTTGAAAACCAGCAATCGAAACGGAAAAAAATAAGGGCTATTCCCTGCCCTCAGTTTTAACGGTCAGCTTCACCGTCTGTTCTTTCACGTTCCAGCCCGAAACCAGCAACTCCGTATTTTCGGGCAACTGGCTTCCCGGGATCAGGCATTGCAGCACTTCTGACTCACCTGGTAAAAGGCTGACATAATTGTCATTCCAAAATACAGGCCGGATGGTTTCGTTGTTGCTGTTCCTTACGGTCAGACAGGTGAAAAATGCAACCCTGTTTGATTTGTTGGTGAGGGTTACTTTAATCAGGCTTTCAAGCTCGTCACTTTTTTCAAATCCGGCATTAACTTCCACTTCAGCTGCAGGCAGGTAGTTGAGCGATTTCAGGTCGGCACTGTACTTAACCGGTGTATAAAACCAATTCGTCTTTTCCCAGTCATACACATCAGGTTTGCCCGCTAACCAGTAAAAGTTTTCAGCTATTTCACTGTTGTTTTCATCCAGCAGGGAAAGCTTCAGAAATACCGTGCTGTAATTTGCGGGAAGTTTGAAAAGTTTTGACGATTGATTTTCCTCAAGTTTAACTACCTGTTCATCAGAAAACAGTTCCTTGCCCTGCAGATCAAACATCCTGTACCCCGCCCGTGCATTGGCATACCGCTTGAGCGTACTGTTAACCGCATAAACTGTGTGGTTGCCATAGTTATAAATGAGCTGTAACGGTTCATTGGCTTTTTTAACAGCATAATATGCCGGAGTGGGCAACAGGTAATAGTCATACAACTGCCAGTAAAACGAAGGCCATGCCGAATTCAGCATCCACTGGATAATTCCGGTGGTATTCGGCCGGTTTGTTCTGAAGGCTTCAAACATACCCCTTATGGTTTCATAACTTTGTACATTGGCTTTCATCAGGTAACTTTCCAGGTTATTGGCTTGCCCGTATCGATTATCCATCACCTCGCTGAAAATTTTCAGATCCTGGAAGCTTTCAGAAGGATTGCAGTGGTAATTCCAGCTTTCATTTACCGGCCAAAGCTTCTCTTCGGGAAGCATTTTTTTGATCGACTCCAAAACCGGCAACTGGGGGCCGGGGCCTGTTTCTGTATTGAACCCGAAAGCGCCGCCGTTAACAGAATCGATATACCAGTATGAAGGTCCGACATAATTGTAGGGCCCGTTCATTTTTACACCGGTAGGCCCGCTGATTTTGCTGCTGCGCTTACTGGCTGCGGAAACACCGGGTCTGTCATCAATTGCCCGGATCAGGTCCAAATACCTTTTTTCCAGAGCCGGTCTGGGCAGTTTATCGCTGCCCAGCATCCACACAAATATAGCAGGATGATTCTGCAGGTAGCGGATCTGGTGTTCCAGTGATTCAACCATGAGGTCCATGTCCTTTATTGTCTTGATTCCCCCAAAATCATCACACGGCTTACCCAGGTAATTTTCCCATTCCCATTGACAACTCCATCCAACCATGGCCAGAATTCCATACCTGTCGCACAAATCATAAATATGCTGGCTTGTTCCCCAAATATTTTCAAACCTTATGGTATTCAGGTTCATATGGCGAACATACCTGACCTGTATTTCATTGCGCTCCTCTGTGTCTCTCAGAAAAATATCATCAGTCCATCCTGCACCCTGGATCAACAACTCTTTCCCGTTAAGCTTGAATCCCCTGTGGCCTTCATTGTTCAAGTAAGTTTCAACCTCCCTGATGCCATAAGTAATGTTCTGTTCATCGCTGACTGAATTGTTGGTCTCATATTTAAGCGAAAGATTGTAAAGATTAGGTGTTCCCATGTTGTTGCACCACCAAAGCCTTGGATGCTGAATGTGCAAATCACTGATTTCATCGGAATTCAGGGTAACCTGTTTGCGTTCGCCGGCTTTCAGATGAACCGGAATGCTGAACTCAAAATCCTCGCTTTTGCCGATTAGTTTGCCACTGACTGCGCGCTGTGAATAATTGATCACCTCTGTTTTAATGGTAAGGCTCGCTTCATCCAGCGTTTCGGTATTTACATCCGTCTGAACAACGGTGTTTTTCAAGGCAACATCTCCGGTTATTTTCAGGTAAACCTCGCGCCAGATGCCCATATTATCATCGGGAGGCGGGGGATTCCAGTCGACAAACCCATGTCCGAAATCTCCGGGTTGTTGTTTGAATACTTCCACAGCCAGTATATTCGTAGTGTCCTGAATCAGCCCGGTTATATTGAACTCAAATCTTCTGAAAGTTCCGTAAACACTATCCCGTGATGCGATCAGAACACCGTTCAGCCAAATGTTTGCATAGTAGCTGATGCCATCAAAATTGAGCATCACCTGTTGTTCCTCCTTTATCCGGGGAAGCCTGAATTCAGTACGATACCACCATGAGTCCTCAAATGGTTCTTTGTTTACACGTTTTAAACTGTCATCATAGAAAAGGTCTTTAAACAATCCGTTACCCGTAAGCACACCCATTATGGTGGAAGGTACCTGTGCAGGAAACCATAATGAGGTATCAATGACTGTTCCTGAGATAAAAGAACCGGGAAGATTGATCAGCTCTTTGGATCGCTGTACCCGCCAGTTATCCTTCAGCAGTATTTTTTCATTCATCGCATCGGTTGATTTGGAACACGACATCATTGCCGTCACCATAAACAGAACTGGAATAAGTGTAATCAGGTTGAAATTTCTCATCTCCGGAATTCAAAAAAGTAAACACGATTGTCAATATGTAAAACTAATTCATTATGCTTTCCCTGCAATGTAACCTTGTGTGAATATTTTAAAATGCGTTGGATAATCAGCAGTCATTGAATTTTACGCCAGGCAGGATAACTTTCCTGCACGAATTGCGTTATTTGTATTGCCTTGCCTGTTTGGAACAGGTTGAAAGTTTCTGATTATTGTCGTAATTTCACTTAATAAATTAAATATTCAGGTTATGAAAAAAGCACTCAAAATCTTCGGTATTGTAATACTGGTATTGCTGCTGTTGATTGTTGCAACACCCTTTTTGTTTAAAGGAAAAATAATAAAGGTAGCCAAGGAACAGATTAACAATAACCTGAATGCCAAGGCTGATTTTGAAAAATTGTCGCTTTCCCTGTTCCGTTCATTCCCCAATGTTTCCGTGGGCATTCAGAATTTTTACATTGCAGGGAAAGATGCTTTCGAAGGCGACACCCTGTTCAGCGTTCAATCGGTGGATGTGGTGGTAGACCTTATAAGCGCCATCAAAATGGAAAATATCAAAATCAGGAAGATTGTTGTTGATTACCCAAGGGTACACGCCTGGGTATTGCCAGACGGAAGTGTAAACTGGGATGTAGCCAAAGATACAGGTGAAACAGAAGCAGAAGACACCACCTCGGGTGACCTGGATATGAATATTGAACTGAAACGCTTTGAGATCAACCATGCGCAGATCCGGTATGATGATGACAGCAGCAAGATAAACGCAAGCCTGGACGACTTCAATTTTCTGCTGACAGGCGATCTGTCGAAGGATTTTACAACGCTCTCTGTCAGTTCAAATACCCGGCTTGTAAATGTCATTTACGGAGGCATCCGGTATTTGAAGGATGCAGCATTGACATTACAGGTAGGTGTGGATGCTGATCTAAAGAACTCAAAATATACGCTGAAAGATAATTCGGTGGCACTGAACGATGTGGTCCTTCGTTTTACAGGTGATATTGCCATGCCCAATGAGGAGGACATGGTAATCAATTTGAAATATGGTTTGGACAAGGCCGATTTCAAATCGCTGCTCTCCTTGATACCTGCTATTTACATGAAGGATTTTCAGGATGTAAAAGCATCTGGAAAATTAAAACTCGACGGCAGCGTTATCGGCACTTACAACGAAAAAGTGATGCCTAACGTGGCACTGACTTTACTGGTTGAAAACGGCATGTTCAAATACCCCGAATTGCCTAAATCAGCAGAAAATATTGGAATTGATGTCAACCTGTTTTTCGATGGCGTTCAGAATGACAATACCACGGTAGATATTAATAAATTCCATGTTGACCTGGGAGGAAATCCGGTGGATATGACCCTCAACATCAAGACACCCATGAGCGATATGCATCTGAACGGCAATATCAACATGAATCTCGACCTGGCAACTGTTAACGATGTGGTTCCTCTTGACAGCACTGTGTTAAAAGGTAAGATAGAAGCAGCACTGGATTTCATGGGCTATATGTCCTATATTGAGAAGGAAGAATATGAAAAGTTCAAAGCCGACGGAACCCTTCAGATCAAAGACTTTACCTACAGCAGCCCCGACCTGCCCCAGGATGTCAGCATCACCCAAACCGCCCTGGAATTTTCACCAAAATATGTTGAAGTGAAAAGTTTTGATGCCATTATGGGCAAAAGTGATCTTCACCTTTCGGGCCGGTTGGAGAATTTCATTCCTTACGTATTTAAAGACGAAACCATCCGGGGCAACTTCATTTTCACGTCAGGCGTGCTTGATCTGAATGAGTTTATGGCAGAAAGCACAGAAACTGCTACAGAAGAAGCCGACACACTTCCCCTTTCGGTAGTTGAAGTACCGGGCAACATTGACTTCAAGCTCGTATCACGGATTGACAAGATGTATTACGACAAGCTTGCCATTGAAAACACCATCGGAACCATATTGGTGAAAGACAGCAGGGTAATCCTGGATGGTGTAAGCATGAATTTGCTTGAAGGATCGATGAAGTTGTCGGGTGAATACAATACCAGGGACATCAGGAATCCAATGGTTGATTTGGATTTTAATGCCATATCTATCGATATTCCGGCCGCAGTAGCTTCATTAAGCACCCTTGAGAAGTTTGTTCCCATTGCCAGCAAGGCAATTGGGAAAGTCTCACTGGGTATGAAATACACCAGTCTGCTGGATAATAATATGATGCCCCTTTTGAATTCAATTGTGGGAAAAGGCAACCTGTCTTCAGAACAGGTTGGTATAAAAAGTTCAGCCACCTTTAGCAAAATTGGCAACGCTTTAAATTCCAAATCGTTTGACAACATGACATTGAAGAAACTGGGCATCGATTTCGACATACGTGATGGCAAGCTCATTGTGAATCCTTTCGAGACAAAAATGGGAAATGCCAACCTGTTGATTGGCGGTGACCAGGGATTGGACCAGAAGATGAATTACACCATTGGCATTAACATACCGCGCTCTGAGTTAGGCGCTGCAGCAAACGGGCCCATTGACAACCTGATGAGCAAAGCTACCGGAGCCGGTTTGAAAATAGATCCGTTGGAAAACCTGAACATCAAGGTGAAAGTTGGTGGCACATTTAAAGATCCAAAAATAGGGCTCGACCTGAAGGAGAACAGTGCCAATGCCAAAGAAGCCATTAAAGAAGAGGTCAAGCAGGCTGTTCAGGAACAAATAGATATTAAAAAGGAAGAAGCCAGGGCAGCAGCTCAGGCCGAGGTTGACAAAATTATGGCTGAAGCGCAAAAAGAGGCCGATATGGTAAAGGAGAAAGCAGCTCAGGCAGCCGACATAGTGAGAAAAGAAGCCAATGCCAATGCCGATAAGCTGGTTGCCAAGGCCAAAGATCCGATTTCAAAAAAACTGGCCGAAGAAGCCGCTAAAAAGGTACGGCAGGAAGGTGAAGCCTCAGCTCAGAATATAATCAAAGAAGCCGATGCAAAAGCCGATGCAATTATGAATATTGCAAAAGAAAAAGGAGATAAGCTGTTGAATCAATGATCAATGAACCTGACTACCGGCAGGCGGCAGGCAGGCAATGAACAATAAAAAAAAGCGGGAAAACCCGCTTTTTTTATTCCGGTTTAACGGAAGTTTCTTCTGCTGCTACCAGCTTCATTCTCTTTTCCTGAATCCTGGCCTTTTTACCGGTCAACCCTCTCAGGTAATATATCTTAGCCCGGCGAACACGGCCATGCTTATTCATTTCAATTTTATCGATAAAGGGAGAAACCATTGGAAAAATTCTTTCTACGCCAATGTTTCCAGACATTTTGCGAACAGTAAAGGTGGCTGATGCTCCTACACCACGACGTTGCAGCACAACACCACGATACTGCTGAATTCTTTCCTTGTTACCTTCCACAATCTTATAATGAACCGTTATGGTATCCCCGGCTTTGAAGTCGGGATATTCTTTTTTCGCGGTGAACTGATTCTCAGCAACTTTTATTAAATCCATGATGCACTTTTTTTATCGTTCGTCTTTCAAAATTCAGGTCGCAATATTACAAAAATTATTTTACAAAAAAGAGGACTGACGGCGGATTTTTATTTAAACAATTATGAACAAAATCAGATGCGGTTTAAATCCGTTCGCTGATGTGTGCGAATCTTCCTGTCAGAAAGCAAATTCGTCCGAAAATTCATGATTCAGTTCCTCAATGTGGGGCGCTTTAGCAACCTGGTGTACCGCATTTCCATCTATATATATGGCGGTATGCGGTTTAACCGGACAAGCAAATTCGCATGCTCCGCATCCGATACAGATTTCCGTATTGATTTCGGGGATGGTTAATCCTTCTTTATAGGGCACCATTCTGACTGCCTGGGTGGGACAATGTTCCGAACAGGATCCGCATGCAGTATTGTCAGTATAAACAATACATTTCTCAATGATGAGTTTTACCAGCCCTGTTTGCTCCAGTTTCTTCTCCTCAACGGTCAGGGGTAATATGGCACCGGTAGGACAAACCTCGCCGCATTTGGTACATTCGAAATTGCAGTATTCCACACCATAATCCATATGAGGCTGTGACATGCCCATAAAGCCGTATTCCAAAAATGAAGGTTGCAGAACACTGGTAGGACAGATCGAAACGCAAAGATGACATGCAGTGCACCGGTCGGTAAAATGCTTCAGACTTACCGAGCCGGGAGGTGAAACCGGATGATTCTTTTTGTTTGGTATTTCTCCTGCCGGCCGGTCATCTTCTTCCTGAGCCAGCATGGTGGCAGAGATTCCTGTTAGCCCCACTCCGTAAGCAACAGTTTTAGCGATGAAATTCCGCCTGGGACCATCCGTTTTGATTGTATTCTTTTTGGTGGTTGAAAGTACCGGCACATATTTAATGCTGCTTTCCGGGCAAACGGATATGCAGTTGTAACAAGCCACACAGCGGGAATTATCAACTTCAAGTGTTTTCACATGAATGCACTGCGATTTACAGGCAAATGAACACTTTCCGCATTTGGTACATGTTGAAGCATCCATGCTGATCCTGAAAAAAGAAAACCTGGAAACGAACCCAAGCAGTGTTCCAACAGGACAAATGGTATTGCAATACAACCTTCCGTATTTCACCGCCAGCCAGCTTACAAGAATCAACGTAATCACAGGAATAAGAACCGCATGCCATGTGATGAGCTGAAGGTTGAACCTGTAAAGAAAATACAGTTCAAATTTTTCAAAAAGAACGGCCAGCAGGTTATTGATAACCAAAACACCGGGTCGCATGATGTCCGAAAAAATCCTTCCAAAACTGCTGTAAGGATCAAGCAGGTTCAGAATCAACATGCTTCCAAACAATAAAAAGATTACAGTAATTGCAAGAAACGGATAGCGTAGGTAATTCAGCGCTTTTTTGAATTTATAGCGTTTGACGATTCCAAACTTTTTTGAAAACCAGGCCAGCACATCCTGAAAAATACCCAGCGGGCAAATTACGGAACAATATACACGTCCGAACAGCGCGGTGAGGATAAGGACAAAGATAAAACCGGCGGTTACCACTGCAGGAATGGTAATGAATTTAACAACCGAAGGCACAAACTGCATGAATAAGATGCGGTCGGCCCAAACCGTGGGTATCAGCTCCCTGAAGTCAACGAACAGAGCCGCAACAGCAACCAGAAAAATGACAGCTAAAACAACCCGGATTAGCTTGAGATGCTTTTGTTTCATGCCCCCATGGTTATCCTGTTAATCTTCATGGCGTCAATATTGGTGCTGCCGGCACCCAGCATTTCTGCCAGGCCGATATGTTTTACCTGTTTCGGATCAATGCCAAACACTTTGGCAGCTGCAGTGTCAATGGCAACCATATCCTTGCCGATCATCTGGTATTTCAGGGTGGCAACATCAGCAACCGAAACACCGCGAGGTCCGTTACGCTTCATCACCCGGTATGCATCAACCACATTCAGGTCGGGTTTGCGGTTTGCTGCAAAATCGGCAATACACTGATGCAGGTCGTTGCTGTGCCAGTATTCACGATCCCAAACAACACCCATCAAATTCTTCATGGCCACGGAAAGGGTAGATCCGCCATGGTTCTTTAATACCGGCACGTTAATGAAAACATCGGATTCAAGTATCAGTTCGTGCACCCGGGCATTCTTTAGCCTTTTGCTTTTCGGCAGCGTCACATCCTGGTAATAAGTGGCACTTTTGCCGGAAACCATAGTACCGCCAGCTTTCTTTACAGCATCCTCAATGCCGCTCATTTTATAGCATCTTGTTGCTTCGGCACAGGTATTGTCGAATACATAAACCGACTTAGCCCCGGCTCTTTTGCAATGTTCAACAATACGGGCAACAAGATCGGGATTCGTATTCGCAGCCCGTTCAGGAGCCGAATCCCATCCGATATTGGGTTTAATTACCACGGTCTGATTTGGCTTCACAAATTGCTTCATGCCACCCAGAGAAGCAATTCCCTTATCAAACATTTCAGCAGCTTCGCCACCCTTAATGGCAACCATATCATAGGGTAGTTGCAAGGCTCCGGTTTCGGCAGCCGTAAGGTCACTGAACCGGCCCATGGAAAGCGCAGCTCCTGAAATAACCCCAAACCCTACTGATCTTCTGATAAAATCTCTTCGTTTCATACAATTAATGATTATTTCTTAATAGGACCCTTTAACTGAAAAATCCATGCCAAAAATATCTAATTTGTCACATATTTGCAGTGTCCATACGAGTATTTGAATTCAATCTAAATAGTTATATCCGACTGTTTTTGTGCGACTTACAGCGACGTCTAAAAATCTGCCTGCTGCATTTAACCGGAATTAACATGAATTTAACTTATTAAAACGCAGCATTTACGGATGATTAACAGCTTCTTAACGAATGAAGGTGAGAGAATATCCGCTTTAAAATAAAAATATTAATAATTTCACCAGCTATTTAACCGATCTGCATGAAGATTCTTTATTACGACTGTTTTGCCGGTATTTCCGGTGACATGAACCTGGGTGCACTAATCGACCTGGGTGTTGATTTGGATTATCTGAAAAAGGAACTGGGGAAGCTTCCCGTGCATGGCTACGAAATAAAAACCGTCAGAGATATGCGGAAAGGCATTTCGGGTACACGGCTGGAAGTGGTTATTGACAGCGAACACCAGACACAGCATCAACATGGTCATCATCATCACGGAAGTGACCACACGCACCACCATCACCACAATTCTTACAAGGATATTCGCAGGATGATTGAGACTTCGGAACTCAGTAGCAGTGTGAAAGATATGAGTATGGCCATCTTTGGAAAAGTTGCCGAAGCTGAAGCTAAAGTACACGGTAAACCGGTTGACGATGTTCATTTTCACGAAGTGGGCGCCGTTGATTCCATTGTTGACATAGTAGGTGCTGCCATTTGCCTGGATTATCTGGCTCCTGATAAAATTCAGTGTTCCACGGTTGAACTGGGAGGAGGCATGGTACAATGTGCCCACGGTTTGTATCCTGTTCCTGCACCAGCTACCACGGAAATGGTAAAGAACATGCCTGTACGTAAAGGCACTGTGGATTATGAAGCCACCACACCTACCGGCGCTGCAATTCTGGCTGCACTGGTAAATGAATTTACCGATAAAACCAGTTTCAGGATTCTGAAAACAGGTTATGGAATCGGGTTCAAAGATGGAGTTCTACCCAACGTGTTGCGCGTTCACATTTGTGAGACTTCCGGGGAAAATGAAACAACAACAATCCCATCCTTTATTATTGAATGTAATATCGATGATATGAACCCGGAGTTGTATGACTACATCATTGATTCACTTTTTTCAGCAGGCGCCAAAGATGTTTTCATAACACCAATAATAATGAAGAAGTCCAGGCCGGCTGTGAAGCTTTCCATTCTCTGCACACCTGAGGATGAAACCCGTATTAATGAAGTGCTTTTCAGGGAAACCTCTACCATTGGGGTGCGAAGGTATGTTATTAACAAAACCATGCTCGACCGGAAAATCGAACAGATAAGTACCCGTTTCGGAGAAGTCAGGGTGAAATTTGCTTTTTATCAGGGAGTATGCATCAAATCGAAACCCGAATACGACGATTGCATCAAAATAGCACGACAAAACCAAATACCTATCAGCAAGGTATACCACGAAGTGGAAAAGGCGCTTTCAAAAAGACAGGACACCCATGATCAATCCTGAAAAATACGACATGCTGCTTCAGTGGCTGGGCCGGCTCGAAAGCGCAGCCATTGCCTTTTCAGGCGGTGTTGACAGCACCTTTCTGTTAGCTACTGCTGATAAGGTCCTGGGCAAAAAAGTAATCGCTTTTACTGTAAAAACACCCTACATACCTGATTGGGAAGTAGAAGAAGCCATTGCCTTTTGCCGCGAGAGAAGCATCAATCAGCGCATTATTCAGGCCGAAATGCTCCCTGCTATAGCCAACAACCCTGAAAACAGATGCTATTTGTGCAAGAAACACATTTTTGCCGTTCTTAAAGAGGAAGCACAAAAAGATGGCTATACCAGCCTGCTCGATGGCACCAATTATGACGACAATGGCATATACCGGCCGGGGCTGGCAGCCCTGAAAGAACTGGGCATCAGCAGCCCCTTGTTGGAAAATGGAATTACCAAAGCCGAGGTGCGTCATTTTTCTTCTGAGCTGGGGCTTCCTACTGCCGATAAACCTTCATATGCCTGCCTGCTGACACGGCTGCCATACGAGTACACTGTTAAAAATGAGGAACTCCGGAGAATTGAAAAAGCCGAGCGTTTTCTTGCCTCTATTGGTTTTGCTGCCTCCCGGGTACGTAACCACAACAACATAGCCCGTATTGAAATTGAAAAAGAACGGCTGACTGAACTGCTGCAACCTGAAACAGCTGCCCGGGTGGTTTCGCGGTTTCATGAACTCGGATATGAATTCATCACCATTGATATGGAGGGATTTCGAAGCGGCAGCTTTGACACAAACAAAAAACAAGCCCCAACATGAACAACGAATCTTTAAGTAAACTCCTTGCTGAAGTGAGAGATGGAAAACTTGACGTTTCCAAAGCGCTTGAACAGCTTCACGACCTGACATCCAAGGAACTGGGCTATGCTACCATTGATAACAACAGAGAAATGCGTACAGGCTATCCCGAGGTAATCTTTGGGCAGGGTAAAACGCCCGATCAGGTGGCAGGGATCATCCGCTACATGCTCACACAGGACAACAACATACTGGCTACCCGGGTTACATGCGAAATGTATGAAAAGGTCAGGGAGTTTTGTCCCGATGCCCTGTACAATGAAACTGCCCGAACCATTTCCGTCCGCAGGAAACAGATTCCCCCTCCACCCACTTTCATTGCAGTGATTACTGCCGGCACATCTGATCTTCCGGTGGCTGAAGAAGCAGCAGTTACTGCCGAGATTTTCGGAAACCGGGTTGAACGCATTGTTGATGTTGGCGTTGCCGG
This sequence comes from Bacteroidales bacterium, assembly GCA_046481675.1. Taxonomy (GTDB): domain Bacteria; phylum Bacteroidota; class Bacteroidia; order Bacteroidales; family UBA10428; genus UBA5072. Next base: position 19,418 of record JAWOJJ010000011.1, on the reverse strand, counting down.
CATACACCGACTGTATAACAAGATCGATCTGATCCGGCAGGCCAGGGTTAACATAGTGGTTGCGGGCATGGAAGGAGCTCTGCCAAGCGTAATTGGCGGCATGGTAGATAAACCGGTAATTGCAGTCCCCACCAGCGTGGGCTATGGTGCCAATTTCGGAGGACTCTCCGCGCTGCTGGGCATGCTTACCAGTTGTGCCAGCGGAACCAGTGTGGTGAATATCGACAACGGATTTGGCGCGGGATTTCTGGCGAGTATGATTAACAGGCTGTAGGCTGTAGGGTGCTTAATGTTCGGTGTTCGGTGTTTGCATAAAAAGGACAAAAAGGACTTTAATGACTTAAAGACTTTAAAGACCTGAAGATTCAATTTTTCAACAATAGAAATATTTCAAATTAACATATTAGCAAATTCTCAAATTTTCAAATTCTCAAATTCTCAAATCAACAAATCATCAAATCAACAAATCAACAAATCATCAAATCAACAAATCTCCCATGTCCCTGCTTCTCTCCACCGCTTACCTCCCACCCGTTCAGTACCTCTCCAAATTTTTATACGGAGACGATGTTTTTATTGAAAAGCATGAGCATTACCAGAAACAATCGTACCGCAACCGTTGCTGTATATATGGTGCCAATGGCAGGCAATGCCTGGTGATTCCCGTAAAGAAGATGCATGGGGATAAAATGCCCATTGCTGAGGTTGAAATAGACTATGCCACAAACTGGCAGAAAATTCACCTGAAATCAATCGAATCAGCTTACCGGCTTTCGGCTTTTTATGAATATTATGCCGATAACTTCAACACGTTTTATACCCGCAGGACCCGTTTTTTATATGAATGGAACATGGATTTGCTCAACTTTCTGCTGAAAACATTCCAAATTCCGGGCACGCCATTGCCTACAACCAACTTTGAGAAAAATGGTGACAATGGTGCAGACTTCAGAAACAGCATACACCCCAAGGACAGGCTAAATATGCCCGACCCCGGTTTTAAACTCATACCCTATCAGCAGGTGTTCCAGGAACGTTATGGATTTATTTCCAACCTGAGTGCTATTGACCTGCTTTTTAACGAAGGGCCGAGGGCCAGAGAGGTATTGAAGGAATGCAGCCTTTAGCCTTTAGCCTTTAGCTGTTGGCTGTTAGCTGTTAGCTTTTGGCTTTTGGCTTTTGGCTTTTGGCTCTTGGCTCTTGGCTCTTGATTCTTGGCTCTTGGCTCTTGCAGCCATGTCGAAATGACATACATACTCACCAAAAACTGCCACATTGTCTGCTTTACAGCAATGGCATTAAAATTGAAAAATACCATTCAGCAATCAATTTTAAAAACCAATAAAAATCAACAATATGGCATACATCAGATTTTACAGTCCGTATAATTCCGCCAACCGGGATGAGAACTCCGCCGAAGCTTACAATCAGCTCATGCGGCATTTCAATAACAACAACAATTGTGGTTGCAACAGTGAGCATGTTCCGGCCGCCAATATTTCCGAAACCGACCAGGAATATCTGGTTGAAATGGCGCTACCCGGAGTCAACAAAGAAGATATTGAAATCAAACATGAGAACGGTTATTTGCATATCAGTGTAAACAGGCAGGATGAGCAAAACAGTGAAGAAAAATACAGCCTGCAGGAGTTTGACTATTCGGGAGCTTCCCGTGTATTCAAAACAGGCAACAAGGTGGATTCAGAAAAGATTGCTGCCAGGTATGAAAACGGAATTCTATACGTAAGCCTTGCCAAGAAAGAGGCTTATGTCAGGAAGCCTGCGCAGTCAATAGTCGTTGAATAACCATATCATCAGCCCCGGTGTTGTAATTGAAATACCGGGGCTTTATTCGTGAGACTCAAATTTCAGGAGTGAGCGAACTGAAATTTGTAAGTCGAACAATCCCGACGAAGTCGGAGGGTATAATACCCCGCAGCTCTGCTGCGGAATTAGTTTCCAAAGCTTACTTTGGGGTTTTATACCCGTGATTTTTTTATAAAATGCTATTCAACTGTGATGACCGGATCAGATCCGGCATTTTCAAGAAGGCCGATCTCACTGAGCCCATACTTTGCGGCCAGGAGATCAAATTCGTGTGCATTTTCAGCTACTGCCACCAGCAATCCTCCACTTGTTTGCGGGTCCGCAAGCACCATTTTCTGAAATTCGTCCATTTCACCAATCTTAGTGCCGTAACTTTTCCAGTTGCGATAGGTTCCGCCGGGTATGCAGTTTTTACCCAGGTAATACTTCAGGTTATCGAGCACGGGAATGTTGTTGAAGCGAAGACGGGCTTTTAACCCGCTTCCCTCGCATATTTCCAGCAGGTGACCCAGCAAACCGAACCCGGTGACATCGGTCATGGCCTTCACGCAATCAAGTTTTCCCAGTTCGCTTCCGGCATCATTGAGCCGGGTCATCCAATTGACCGAAACCAGGTAATCCTCATTATTCAGAAAGTTCTTTTTTGATGCAGTGCTATATATCCCAATGCCCAGCGGTTTTGAAAGAAAAAGACGGCATCCTTCCGTGGCTGTGTTGTTCCTCCTGACATGCTCCTTTTTTACAATGCCGGTTACCGATAGTCCGAATACCGGATCGGAAATATCAATACTATGACCTCCTGCCAAAGGTATTCCGGCAGTTTGACAAAGGTCAGCCGCACCTTCAATTACCCTGCCCGCAACAGCTGCCGGAAGCTTGTCCAGTGGCCAGCCCAGGATAGAAATGGCCATCAGCGGCCTACCCCCCATGGCGTAAATATCGCTTATGGCATTGGCCGCGGCAATTCTGCCAAAATCCCACGGATCGTCCACGATGGGTGTAAAAAAATCAGTGGTGCTGATCACTGCCTCGCCGTTTCCCAAATCATAAACAGCTGCGTCATCGCGTGAATTACAGCCAACCAGCAACGACTTGAATTGCGAGTTATCCGGGACTTTGGTTATAATTTCACTAAGATCGGCAGGTGAGATTTTACAGCCGCATCCGGCACCCGGACTGAATTGCGTAAGTCGGATTTCAGTGCTATTCATGAATTAAGTATTTCAATGATTAAATTATTTCAACATGCAAATCGGTATTGAGTAACAACAATCCTACAGCCTACAGCCTACAGCCTAAATTCTATTACTAATTGAAATTAGCCGTTCTGCAATCTCCCGGACGCTTTCCTGTTCAATTTTCACTTCCGTAACTTTTCGGTTTGGTATTTCCTTTGCCCGTGAGTATATCCTGTCGTAATATTTCAAAGCAATTTCCACTGCCGCTGTCATGTTTCCGTTCTGAATTTGTTCAATGGCCCTGGCTGTATTTTCCAATCCCAGACGGCGTTCAATCCTTTTCACGCCTTCAACCAGCAGCTGCCGGTCACCTAATGTATATGTATTTACAAGCTGCGAAACACGCCGCCCGAAAGGAACACAAAGTTTAACCAGTGGTGCAGCGGACATTTGCTCAAAAAATGGTTTGGGAATAAAAACCCGGCCGATTAACAGACTTTCATTTTCAACATACACAGGCTTTAGTGGATCCAGTTCCACAAGCCGGGCAAACAAATCATTCTCAAATTGCTCCGTAGTGGGTTGCGATGGCATTCCGACACCTCCGAAGACCGAACCCTTGTGCCGGGCAAGACGCTCAAGATGAATGATTTGCTCGCCTTGTGATTCGAGATATTCAAGTACATCGGTTTTGCCGGAGCCTGTCATTCCGCCAATAACAACAAGTTTCAGCGGAGTTGAGAGGTAATTTCTGACATAGGTGCGATAACTCTTGTATCCACCAGATAACGTATAGGTTTTTACACCTGTTGTATTAAAAAGCCAGGCCATGCTGTTGCTCCGCATCCCTCCCCTCCAGCAATGCATCAGAGCCTCGCGGCGGGGAGCAATGCGTAGCGCAAATTCAGCATATTCCTTCATTCTGGGACCAACAATTTCCAGTCCCTTCATCATGGCATCTGTAGACCCCCTGTTCACGTAGAGTGTTCCAACCGCTGACCTTTCCTCATTACTAAAGATCGGAATATTGATTGCTCCCGGAATATGGCCGTGTTCAAATTCTCCGGGAGACCGGACGTCGATTACCGGACACTCCCTGCTTCTGGATAAAAAGTCTTCAATATTCAGCTGGCCCTCACTCATGCTGCCACCTCAGATCCTTCTCCGGACTACTTAACAGAATATGCTCCAATATACGGTTTGTATTTAGCAGGTAATCCCAATAGCTTCTGAACTTCTGCAGGTAAAACGGTAGCAGCATTTGCACCCGCGAATGCCTTGTTCAGATCGTAGTTCCCCAGTTCAAGTGATTTGAAAACAGGTATGTTGAAGCCTTTATAAACTTTGCTGTTTGCTGATGATCCTTCAAACAATCCTTTCAATTCATCCAGGGTTACCAGCTTTTCAACGCATTCCGGCTTAGCAGCGGGCATATGACTCATGAGCGTATCATATCCGCTGTTGATGTCTTCAACAAACACGTTGTAATCAAACCTTTTCAGGGGTGTTGTATTCAGCTTTTCGCAAAGATCCTTATGCTGATATACGAGCATCAATGGTTTCACAAAATTCACGTCTCCCACCATCAGGTTGTTCACAAAAACATGCCCGAAACGCTCATCTACATCGGGGCCCGTGCTTGGGTGCCATCCGAAATGGTCTCCCTGTGCACTTCGCTTATCGCGACCAATGCATACGGTGCTGTTGATAAATGTATTCTGATACATCTCCACATTGGAACTGTTCAGCGCAAAAATAGCCTGGTCGCAGTCCTCAAAAACATTACCGGCTACTGTGGCACCTTTGGAAATCTCAAAAAAGAATCCGTTATAATTAGACCACATTTTACGCTGATCTCCGAATTTTCCTTTATTGGTTCCCACATTAACAACCCAATTGTTAATGAAACGTCCGTCAATATTACCCACGTCATACCAGATACCGTTGGATATCGGAAGATCATAAACCAGATTGTCCTTACAGGTAACCCGGTGGGTTTGGTTAAAAATCTTCACTGCAGCCGGATAATATCCGTTGATATCTTCAATATTGTTTTGTGAAAACATATTTTTTTCCAACAGGCAATCCGATGAAGAAAGCAGGTACACACCTTCGGTGGTGGTATGGTGAACATTGCAGTTGCGTAATACGGTATTATCGCCACGAAGGTAAACCCCTACCCTGCCGCAATATGAAAAGGTGCAGTTTTCAATAACACTTCCCACCACGTCTTTACCAAAAGTTGCCGGGTCAGCCAGTGCCTGTGGTTCATAACCGTCAATTTCAAAAGCGCAATATGCATATTGCGTAAGCGTTAAACCCCGCATGACAACCCCTTTGTGATCATTTTTCTTTCCGTTTACATCCTTTACAACCCTGCGAAAGCCATGGTTAAACGCGGTAATTTCCACCAGGTGGTTTTCAGGATTAATACCCAGATACACCGAACCGGTTTTGTAATCGATATAAAATGAATTTTCATCCACGTCACCTTCCCATCCTGCCGAATTGAGCAATTTGCCGTCAACAAAAACCATATCATTGTTGAATAAATGCAAAGGTGTATTCCAGCCGTACCAGTCGCGGGTCCACCAATCGTCGGGATAAGCCTGGAATAATTTTTTCCAGGTGGTTTTCCACATACCTCCCCCTATTCTCCTCCATTCCTTAGCTTCGAGTGTACCTTTTAAAACCGGCTGTTCATCAGCATAGGGCTGAATGGTAATGCCCTGGTTGAATTCCAGGTCGCCGGTACGGTAAGTGCCTCCGCGAAGGATGATCGCGTCTCCGCTTTCGGCTTTGGCTAAGGCCTGCTCAATAGTAGTTGGCTGAGATATTTGATTCCCTGATGATTCCGCTTTGCCATCCGGGGCAACATAAAATAACTTTCCGGTTACTCTGGGCAATTCATATTTCTGCTGTACCGGGCCATAAGGTCCGCCTGAAGGCTGAGCAACAGCATTCAGCAACAACGAAATCAACATAAAAAACGCGGCAAATCCACGTTTCATTGTTTTCCTGGTTTGGTTGTTCTGGTTATCTTTCATATTTATGGGTTTTGTTATCAATTTGCCGGATAAAACTACAAAAAATAAGATTATTGATCTACATCTTACTGTGCTTTTCAATGGGGTTCTCATCAGGTAAACGCACGATGAACTTGAACAAATCCACAGAAAATACAGATCCTCGCTGATGTTTTTAATGAATTACTTTTGTGCCGGATAACAGGGCTGCAGCAACCTGATTCTTTGCTTTATTCCGGTTTCATTCAAAAGAAGAAGAGAACCTGGACAAAACAGAGTACAACATATCCAGATTAAATGGCTTGGCAATAAAGCCGTCAAATTTGGCACCGGAAATTTTCTCCCTGTCACCCGAATGAGCATAAGCAGTAACTGCAATCACCAGTATGTTCTCATCAATCATTTTGATCCGCCTTGTAGCTTCATATCCGTTAATTATAGGCATTTTTATATCCATCAACACAAGACACTTTTCTTCAGAGGGTTTGTTTTTTATAAAACTTACCGCTTCCTGACCATCCTGCGCCCAATGAATTTTACCTCCAGATGATTTCAGCATGGCAGTGAGAAGTCTGAAATTAGTAGGCTCATCTTCAGCTATCAGAATGGTAATATCTTTTAGCCAGGATAATTTTCCGGATTCCGCAATTGCATTTTTCATCTCCGATGGTTTTTCAAAGTTTGTCTGGCAACTTATTAATCTCTTCTTAACCCACTAAATTTACAATTTTTTTATGATAGTATACCCAATACTTGCAAATAGGCTTTTTGTTTTCTCATTTTAACGATTTGTTCTAAATTAGCCTTCAGTCAAATCAGAATATCTTATATGAACATGACAGGCATAATTCAAAAGATTTTACCCGGCACTTTCCAATCCGCTCCAGGTCACTGCTGTTTATTCGGGATCTTACTGACTGCTGCCCTTTTCATTTCATGCAAACCCACTGAAACAAAAGATACGGGTGCATTACCTGAAACATTTGTTGATCTGCCTGTATTTGACAGACCGGTTGATTCACTGCTGACGCCTGAGGCCAAAGCATTGCTGATTAATCTGAATAAACTGAAAAGCAAAGGAATCATATTCGGGCAGCAGGATGCGACTCTTACCGGAGTCGACTGGAAATTTCCGGATAATAAATCAGATGTAAAGGATCTCACCGGCACACATCCTGCTCTTTATGGATGGGAAATTGGCGGAGCCGGTAAAGAAGATAATATTGACAGCATCCCTTTTCAATTGATCCGCAAAAGAATGATAGAAGCCTTTGACCGGGGAGGAATCAATACGGTAAGCTGGCACCTGAATAATCCTGTTACAGGCGGTACAGCATGGGATGTGACACCGGCTTTAAGCAAGATACTTCCTGACAGTATCCTGTCGGATTTTTACAAATCAGAATTACAAAAAATAGCTGGTTTCTTTCTTTCACTTAAAAATGAACAGGGCAACCATGTTCCGGTGATCTTCAGACCGTTTCACGAGAATAACGGAAACTGGTTCTGGTGGGGAAAAGGCCGCTGCCTGCCTTCTGAATATATTGATCTGTGGAGATTTACCATATCCTACCTGCGTGATTCCCTGCACGTGCACAACCTGATATACGCCTATTCCACGGACATGTTCGAGAGTGAGCTGCAATACCTCGAGCGATTTCCGGGTAACGAGTGGGTAGATATATTAGGTTGTGAAAATTACTGGGATTTCCAGAGTGGCTCATCTGTGTTCAACGGGGTTGCCCAGTTAAGGATGCTGGTTAACATGGCCAACGCGAGGAAGAAAATAGCAGCGCTAACCGAATGCGGATTTAGCGGCATACCTGTAAAAAACTGGTGGACTCAATTTCTGCTCAAATCAATCAGGGAAGATTCACTGGCCAGGAATATTTCCTATCTCATGGTTTGGAGAAATGCCAACAGGAAGCATTATTACACCCCTTTTACCGGACATAAAAGTGCTGCTGATTTTATTGCCTTTGAGCGGGATACATTCACCATTTTTGAAAAGGATTTGAAAGAAATATATTCGGCACAGAATAACCCGGAGTAAGTGTTTCATCCTGACTTCCCGGGAGGCTTCACAACCGCTCCTTCATCATTCCCACCAACTGTTCCTTTTCAAAGTGAACGGGATTTGATTTATGATCTGTGATTTCTGCAATGGCCATCAGGTCGTTCCCTTGAATACCAAATTCACTCAGTCGTTTCAGGTTCAGCTGACCGGTAAGTGTTTCAATATATTCAACCGCATATTCCATGTACCAGCCTGGCGACTTCCCCTCTGCTCCGGAAAACAACCTGCCCAGTTTCTCATACTTATCATGAGCCGGGGTAGCTTCCGGCAGCTTCAAAAGTGCCGATACCTGGTAACGGTTCACAACTCCCATCAGGGTCCCGCAAACAGTGCCGTGCGGAATATCATGCAATCCACCTATGGAAGAGGCAAATCCATGAATCAGGCCCAATCCTGCATTCGCCAGGGTAATACCCGAAAGCAATGCTGCCAGGGACATTCCCGTTCTGGCTTCAGCATCATCACCATGAAGCACAGCATTTAGAAGATTTTTATGTATCTGGCTGATCCCTTCCAATGCCAGGGCATCTGTCATCGCATTTGCCTTAACCGAAAGGTATGATTCAACCAGCTGGGTAAAGGCATCCATCCCGCTTGCACCGGTAATTTGCGGCGAACAACTGACGGTCAGCTGTGGATCCACTATAGCCATGTCGGGAACCAGGTTTTCATGCCGCAACGATCGTTTGAACCCGTTTTTCCCGGTAAATGAAATTACTGCATTGGCAGTTGTTTCACTGCCGGTACCTGAAGTAGTAGGTATTGCAACGAAAAACTTCTTTTCACCCGTATGCTTTTTTGTTCCAACGCCCTCAAGATAATCCCTGATTGAATCGGGGATCGGCATCATGGCAGACAGGGCCTTACCCGCGTCAATAACGCTTCCGCCCCCTATTGACAGCACCAGATCGGGATCTTTACCCCGGCATGCTTCCGCTGTGGTATCAATATCATCCGGCGAAGGTTCTGATTCAATTCGTGCATGATGAACGATGCGCCCTGCTTTCTCGAGGGATGAGATGATTTCTGTAATTCCCTGATTACGTGTGTAGGAAGTGGCACCTGTTACCAGCAAAACCCGCTTCCCGTATCGGCCTATAAGACCCAATACCTTTTCAGACTGTCTCCAGCCAAAATAGATACGTGGCGTGCGGAGGAGGTTAAAGCCCGCTACCATGCCGCATCTTCAACAGGGTAAACAATTTCATGACGGATACCCTGACGGGGCTGCGCCATCCAGTCAGCAACCAGATCGCGCCACTTCAGGTAATGCGCAGTTTTTTTATGAGCCGCGGCATCCTCATCCGACACGTAGGCTTCGTATAAAACAAATTTGGCAGGATGCTCCGCATCACGCAGGATATCAAACCTGAGATTGCCAGACTCCTGAACCGACTGCTTGTGATTCTCAATTGTGGCAGCGATGAAATCATCAATATGGGATTCCTTTACCCAAATGTGCACAAATGTTGCTATCATAGGTCAAATCATTAATTGGTCAGCGTTAATTCATTTAGCAGCCAGTCGGCATTTGCAACCTTGTCAATTACAAACAGCATATACCGGATATCAAGTGAAATATTGCGACAGATATCGGGATTGTATGCATAATCGCTCATGGTACCTTCCCAGTTCCTGTCGAAATTAATGCCAATCAGGTCGCCATTTGCATTAAGAACCGGGCTTCCCGAATTCCCTCCTGATGTGTGGTTCGAAGCAATAAAGCAAACCGGAATGCGTCCATCAGTGAGGTAAGAAGCGGGGATGTTTTCCGGTATTCCTTTCTTGAACTCTTCAGGCACCTTATAATCGGAAATTTCAAGCTTTTCTTTTTCGAGTATGCCATCAAACGTGGTATAATGTGCGTATTTCACAGCGTCTACGGGTTCATACCCTTCAACTTTTCCATACGTAAGCCTCATGGTAAAATTGGCATCAGGATAGAATGTTTTTTCCGTTTTCATTTCCATCAGCCCCGTCACATACCTCCTGTACATGCCATTAAGACTGCGGTTCATGCTATCCAGCCGACCATATACAATAGGAACAAGCATATCGGAAAAATCCCTGTAAATCGAAATCAGGGGATCATTCATGATTTTCTTCCTGATCTTTGATTCAGACATTCTGAATGTTTTTCGGTACTTCACTGAATCTGTAAAGATGCTTTTATTAAAAACCGATTCAATAAAAGCGGTATGACTTCCATGAAAGTCATCCGCTATTTGCCTGTTAAATGCCGGATGATAAATGGAAGCTGTATATTTCATATAAACTTCCAGCATTTCCGGAAGCGTGTTGCGGTCGATAGCAACAGCCTCTGTCCTGAAAAAAGCATCCCCTTGTGATTTGATATTTCGGATGGCGGACTGCTTTACAACCTTGGAAGAATCAAGAGTTGAAAAGAATTTCATCTGAACATCATTCACTATGCGCGATGTTTCCAAAGAATTCAGTATTTCAGTGCCCAAATCACCTGCCAGAAACATCGGCTCCAATTCATCATAAACAATGGAAAATTCTTTCAGTAATGAAGCATAACCGGAGGGATCAGAAGGCAGATTTCCGGCCCAGTTTCTGAAATCTTCCTCCTGCTTCATCTTGGCCTCCAATGCATGCGACTGGCTAATTCCTTTAACAACACCGATCCATTTTTTCCATGAATTGCTTAAACTCACATATTTTGAAATATATTTCAGTCTCAATTCAGGGCTTTGATCCATCACCGTTTCAAGCGCATTTCGCCTTGCTGTTCTTATTGCAATTTTTGCCGGTAATGATTTCCCGGTAATCATTTCCAGCGCATCAGAGGTCAGGTATTGATCCGTTCGCCCCGGGTAACCCATAACCATGGTATAATCTCCTTCCTGAACGCCACCTATAGAAATGTTCAGGTATTTTCGGGGTGTGTATGGGACATTATCGGGTGAATAATCAGCAGGTCTGTTGTTTTTATCAGCGTAAATTCTGAAGAGGGAAAAGTCACCTGTATGCCGCGGCCACATCCAGTTGTCTTCATCGCCCCCGAACCGGCCGATTGTTTCAGCAGGAGCACCAACCAGCCTGACATCACGGTAAGTCTGATAAACAAACAGATAGTACTCCTTTCCGAAATAAAAGGGTTTGATTTCGGCATGCAGGAATGTATCTGAAATCGCCTCTTTCCTGACCACCTCAATCCGTTGCTTAATCAAGGTGTTCCTGTCTGTTTCACTCAATGAATCAGGTATCCCGGTAAGAACTCTGCTCGTAACACGCTCCATGCGCACCAGTAATGTTGCCGTTAATCCCTTATTTGGCAATTCCTCAGTTTTTGTCTTCGCCCAGAATCCGTCGGCCAGCAGGTTTTTCTCAACGGTGCTGTGTGATTGAATGCGGCTGTATCCGCAATGATGGTTGGTCACCATAAGTCCTTCCGCTGAAATGAGTTCTCCGGTGCAGCCGTTACCAAACATAACAATGGCATCCTTTAAACTGGGATGGCTGTTGCTGAAAATTTCCGCCGCATCGAGCATGAGGCCTTTTTCCTTCATGTCCTTTTGGTTCAGGCTGTCGAGATGAACCGGAAGCCACATCCCTTCTCCGCTCCACACCGGAATACCAAGGCACAATGCCAGTGTCAGTGTGATTGTTCTATATAATGCTTTATACATAAAATGGTTAATGAAATTTCAATTATTGAATCATAAGCATAAGTTCACAATAGAGCTTTTGAACCGGTAATCCCATTACGTTGTAATAGGAGCCTTCAATTTTCTCAACACCTACGTAACCAATCCACTCCTGCACTCCGTATGCTCCGGCTTTGTCAAAAGGCTTGTAGTTGTCTACATAATACCTGATCTCTTCTTCTGAAATCTTCCTGAAATAAACCTTTGAACTGGCAAAGAATGTTTTTTCACCGGAAACTGTTTTCAGACATACTCCGCTAAAAACCTCATGCATGTTGCCCGACAACCTGGTCAGCATGCGAACGGCATCTTCAGCATCAATAGGTTTGCCAATCACTTCATTTTCAAGCCATACTATTGTATCAGCAGTAATCAGCAAGGTATTTTGCTCCAGGTATGACTCATAAAATGATGCCTTGGCTTTTGCCAGGTACAGTGGAATTTCTTCCCGCTTCAAAACTGACGGGTACACTTCATCCATGTCAAGATGATTGACTACCCTGAATTTAATCCCGATCTCCGTTAACAATTGCTGCCGCCTGGGCGATTTTGAAGCCAGAACAATATCGAATTCATTTATCTTATTTAATATTTCCTGTGTGTTCATTTCATGTTATTGATGAGAAGGTTTACAATGACCATGTAGCCCAAACCGGTCAGCATAACCAGTTTCAGCAATAGGCTTGCCTTACGGTAGACCTGTGAGTCGGCACCCCTGAAAAGCAAAATCCCTGTCACAATCAGTGGAGTTATGATAAAAGCAATAAAGTATATGAGCGAAGTATAATCCGGTACATAATTAACCCAGGCAATTACAAAAAGGGCAATGGTGAGTGCAATCAACACCAGTGAAATCGATTTGGCTGTCCTCACGCCCCACACAACCGGTATGGTTTTTTTTCCATAAGCCTGATCGCCTTCAAAGTCCTCTGCATCCTTAACAATTTCCCGGATGAGATTGACCAGAAATGCGAACAGGGAAAAGCCCAGTACCCACTTCATGAGAACCGGGAGTATGTAATTTATATTTGCGCCATAATTCCTTGCCAGTAAAGGCAATTCAAAAAGAAGAACAATAAATGGCACCAGAGAAGTCAGCAGGGCAACCATAACGTTGCCAAGCAACAGTTCATGTTTGTATGAAGTGCTGTAAAACCAAAGCAATCCGCTTACAATGAAAAACACCAGGCTCAGGTACAATTCACCTGCCTTAAGGGCAACCCATGTTCCCAGAATCACACCCAGAATAGTGAATACCAGGTGATAAGCCATGGCATGCCTTGGGTATATCAAAGTGCCCACAATCTGCTCCCCGGGTTTGTTAACCCTGTCAATCTTCCGGTCGAAGTAGTCATTAATGGCATAACCTCCTGCCGTAATGAAAACTGTTGCAAGAATCAGGAACACAAAAGAAACCGGTGGCAGCTGCGGTTCCATGTGGACCTGCTTCAGTAAAGGAACAATCAGACATTGCCTTACCAATACCTGTGTAACAATTACAATAAGCAGGTTTGAAATCCTGATCATGCGCAGCACTGCCATAATATGAGCCAGAATATTCACCATATGAATGAAAAATCATTAAGCCACTTACCCTGTAATTTCAAAACCTGTTCAATGATGTCGCGTACGCAGCCTTCTCCTCCCTTATAGGGTGAAACATAGAGTGAAAGCTGTTTTATTTCTTGTGCCGCATCAGCAGGACATGTTGGGAAACCCGCAAGTTTCATTACTTCAAAGTCGGGAAGGTCATCACCCATATACAGGACCTCATCCGCTGACAATTGGTATTTGGCTAAAAATGAATCAAAAGGAATTGTTTTGATGCCGCTTTTCATGAAAATATCCTGAACGCCCAGGGTGGTAAATCTTTTTTTCACCATTTTCGAAAATCCGCCGGTAATGATGGCTATGGGATAGCCCATTTTAACAGCATGTTGCACTGCAAAACCATCCTTAATGTTCATCATCCGGATGAACTCTCCTCCCGGATGAAGCATGATGGAGCCGTTAGTAAACACCCCATCCACATCAAAAGCAAAGGCCTTGATGTGGTTCAGCAATTTCTTTATTTCAGGCATCTGGATTTTATTAATACTACAAAAATAATGATTTCACAACGGTATACAACCGGCAAGTCCATCGTGGTTTATGCCCGCTAGATCTTTCTAGTTGAAAGAATCCGTTCCGATATCAGCCGGTAGATTTCCCTGAGTTCCGGATGCGGAAGAAGCATTTCCAGGTGTTTTTCAAGTATAGCCATATTTCCCCTGACAGCAGGCCCGGTCTGGGCATCTCGCGGAGGCATGATCATGGCTTTGGAGAGGGTCTCCCGGATCAACGGCTTCAGCACATCAAATGAAAGGCCCTTTTCACTCAGCAGTTCGTCAGCAATTGAAAACAAATGATTGGAGAAATTCGAGGCAAAAACTGCGGCCACATGCAATTGCAACCGCATTGCAGAATCAGCACGATGCACTGAATCTGAAAGCTTTGAGGCAACAAACTCCAGCTTTGCCAGATTTTCTGACCGGTTTGCTTCCACAAACAGGGGTACTTCTTTAAAAGAAACGGCTTTCCCCCTGGTAAACGTCTGCAACGGGTAGAGTACACCAAAATTCAGCGCCCTTCCCTCGAAAATGTTCATACTGACACTTCCCGAAGTATGAACCACAAGTCCCTTTTGCCTGAATCTTCCGCCATTCAACACTTTCCCAAGGGAATCGTCAGAAACAGCCAGAATGTATAAATCGGCTTCCGGGTTCATTGAATCTGCATCAGAACAATAAGGTGCTTTTAATTCCTGAGCCAACCGGATTCCGTTTTCACGACTCCTGTTGAGTACCTGAACAACATGGAATCCGGCGCCAACCAAATGATGCCCCAGGTGCCATGCCACATTGCCGGCACCCACCAGAACTACGCTGTTCATTCCGCTGTTGTTCTCTTGTTCTGACAATCTTACAAACCGTATAACTTGTAATTGACCTTATAAAGCCATGCCGGTTCTTCCTCGGGTTTCATTCCAATCTGATGCACCACCTGAAGTATTCCGGGATATTTCTGTTCTACAAAATACAGATATCTCTGAATATTATTGATGATATTGCCGGTATTCATGTTCGGATTGGCACGCAGGCTGGCTACAATAATATAATCCACCTTATTTCTGCGCAGGTTATTGATCAGCGTATCGGGCGAAACGGCAAAAGTGGACTGAGAGGAAATCTTAAGCCTGTTCAGCAATGAATCGGAGCTAATCGGTTTCACCTGAAAACCAATTAATGTCTGAATCACTCCCTGTCCGGTTAAATTCTTAAAATCATAAACGCCGAAAATATCACTTCCTTCAGCCACATAGGCCACATTCGACTGTTTAATGGCCAACTGGAGCTCAACAGGCCAGTTTGCCTGAATTGCTTTGTTAGGCAGAACCATGAGTTCGCCTGCTCTTTGTTTTAATTCTTCCAAAAGCGCTTCCGGGGTTTCCGTGGGAAAACGATACATCCCGTAGAAGTCCCTTCCTTTGCTGTAAATGAACGACATGGAGGGTTTGCGGGCAGCAACAACAACTTCCCCGGGTATATTTTTCCCCACCCATTCACTCATGAGCAGGTAATTCTGCCAATCGGGAGTGAATCCGTAATACTTGTTTCCTTTGATGTTCCTTGCCAGAACCTTTTTATTGGCCTTGGCTTTGTCAGCTGTCATATCCAGGGTTTTGAAGAAAATGAGAACCAGCAAGGCTGGTATCAGCAGGTATATAAAACCGTAACCTTTTTTCTCAGCCTGTTGCTGCAATCCCCACGCGATAAACAACAACATCATGGGAACATATATGATGACCATCCGCATCTGATCCCATGATTGCTGCAGGGCAATAAATGTGGCAGCCATAGAAGCCA
This sequence comes from Bacteroidales bacterium, assembly GCA_046481675.1. GTDB lineage: Bacteria > Bacteroidota > Bacteroidia > Bacteroidales > UBA10428 > UBA5072. Next base: position 3,734 of record JAWOJJ010000011.1, on the reverse strand, counting down.
GAATGCTCAAGCCCATAAAGAACATCGCCCTGTTGCGCTTTATGGCATAGTACAGAGCCAGAAGCAGCAATGTTGCAACGACAATAGTCACAAACCAGCTTTTATCCGTTGTTGTGGGATCATGCAACCCAATGCTGATCATAAAATGCTTTGAAAGGTAAAGACGGGCATTTTCAAAAAAACGGACTACCATTCCTGAAAAATCCTCATATCCGGCCGATGGATTGTAAAAGTTTTTCAGCAGAATTTCATGAAAAGGTCGTGAACCTTTTGATATTTCAGTATTCCATATGAAATATTTATAAAGCTTAAAGGGAAAATAATATACAAAATACGACGCCAGTAGCATTATGGATGCCCTTATCCTTTTGTCAAGCAAAAGTACCAGCAACATTACCGGCAAAAAGATAATGCCAATATTTCGGGTAAGGCTTGCCAAAAAAACAAATAAACCTACAACCAGGGCGCGGACCATTTCTTTACGCATGGTAATCCCGGGCTCATCTTTGCTGATCAGGTAGTATTTAATGAAAAGAAAAATAACCAGTGATTGCAGGAACATGTACATAGCCTCACTGTACGTTTGGCTGGCAAAATACAGAATGGTTGAGTTTACTGAAACAACCAACATAATCAAAGCCAGCAAGGTGGGTGATACCAATTTCCGGAATGTGTAATAAAACAACACCAGTTGGGCAATAATGAAGATAAAAGAGATTGCCTTAAGTAAAACCACGTTGACGCCAAAAATAAGCATCGGGATACTCAGGAATATGCAATAGAATGGACCGTGCCATGTAGGAAATGATTTTCCCCTGATGAAGTTATGTGCCATTTCGATATAACTGGAATCGTCACCACCTGTACTGATCTTAACATCAAACAGGTAAATTCCAAAAATAACCGATAGAAATATCGAAATGAAAAAGAATAAGTTCATTTTGGGTTCAAACCATCCATCCAGTTTATGCAAAAGGCCCATGTTGGAAACCGTTGTTTTCCTGTCGGATCTTTCAGCCGAAACAGAAGACTGGTTTTGCTTCTTCGCGGGTGATGTTTGTTTTTGTCCTGGTCTTTTAGAAGGTGAAGCCATTGTACTGTAAATTTTCTATAGTGGGTTTAACAAAAGTTACTATGTTTGTGATGGTAATCATGATGCCCACAAATATAGAATAATTGGAAGTAAAGTGTCAGGTTTTGCTTTTTAAGTTAAACAATCAGCATGAAAGAACCGGAAAAAGGAATTTCTAAAGAGGATATCAGGGAATATTTTGAGCGTATTGCTGACCGAAGGATGGTCTGGAAGAAGCGGAACCGGTTTTATCACCGTTCGCTTGAGAAATACTTCTCTTTTATCATTCCGGCTGGTTCCCGTGTGCTCGAGGTGGGCTGCGGCACCGGAGATCTGCTGGCTGCAGTGAAGCCGGAATTCGGAGTGGGAATTGATTTTTCCGGAAAAACCATTGAACTTGCCGCATCCCGTCATACCCACCTGCATTTCAAGGTTCACGACATTGAAAGTGATACTTTTATTGAACAACTGGATCAGGATAAACAACAATTCGACTACATCATCCTTTCCGACCTACTTCATGTGTTGTGGGATGTTCAAAAGGCACTCCATAATATCAGGAAATTCTGCCATCCGTCGACCAGAATAATCATTTCCAACTACAATTTTCTTTGGGAACCGGTATTAAGATTCGGAGAATTTATTGGTCTGAAACAAAAATCACCAAACCCGAACTGGCTGTCATACAACGATATTGTTAATCTTCTAGAAATTGAAGGGTTTCAGGTGCTGACCAACTCTCAAAAACTGATTTTACCCAAGTACATTCCGCTACTGAATTTTCTGTTCAATAAAATCCTGGTGAATCTGCCGGTTTTGAATCACCTGGGACTTTTGAACATAATTTCCGCCCGCATATATATGCCGCAAAGGAAAGAGCATTCGGTTTCCATTGTCATTCCGGCCCGCAATGAGAAAGGCAACATTCCAAGTGCCATTACCAGAACTCCGGTATTTGGGAAATCTCAGGAATTCATATTTGTAGAAGGTCATTCTTCAGACGGCACGTATGAAGAAATGCTGAAAGTCAGCTCATCCAGTCCCGACAAGAATATCAAAGTAATGAAGCAACAGGGAAAAGGCAAGGGTGATGCTGTGAGAATGGGATTTGATGCTGCAACGGGAGATATCCTCATGATTCTTGATGCTGACCTGACCACACCACCTGAAGATTTGCCCAAATTCTACAATGCCATTGCCGATGGCCAGGGTGAATTCATCAATGGTTGCCGTATGGTGTACCCCATGGAAAAGGAGGCCATGCGCTTCCTGAACCTGATCGGCAACAAATTCTTCAGCCAGTTTTTCTCATACCTGCTTGGGCAACGCCTCAAGGATACCCTTTGCGGAACCAAGGTGCTTTTCAAAAGTGATTACGAAAAAATCAAAGCCAATCGTTCCTATTTTGGAGATTTCGACCCTTTCGGAGATTTTGACCTGTTGTTCGGAGCTGCAAAGCTCAACCTGAAGATTGTGGAAATCATTGTCAGGTATAAAGAAAGACAATACGGATCCACGCAAATCAGCAGGTTCAGGCATGGCTTCCTGCTATTGAGGATGAGCATGTTCGCGGCATTCAAACTGAAATTCAGATAGCTGTACCCCGGTATTGGCATTAACGCTCAGGAATACAAGATGGATTCATTACCGATTGATCAGCACAATATTGAAATTCAGCAAAACCTGAATTACTGGAAAAACAAACCTGTGCTGCAGTTGATATACCGTAATTTTTACAGGCTTATCGGCGGCCAGGTGGATTATGCTGTTGACGGGAAAATTGTAGAGTTGGGGTCCGGTATCGGCAACGTAAAACTGGAAATCCCCCGGGCCATTTGCACTGATCTGTTCATGAATCCCTGGATTGACCAGGTTGAGAATGCCTACTCATTAAGCTTTGCAGATGAAGAAGTTTCCAACCTGATCCTGTTTGACGTTTTTCATCATTTGCAGTATCCGGGAACAGCTTTTTCAGAATTCAGGCGGGTTTTGAAACCCGGTGGAAGGGTAATAATTTTTGATCCTTCCATGAGTGTTCTGGGATTTTTGGTTTATGGCCTGTTTCATCATGAACCTGTTGGATGGTTCCGGAAAATTCAGTGGAACGCCCCATCCGGTTTCGCTCCCTGGTCTGCAGCCTATTATGCTGCGCAGGGAAATGCCGAGAAAGTTTTCTTTTTAAAGAAACACAATAGCTATCTGGCCAACTGGAAGGTAATTTCCAAAATGAAATTACCGGCACTTTCCTACGTGCTCTCGGGCGGATACAGTAAGCCTCAGCTGTTGCTTCCCGCACGGCGCTCTATACGGGCTCCTTCGATCCCGTCACCAACGGGCATCTCGACGTGATCGCCCAGGGCGCGCGCCTCGTCGACAGGCTGGTGCTGGCGATCGGGGTCCACCCCGGCAAGACGCCGCTGTTTTCGGCAGACGAAAAGGCGGAGATGCTGCGGGAAGTGTGCAAACCGATCGCCGAGCGCGAAAGAATCCAGATTTCCATCATCACCTTCGCCGATCTTGCGGTCCAGGCCGCCCGGAGGGAAGGGGCGGGCTTCATCCTGCGGGGCCTGCGCGACGGGACGGACCTCGATTACGAGATGCAGATGGCCGGGATGAACGTCACCATGTCGCCGGAAATCCAGACCGTGTTCCTTCCCGCATC
>JAWOJJ010000122.1:0-8306 GCA_046481675.1 Bacteroidales bacterium | reverse complement strand
GCACTGATTTCACGGATGCGCGGCACCATGCTTCGCCGACTGTTCGCCATTCTCGCGATCGTGTCGCTGCTGCTCAGCGTCAGACGACAGTTTCGCCGCCTGGCTACGAAAACCGTGATCGGACCGAATGCCGGCGTGAGCCTCTACCGGATGATGAGCACCGCGGCGAGCGCCAGCGCCATCAGCAACAGCGTGCTGCCCGCGACCAGCCGGAATCGAGCGCTCCCGAGGACGACCGCCAGCCCCAGCTTCAGCACCGTGTTCGACAGGACACCAACATGAAACGTATGACAGCGTCATCAGGGTCAGCGTCCGTATGGAGGATGAAACCGTCTGGCTGACACAGGCGCAAATGGCCGTGCTTTTTCAAACGACGCCCCAGAACATAACACTGCACTTGAAAAGTATTTATGAAGAGGGCGAGCTGGGGGAATTCGCAACTTGTAAGGATTTCTTACAAGTTCAGAAAGAGGGTGCCAGAACCGTTGAACGGTCACGGAAATTCTATAATTTGGATGCCATCATCTCCGTCGGCTACCGGTTATCTGGACTTCGCCGAGCGTCAGGCAGAGCGGCAGGTCCCGATGACCATGCGCGACTGGGCAGCGCACCTCGACAGCATCCTCACGGCAAGCGGCGAACGTCTACTGGCAGATGCCGGGAAAATCCGTCACGAGCAAGCCGTTGAAAAGGCGAAATCAGAATACGTGAAATACCAGGCCAAAACACTTAGCGACGTTGAAAAGCAATATCTCAACAGCCTCAAGATTGCAGAAACATCGGTAAAGAAGCGGAAATCATAATGATGACAACGAATCCCAAAATCGAAACGCTGTTCGACCGTCAGAACTCCTTACCTCGACAACTTGATTTTGGAGAGGGAATTGTCTGATCATACAACAATAGCAGGGGATTCGCTCATGAGTGTCGGGTTTGAGAGTCATGTGGCTGGTTCAACAGCTGTTGCATTGGCTGAATCAGAAATAGGCGCCCCTGCCATAGGAATGTGTGTTGGAGGTATTACCAACTTGGGAAATTCATACATAAGAGGGGCAAGAGGCACTGACTTGTTGGATGCTGCAGCATCCGGAACGTTATGGGGTGGTGTTAGCGGGTTCGCTATGATGGGGTTTAGTGAGATTATGGGTATTCCAGTAAATGTAAAAACAGGAAGCGGACTTATTGAACCTTTTACTGGCAGACCACAAACAGTACAGATAACCCTTGGTGAATGGCTATTTGGGACTCAAAGCAGTAATATTAGTAATATAATAGCTAATCAGGGGAGATCAAATTTAACAATGGTTTTAACGATTCCTGTTATTAACTTAATTTCAATGCCACTATCTGTACCACAACCAATGTATTTGAATTCATATTTAGATTTTTCGGGCGATATTGCAAATTATACAGGGGTTGGACAATATGTTAATGGCACTCTAGATTGGTTTGATTATTATTCCGATGGTTCATCTGTTAATAGAGGAAGTTGGACTGCAGTTTCTGGGCCTTGGGGAAGCCCTATTGCTAGAGGACGACACACAATTCAAAATGGACAGATGGGATTGGATACAGGAATCCCAGGTTATATAAGAGATGGCGCGGATTTTTATATTGATATTTTTCCTGATCCATCCTATGAAATTCATCCAGATGGGAATGCTTTTGGGACAATGGGTTGTATCGGAATTCGTGAATCAGGTGTAAGATCATTGGATTTATACAATAGGATTAGAACCTACACCAGACGTTATAATGTGCTACAACTGAATGTAAATTATTAATATATGAAAAGAACCATTTTATTTATTGGATTGATTATTCTTCTTTATGCTTGTGTAGCATATTCTCAAGAGAGATGTAATCATGAAGGCCTAATTATGAGCTTTCTTCAAAAAATAACATCAAAAGATTACATTCCTACTTTAGGGGATTTTAATGAATATTTTGATAACCATTCAGAAATTGAAGTAGGTTTAAGGGATGAATTAATTAGAAATAAGCCCAATCTGAGTTTATCAGATGATATAAAAAGTAAAAGCCTTGCCATTGAGCTTTTCTTAAAACATAAATCAGTTCAAAAATTAATTGCTCAGAAGAATCTTAAGAACAGTAATTGGATTATAATTAATCAATATGCAAAAGGAAGTGCTACTATTGTATATGAAATAGGTGTTGTTGGTTCGCAAGAAATTATTAAGATGCAAATGATCAATTGGAAGAATAAAGATCGATGTGGTATTGTTGATATTCTAGATTCTTCAAATCAATCGATATTAATAAAAAGTCCAGAATAATATAAGATCGGCTTTCCGTGCTTTATTCTTTCATATTGCTTACCCGCTCGGCTGAATTTGTAATTCAGCCGTTTTGAAAGTGTAGCTCGTAGCTACATATAGTGAATATTATTCAAACAAAAAATTTGTATCATGCAGGTAATAACCCGAAAAGACTTTAACTACTATGAATCACCAAATTCACCGATTGAGCTGCTTAGGCAGCTCAATTAGAAAGATCAGCGAATAATTGATCCATATTTTTCCGAACGATTAAAAATTACCTATACCCACTTCACCACTTCATCAGCTCCTTAAGAAACGCCGTTAATTCCCCGGCCATTTTCTGGTGTTCTTCCACATTCGGATGCCAGTCACTTCCATGAAGTTCCATGGTGCTGAACTCGAAGTAATGGACAGCCTGGTCAACGGCTCCAAACTGGTTTACCACGCCGTGAATCAGATTCCGCCATGTTACCCATTGGGCATTATCGGATGAAGGTCCGGCAACACAAACAATAGCTGCTCCGGGATAGTTGCCTCTGATTCGTTTCAGAAATCCCACATAGGCATTGACAAATTCGGCCGAATCAAGCGGAGCAGAAAGATCATTGCCCGCCAGGTTAATTACTACAAGTTGGGGCTGGTACTGTGAATAGTCCCATTTTACCGGGCTGTTCAGGATCACCTCATCATAGTGCGCGGGCATATTGAAATCGCGTCCTCCTCCGTATCCCTGCACAATACCGATACCGGAACGGCACACAGCAACATATTCAGCATTGAGGGCACGTGCCGTAATGGCACCATACGACAGGTAATTGTTTTCGGTTTCATAGGCAAAATGCTCCTCCACACTTTTGCCTTCGTTCCCATAACCGCAGGTATAGGAATCGCCGATGAACTCAATTTTGCGCTCCTTAACTGCAGGTTCATAAATCTTCCTGCCCCCATCGAGGTTCAAACCGAGAAAAGTGGTGTTGCCGCCGTGCCATTCTGTTCGTCTGATGATTTCGAGGTTGTGGCGCTTATTGGGCAAGCCCGAGGCCAGCAGGTAGACACTGTCGGGCCGGTTTGCGGTAAGTATAAAAAGACTGTCGTCAATGATCACCGTAAACATATTCCTCAGGCTGTCATCTTTCAGGATCAGCTCAACCGATGTGCCCGCGAATATTGTCCGGATGGCACATCCTGAATACATGAATACAGGCTTTGCCGGGTCGGAATGATCAAACCTGCCCATGTAGGCAAAATTTGGATTATCGGGAGCAATAAAAGATTGGGTATCGGATTTTGCACACGCTGCAAGTAAGAATGCAGTAAGTACTGTGAAAAAGGCTGTTCTCATGATCCTGGGTTTTATTTAGCAGGATAAAGTTAAATAATTTATCGGTTTTGGCCCTAACAGGCAAAGGACAACCGACAATATGCAACGCCATCAAAAAAATTCGTAGTATTGTTGTGCGAATTTATTCCCTTATTTCTGTAAGTATTTAATTCCTCAACCATGGAAAAGGTAAACGAACTTGCCCGGATGATCGATCATTCGATTCTGAATCCGGTGCATACCGATGAAGATTTGACAAAACAGTGCCAGGTTGCGCGGAAATTCAACGTGGCCTCTGTTTGTGTGAAGCCCTACGCAGTAAAAAAGGCTGTTGCATTGCTTCAGGGTTCGTCGGTTAAAACCGGCTGTGTGATTGGTTTCCCGCACGGAAACAGTTCAACGGCAGTGAAGGTTTTTGAAACCGAACAAGCCTGTAATGACGGTGCCATCGAAATAGACATGGTGATCAATATAGGCAAAGCGTTGGGCGGCGACTGGAATTATGTTGAGCAGGAAATAAAAGCTGTTACTGACACATGTCACCGAAACAGGGCCATTGTAAAAGTAATTTTTGAAACAGATTATGTTACCAAAACGGAAGACAAAATAAAACTTTGCGAGATCTGCACACGTGTGGGTGTCGATTTTGTAAAAACCTCCACCGGTTATGGTTACGTGAAACTGCCAAATGGTGATTACAATTATACCGGAGCCACGGTTGCCGATGTGGAACTCATGCGAAAACATTCTGGACCTAAAGTTCAGGTAAAATGTGCCGGAGGCGTGCGTACACTCGACGATCTTTTAAAAATGAAAGCCGCGGGAGCCACCCGATCGGGAGCAACAGCAACTGAAGCCATCCTGAACGAAGCTGTGAAAAGGTTCGGAAACGCCAAATAACACTGATCAGGCCAACCAGGGCCTGGTGCGATTCAGGTTGTTCAAAACATCCAGCGTGGTGTTCACATCTTCCACGATCTGGAAGTCGAACATACCCACGCAGATAAAATCCGCGCCATTCTCAAACGCCCACCTGAAACCATCTTTAGGTTCAATGGCTCCGGCAGCCAGCACTTTAAATCCCATCACCGGAACCTTTGTGCGGTTTACGAAATCAACCGTACGGTCGGGAAACAGGCAGAAAAGATTGTCGTGGAATTTGTTGTGATCGGGACTCTTGTCGCCATCCACCTCAAACGGTACGCGGTTCTCCAGGGGGTGAGCCGACCAGTAATTATCGTGGTGCATGGTCTGCATGTAATAGTCGGGGGTAATCCCGCTGTTTTCGCATGCAATAAGCGCATCCACAGTGTGCGCACCTAATCCTGCGGTATATCCCTGGCTTCGGATTTTGTCGATCATTTTCTGAATGACATCGATTTTATTATCCCGCACCAGCCAGTCGGTTTGATTGCCCTGTACCTGAATGATATCAACACCAAAATCGATTGCTTTATTGATAAACTCATAATAGTCGTTTTTCTCCAGATTGGGAGCCACCTGGGTAATCACCTTGATCTTGCTTCCGGTGGATTTTTTATACCTGGAGATCAGTTCATTGGAAGGGAATCCGATATTGATGGCATTGATTCCGGCTTCTTCACCCAGCATGAGTGTTTCAAATACCTTCCTGTCGGTATTGTATGCTTTGAAAAGAGAAGGCACATACAACAGGTCGCGTGAATGAGCCCAGCCTCCGATGAGGTTTCCTCCCATAATCAGCCTGCTGAGTTCGTGTTTGCCTATTTTTCCTTTGGGCAATGCACCCTTCAGCTCACCCAAAGCCTGACGCTTGACCTGGATGGTTGCTCCCGAAGAAATGTCGGCTCCATAGGTATTTAGGTTGCGGAATGCCCCCCACCCCATAAATCCGAGAACCGGTAGAGTTACCAGGTTTTTCAGCATATTCCGCCTACCGGAAGGCTGATCCATGTATGCCAGCCTGTTTTTTTTCGACCTGTATTTCCCCACAGCTGCTGCCAGTTTTTCAATACCAAAGCCTTTCTCCCGGGAAAAGAAAATGAATACCAGCACCAATGCTTCAATAAACAATTTGTCAATGATGAACCAATGTCCTTCAGCAATATTCAGCAGGGCATTTCCAAAAGGAGGATACGCAAAATAGTACAAGACCAGCAGAATTGTTCCTGCGGCTGCGGCAATACGGATGTATACACCCAGGAAGAGAGCCAGCCCGATCAGCAGCAAACCATACATGTTGAGGACATCTACCGTTTTCAACAAAGCAGGGGAACCAGCCAGCCAGTGATAAAAGTCCGAAAGAAAACCGGTGGTATTCAAGAGGTATCCCGAGGATGACCATGCTGAAGCTACAATTTTGGCAAGTCCCTCATACAGGAAATGCCAGCCGACAGCAACCCTGAGCAGGGTAATGAAAATGCGGCGAATACTTTTCTGACCGATATCTTTCATGGAGTTATTATTAAAGCGAAAACCAGTAATTGAATTTGACCAGGAAAATATTGTTTGGGGCGGCCCCGGCAATTCTGTCGGCCATGTCGTTAATTCCATAGCCGCCCGGGTTCAGGCTTTCCGTTTTATCGTTCGACCATACCAGGTAGATCTGTGAGCCCGGTTTGTATTCCCACCTGAAAACCAGGTTCGACCGGAACTGATAAAAATTGAAATCAGGATTCCGGAATGTATATTCCGGCAGGTTGTCACCATTCTCGTCAACCCGAAATAAATCACCATCAGTTGTCATACCGGAAATCATTTCAAACCGGTTGTTGTATTCCTTGTCTTTTGGATTGGTCACACGCTTAAAGTCGCTGAACTTGCCAATGGAGGCAAAAGGACTCCCATAGTATTGCAGGGAAATATCGGGTGAAATGATCAGGTCAACCTTAAACGTCAGCCCGAGTGTTTTCTGATCCACTTTACCCAGAATGTACCTGTAATCTGTCAAAACCGATTCTGTTCCCACATATTGCAACTGATCGGTATTATCTTCATAGTTCAGGTTCAAAGAAAGCCGCAGGCGGCTGAAGGGCTGAACGGTGGTTCCGGGTTCAACCGAATAGGTGGTTTGGCGGTTGTCGGCAGCCTTTGAATAGCTGGTATTCACAAAGAAGTAAAGCGGTTTGGAATAATCTGTTTTTATATTGAAACTGCCAGTCCAGTAGCCGGGTGTGGTCATTGCCGGGCCGCCGCGCAAAATGCGGATATCGTGATCGGCAGTATAATAGTTGATACCCGGAGAAACAGACCATTTGTTGAGAAACTCGGAATAAAAATACAAACCTGCCCCGGATGTCAGATGATCACCTCCGAAATTCCAGTAATTGTCCTGATAAAGACTAATATTATAGGTTCGGAATATGGAAACCGGCTTGTTGACAAAGTAGGAGATGTTATTCTTTTCCCTGATCTGATCGGCAATTTGCATGTAGCCAACATCATTCAGGTCGAAACCGGGTGTTCTCCAGCTTACTTCAGCTGAATAGCGCCACAAACCCTTACTCCCCTTGCCGATTTTAATCTTGCCGCCAAAACCCGATAATTGGGTTCGGGTAGTATCGAAATCCAGGTAATCGGCATCCGGTCTTTGGAAATAGCGTGCCGAGGCGGTTTGAAGTTCCCTGATAGCAACATCATCACCCTGGATGAGACTTCCCGTGAATTTGGCATCAACATAATACTCTTTATCCTTCCAGTAATGCAGCAGGTCCACTCCGCCGGTATATGCCTCGCGGTTGAGATATTCGTGATAATCCTTGTTAATGAACCTGTTGGTTGAGGTAAAAATACCTCCCAATATGGTATTGCTCTGGTTGAAATCTTTTTGTACACGGGCAACAATATAATTGGTAAGTGGTTCGGCGGTGAATTTGCTTTCACCTCCAGGGGTGCTGATTTTTGCCTTTTCAGCGGCTGTAATGCTGTGAATTACACCAATAGAAAGGCCATTGGAAGTCTTTCCGCTGAACTTTTCAGCATTGATGATGGTGGTGTTATCGGGGTAGTCCAGAAATTCCAAATTACCCAGAACAGGTCTGTAAGATGGTGCGTGGCCAATGCGACGGCTGTAAAAGATAATGTCATCGTCGAATTCGAACTTGAAAATATTGGCTCCCTCAAGAAAGAACGGCCTCTTTTCTTCATAAAAAGTTTCGAATGCCGTAAGGTTCATCACAGAAGGGTCAGATTCCACCTGTCCGAAATCGGGATTGATGGTCAGGTCGACCGTGAGGTTGGAAGTAAGTCCTATTTTGGCGTCAAGCCCGAGATTTCCGGAAAGTTTATAACCCTCATCGGCAAAGGGATTGGCTTTATCTTTTTCAAAGGTGTGCAGCTTTCCCGAACCATAAGGCATGAGTTCTATGCGGCGTGATTTTTTCAGTCCGCTGATTCCGTGCAATTCCCCAAAAAGATAAAGTGTACCGGGGCCTGTAGACGACTGGACTTCCCAGTCACTTTCTTCCTGAAACCGGTTGATCCATCTCCAGCAATGCAATCCCCAAACCTGCACCTCGTCAGCACTGTAACGGAGCTGGCTGAAAGGTATTTCCATTTCAACCGTCCAGGCCGAATCTTCAAAAGCTCTTTTGCCGTACCATACAGCATTCCAATTCATGTTTGGATTTGAGGGGTTGGTCAGCAACACATCGCATTTCTGTCCGGCAGCAGTAACGTCAAATTCAAAACCGGTGCGTTGATCATGATAACTGTCGAAACACACG
>JAWOJJ010000142.1:0-3474 GCA_046481675.1 Bacteroidales bacterium | reverse complement strand
CCCTGAAACGGTCGGCTCATCGCAATGACGCACTCGGAAAACTGTCTGAACTCCCGACAAATAGGGACAGGTATGATTCAAATGATTAAAAGATGACCATGATTGAGGAAATGATTAAAGTACAAATCAACAAATCACCAAATCAACAAATCACCAAATCACCAAATCACCAAATCACCAAATCAACAAATCAACAAATCAACAAATCAACAAATCACCAAATCAACAAATCACCAAATCAACAAATCACCAAATCAACAAATCAACAAATAAATATGTGTCTAAGCATCCCCGCAAAGATCCTTTCAGTGGAAGGAAATATGGCCCGGGCCTCAGTAGGAGGGGCCATTGTAAACACCAGCCTGCACCTGGTTGATGATGTGAAGCCGGGCGATTATGTGTTGATTCACACTGGTTTTGCGCTTCAGAAAATCAGTGAGGAAGAAGCCCTGGAAACCATTGCCATGATTGAGGAAATGGAAAAAGAAACAGAAGAACCGGAATGAAGTACGTTGATGAATTCAGAAACCATGAATTGGTTGCCAGGCTGACAGAAGCAATTGCCCGCCGGTCGAAAAAGCCTGTGCGTATTATGGAGGTATGCGGCGGACACACGTTGGCCATTCGAAAACACGGCATCCAGCACCTGCTGCCCGGGCATGTTGAATTGTTATCCGGTCCGGGTTGCCCGGTTTGTGTTACCGATCGGACGTCCATTGACCGGGCCATAGCCCTCTCCGGAATGCCTGGTGTAATCATTGCCACATACGGCGACCTGATCCGGGTGCCCGGTTCCCGGTCCAGTCTTAACCAGGAACGTGCACAGGGAGCTGATGTCAGAATTGTCTATTCCACGCTGGAAGCCCTTGATATTGCCCGCACAAATCCCGGTAAAAAAGTGATTTTCCCCGGAATTGGCTTTGAAACAACAACACCATCAAGTGCTGTAGCCATACTGGAAGCCGAAAAACAGGGTATTGCCAACTTCTTCCTGTTTTCGATGCACAAGGTGATGCCGCCTGCCATGGGTGCACTGATCGATCAGGGCATCCGTATTGACGGATATATCGGGCCAGGTCATGTATCAGCAGTTGCCGGAGCCGATATGTATCAAGCACTGGTTGAGAAATACGGCATTGCTGTGGTAATTGCAGGTTTTGAGCCGGTTGACCTGCTTCAGTCGATTTACATGCTCGTCTGCATGCACGAGGAGGGCAGGCATGGTGTGGAAATTCAATATAAAAGAGTTGTCACTCCCCTGGGTAACCTGAAAGCCAGGAAAATGGTCAGCCAGGTCTTTGAGGCCAGTGATGAATCGTGGCGGGGATTAGGTATGATCAGGAACAGCGGCCTATCATTAAAAAAAGAATACAGCAGGATGGATGCCTCGCTGCACTTTGATATCCGGGTTGAATCTTTGCCTGAACCTGCGGGTTGTATCTGCGGTGAAGTATTGCGGGGTATGAAGAAACCGGCTGAATGCAGGCTTTTCGGAAAGGCCTGCACACCTGCCAATCCGGTAGGTGCTTGTATGGTTTCGGGTGAGGGGGCCTGCCAGGCTTATTATCAGTTCAGGTGATGATCACACTTTTTTTGGATATATTAGCCGCTTTATTTATCATTCCTTTCACAATCACATGAGTTCAAAGAAACGTATTTTGTATTCCCTGCTCAGCGGTTTATTGCTTATTCCGGCCTGGTATGAATGGGGGAATGGGTTGATCCTGATTATCGCACTGGTGCCTTTGTTATTCGTAGAAGATTACCTCTGCCAGCACCGGATCGAATATGGATCCGGCACATTCTTCAGGTATTCGGCACTTGCTTTTTTAGTGTGGAACACAGCCACCACTTGGTGGATATATAATGCATCGTTGATAGGTGTGGTTGCAGCGGTGCTGATCAATACATTTATGTGGTCCCTGGTGATGTGGCTCTTTCACATGGCAAAACGAAGAATGGGAGCGCACATTGGTTATTTCAGCCTGATTTTGTTTTGGATTACCTGGGAATATTTTTATCACAATTCCGAAATCTCATGGCCCTGGCTTTCACTGGGGAACGGGTTTGCATACAACATCAGGATGATCCAGTGGTATGAATACACGGGTATACTTGGCGGATCTTTGTGGGTGTTGCTACTGAATGTATTGATATTCAACCTGATTAAAAATTTTCTGAATGAGCAACCCCGAAGGCAGCTGATTGCTCAGCTTGTATTAATTGGAGTTATCGTTGCCGGCCCGTTGGTCACATCGCTCGTTATGTTTCATTCTTACCGTGAAACTCCTGATCCCAGAACGGTTGTTGTAATCCAGCCCAATATTGACCCGTATGAAAAATTTGTTTCCATTCCCAGTATCGAGCAAACCGGGATACAGTTGGCAGAAGCTGCAAAAGTAGCCGATACTGAGGTAGATTACTTTGTTGCACCTGAAACATCCATCAACAATAACATATGGATGGATCAGATTGAAAATGTTCCTGATATCCGGATGATCCGCAGTTTTATTGCAGCATACCCGGGCGCATCCTATGTGCCGGGAATTCAATGTATGAAAATTTACAAGCCGGGCGATGAACTAACTGACAATGTACGTGCCATACCGGGTTCCGACCTGAAATATGAATCGTTTAATGCTGCCATTCAGATTGACACAACAGCACATATTCCTTTTTACTTCAAATCGAAGTTGGTTGTTGGTGTTGAGAAGATGCCTTATGCAAGATACCTCGGGTTTCTTGAAAAGCTAACCGTTGATCTCGGTGGCACGCTCAGGGGTTGGGGAACGCAGGATTACCGCGGCGTTTTTTTCTCCGCGAAGGATTCCACAGGTGTCAGTCCAATCATTTGTTATGAATCGGTTTATGGTGAATTTGTCACCGATTATGTGAAGAATGGGGCAAACCTGCTTTTCGTGGTTACCAATGACGGGTGGTGGGGTGACACGCCCGGTTATCATCAGCACAATTCCTATTCGGGCCTTAGGGCTATTGAAACCCGCAGAAGTATTGCCCGTTCGGCAAACACCGGTATTTCATGCCTTATCAACCAGCGGGGTGAAGTCATGCAGCAGCTGGGATGGTGGCAGCGGGGTGCAATTAAGGGAGTTCTCAATGCCAATGACAAACTCACTTTTTACGTCAGAAACGGCGACTACATCGGGCGCAGTGCCTCTTTTTTTACTTTGCTGATTGTGCTTCTTTATATAGTTACCTCAATTATAAAGCGATCTCAAAAAAGAACTGCCGAAAAATAGACTACTTCTTCTTTTTACTTTTAGCCAGTTCTGCCTGCATTTGTTCAATCAGCTGGTTTTTGGAATCAAGTTCTTCCTGCAGTTGGATTTCCCTGCGGTGTGATTCATCCTGTGTGGCTTGCAGTTCCTCCAGGTTTTGCCTCATTTCTTCTTCCTGAGCCTTGAGCTCTTCTGCCTGGGCATTATTCTGCTCCAGCATCTGGCTGGTTTTTTC
>JAWOJJ010000126.1:0-16980 GCA_046481675.1 Bacteroidales bacterium | reverse complement strand
ATTACAATCAGCCAGTCGAAGCGGCTGATTTTTAATACAGCACCAAGAACAATAACTGCAAGGGTCACCGAAAGGTGGATCCACATGTTGTGCTCGGCTTTGAGCACATGGCTCATTCCTTTAAAAGCATAGGTAAAGCTTTTAAATCTTGCCTGTATGCTGAAGCCCTTATTTTCATGTGCCATATGTTTTACACTTTCTTCAAAGATAAGATTTTCCTTTCTGATGCCATGTATTAACTGTGAGATGCCCATGTCAAGGTCAGGCGTACCCCGGTTTCTTTTCCAACTGGGACATAGTTCAAAGGGTTACTCTCAATCAGATCAATTCACAAACAACACATGAAGTGATCCCGATCAGGTCATCGGGTCGAATCTTAAATTGCAGGCCCCGCAAGCCGGCACTTACATATATCTGATCAAACAATTCACAGGTTTCATCAATATATGAGGGATATGCTTTTTTCATCCCCACCGGCGAACATCCCCCGCGAATGTAGCCGGTAAGTTCAAGAATTTCCTTCATGTGTACCATCAACGCACTCTTATTTCCGGATGCCTTTGCTGCTTTTTTCAGGTCAAGTTCCGCACTTCCGGGTACAATGCACACAAAGATCCCGGTTTTGTCGCCCCGAAGCACCAGTGTTTTGAATACCTGGTCGGTATCCTGACCGAGCTTGTTTGCAACAGCTCCGGCACTTAAATCGGATTCGTCAACATCATAGGCAATCAGTTCATACGAGATGCCTTTGGAATCAAGAATACGGGCGGCATTGGTTTTTATAGTTTCAGCCATAAGCGTACATCAATTCAAAAACGAACCAAAACCAACCAGCCGGCTTTTATAATAGGCGCTGTCGAGCGACTCAATAGAAACCTGTCTGCCGCGGCTGGGGGAGTGGATGAAGGAATTGTCGCCCAGGTAAATGCCCACATGACCTATTGGTTTTCCGCGGGTTTGAAAAAACACGAGGTCGCCGGGCAGGGCTTTGCGATTTTTAATGCGCCGGCTTTGCCTGTATTGTTCTGATGAAGAATGGGGGAGGGTGAAGCCGAATTTTGAATATACAAACCTCACGTAACCCGAACAATCAAATCCTTGCTCATCGGATCGGCCGTAATGGTAATTCACGCCTAAATATTCCCTGGCCTTTTCAACAATGGATAAACGGATGGTATCCAATCCGGGGCTCTGCTTTTCGTTATAAGAGGTTACCTTTTCAACCGAAGTAGTATTCTGTTGTTGTTCGTCCGGCTGATTTGTGGTTTTTTCACGTTTCACGGATGCAGGAGGTGCATCATCAAATGTTACCTCAAAGTCCTGAGCCTGCATGGCAACTGTGAATAAGGTGGTCAGAATGATCCAGTTGAAAAACTTCAGAAACATATTATATTAATTATCATGATAATTGGATTTCTTCTTGTATAGCTCAGTCCTTGCGTCACCTAACTGAAACTGCTTGAGCAACACCAATCGTTCATCACTCCGGTATGAGGTGAATTGTTCATTGGTATCGTAGTTTGTGATGATATAATACTCAGCCTCTTCCGGATTTGCACATATGTTGGTAAATACTTCATCTCCCTCTACAAAGCCGGCGTATGGTATGGTCATAATAACATTACCAATAAAAAACACAGCAAATTTCTCATCTTTCAAATTGTTTTCCAGGCAATAGTCTATCATGCACTGATCAGCTTTTAAAATATTCACGAATCCCAGATTATGGTCACAATTGGTTTTTTGATTGATATATTTTACTTGAGCAAACGAAAAAATACAAAGTATAACCAGTAAAACATAACGGTTTTTATACGTCTGAAGTATGATGCCAGTGGACATTAATATAATTGGTGGTATGATACTCAACATGTACCTTTTTGTCAGGAAGTTCACTGCACCTATTAAGGAATACACCAGAATAAATACTACAAGGGCAATAACCGCATGTTTGTTTTCCAACTTCTTTTTTCGATAAATCAACCAGGCAACAGCCACCAAAGCGAAATAAAACAGCAGATTTCTGCCCTGCACAATAAACCCGAATGTCAGGTAGCCCTTGATCAATTTCTTGTAGATAATTGAAATATCGAAACTGACGAAATTAACATGCTCAGAAAACAGGAACCAACCATGAGTGAAGAATTGAATAATCAGAAATGCCATTAAAGGTATTAACGGAAGCGCCATCTTTGTAATCTTCAGGACGAAGTGCCAAAAATTGGCTTTGGCATCTTTGAATCCATTGATAAGTGTTAGTATTTCACATGCAAGAATTACTGCTATACCTGTTTCTTTTGTCAATACGGCAGCTGACGCAAAGATGAAGTAGATAAAATAATTGTTTTTAAGATAGCCATATAGGGCAACCAGGGAGAATAGAGCCAGCATGGTTTCAGGCAGAACAAGTGTGCTTTGTGCAAGAAATACTGGTTGCAGGCAAAAGATAAAAGCTGATGCAAAGCCAACACGCTCTGAAAAAAGGTATTTTCCAAACAAATAGATGGCAAATACCAATGCGCATGCTATCAAAAGGTTAAACAGATGGATAACTACCAGTGAGTCGCCAAAAATTCGAATCCACGCAGCATTTAGGAAGTGAAAAAGCAAGGGGTGTCCTCTGGATAATCCTACCGGTAATGCATCTGGCATTATTGAAAGGTTCGTATTTGCCATCAGTCGCACAGCTGGTCCATATACCCAGGCTTCATCCCAAAAGAAAGGTAAATGCAGGTAAGGTAATTTAGCAATAAAGAAACCAGCAATCACTACAAGTGTTAAAAGCAGGTACTTTCTTTCTTCAATCTTACGCCAGATCAACGGCATTTGCATTCAATGAAATTTTGGGATGGCAAGGCAAACATAAAAAATCATTTGGTTCAAAAAAAACGAACTTGTAATTTAACCTGAAAACAGTGGTAAATTTTTGTGCCGAAGCAGGCTATGCTTTTCATTTAGTCTCTTCAGAAGGGATCACAACAGAAAAGGCATTCAGATCATTTGTTTTCTTATCCCGACTTAATACAGGGTCGCTTTTGAAGCTTATCCTGAAAGCAGTACCTCCGTTTACCATGTAGCTGATTTTACCATCAATTTGCCTGGTGAGCAAGTTGACCAGTTTATGTCCCAGGGTTTTGGTTTTTTCGAGGTTGTAGTTTGCGGGCAAGCCGTTTCCGTTATCGGATACCTCCATCAGATACTGGTTTTCCGCGGTTTTCGTAACTGAAATATCGATCTTTCCTTCATTGCAATGAGTAAAAGCATATTTAAAAGCGTTTGTAACCAGTTCATTTGTTATCAGTCCCAGCGGTATAGCTGTCTCAATATCAAATTCAATATTTTCAGCGGTTACGTTGCACCTGATATTTTTTTCCGGTAGTAGATAGGTGCTTTGCAATGAATGAACCAGTTGTTTCAGGTATGCTGAAAAATCAACCCGGGAGAGCATATCCGACTGGTACAACAATTGATGTATCAGTGCCATTGATTTTACCCTGTACTGACTTTCAACAAGGGCGATTCTTGTTTCCGAATCATTCATGGCCCCCGATTGAAGATTCAGCAGGCTGACGATCAGTTGCAGGTTGTTTTTAACACGGTGGTGGATCTCCCTGAGCAGGGTTTCTTTTTCCTGCAGATTTTGATTCTCTCTTTCCCTCATCTGATTAACCAGTAAGTTCATAATAAGGCTCATCACAGCTGCAAGTGAAATATAAATCAAGTGAGAATAAAAGCCCTTGGCGGAAAAATCCGGGTGGTAGTTAAGAATAATGAAGTGCGCGCTAATTGTGATTAACAAAAGGATGGCAAACCGGATGGTTTTGATTTCAAAAAGCAGGGAGCCAATAAAGATGATCATTACAAACCCGGTATAATTGTCATTCTCATAACCGTCACTGATAAAGCATTGAATGGTAATGATCAGGCAGGCAGGTATGAAGATCAGAAAGTCAAATACCGAAAGATACCTGTTTGGAGTGTATTTAAGAGCTACCAGTAAAAGAATGCAATAACCTATAAAATATCCCCGGATTAATACTTTAAGCGTAATTTCAGGATAAACGTGAATATCGTAGAAATGAAAGATGGAAAAACCAATTATTGTAAATAGCAGTCCCAGGTTATAATACCATCTTTTTCTCTGCTCTCTGTTGTTAGTGATGCTCATTGTGTCTGATTGCTCTGCCAAAGAAACGCTGCCGGGGAGCAACTGGTGTTTTCCGTTAACTTATGCAATTAACTTCCAACATGGGTTTTTGGCTTGGGTTATTTGGATCCTCCGGGCAGGAAAGCGACGGTGATCTTCTCAGTTACTCCCCGTTTTAACAGCGTCGGCATGTTTCTTTCTACAATTGATGGGGTCCGGTTTCTGCTCCGTTTACAATGAGCCTAATATAATAAGGACCGTCGGTCCAGTCAATAGCTGTAAACGCGGTACAGTTTACAGATCCGATTTTCAAACTGATCAAGCCGATATCGTTGGTAATTCCACGATGCATTTCAGTGAAAATCACTGAACCCGAAGGGCTGTGCTTTGAAATACAAACCTGGACCCGAATAAGGGTATTGGCTTTCGGAACTCCTGTTGCGTTTTTAAGAATTGTGCGATAGCTGAAACTGCCCGGTGTCCGGCCGAAACCGGAAGCCCCGGAAAGTGCCGCCAACATTTGAAAACCTGCAAAGCAGGTGGTTGTGGGTTGTTTCATCATCATTCTTTCAAATTAATAATGTGAAAGAAAGATACAACATTAAGGCAACTGCAATCAACTATTTGTGTTGAACTGCGAAGTGCTGTGATGTATGGCAATAATTGAGGGATGAAGGAAAAAACCGACCGGAAAAGAAGCTACTTTTTATAGACTTCAAAAGTCCTTATGTCTTTTCCTGTTTGAACAACCTTGACGATGTACTTGCCGGAAGGATAGGTTTCCAGGGACATTTCCGTATTGATGCCTCCCAGTTTTTGCTGCTTAACAAATTTACCTGCATTATCAAACAGGGCACAGGTAAATTCAGATGTAGCATTTCCTTCAACCTGAATAAAAAGCATGTAGCTTGAAGGCATGGAATAAGCATCAATAACAAGTGCTTGATTATCCGGAGACTGAGTTGGAGAAACCAGCAAGCCTGGTGCCATATTGGCAAGCTTATCTACAGATTCTTTTTTGGATAAGGAAGAGATAACCGGATCGTTGGTTTCCGGGGAAATAATTGCATTGCTGTCTAAAACAGCATGTGCGCTGAAGGTTGTGTTCATCACATCCTGGCCAAACAAAACCAGGTTAAAAATCAGCAAAGTTATTGTCAATAACAGGGTTTTCACAATTCCTATTTTTCTAACTGATCAGGTGCTCATTCAGATGCAAATTTTGAACAACATTTTTTGATTTACAAATAAATGTGACCAATTGCACCACATTATAGATATACAACAATCATGCCGTGATTAACGAAAACTGAAGCTTCTTTAAATCTCAATCCCAAGCGACTTTTTAATCGGTTCCTGGTATGATCTTCCAATGGGAATCTGTACGTCCTGAAGCCATACGTTATTGTGATCAATTGCGGTGATATAGTGGCTGTTGATGGCAAACGACCTGTGTACCTGTATAAAACAGGCCGGAGGAAGCTTGTCGATGAATTCTTTGAGGGTTGAACGAATCAGGTGCTTGTTTTCTTTGCAGTGCAATTCGAGGTAGTTCATTTCCGAATGCATCCAGATCAGGTCTTCAAATTTTATTTTAACAAGCATATAATCTTTTCGGATGAAGATACTGTCTTTAATAACCAGGTTATCCGCTTCTTCCTGGGGATTAATCGATTCAGGTTTTTGTTTTTTGTTATAATTGCACAGGGCAATTTCAATTGATGTATACAGGTCGGCCTTTTCAAACGGTTTTACCAGGTATCCTTCGGGCATCACCTGCTTGGCCCTTTCAACCGTTGTTTTATCCGAGTAGGATGTGATAAAAACAATTGGAATATCGTATTTCTTCCGGATAAACCGGGCAAGCGTGATGCCATCATCTCCTCCGCGCAAATGAATGTCAATGAGTACCAGATCAGGAATGTTTCGGGCAATAATTTCCTCAGCCTCATCACAATCACCTGCAATTCCAATTACATCATGCTCCATATCACGAAGCATCCCTTTCATGTCTTCAGCAATAATCAGCTCATCTTCAACAATAAGGGTTTTGATTTTGCTCATATTTCGCTAATCATGTATTAATAATACTTGCCGTTGGCCATTGGCCATTAGCAGTTAGCCATTAGCTATTAGCTATTAGCTATTAGCTATTAGCCATTAGCCATTAGCCATTAGCCATTAGCCATTAGCCATTAGCCATTAGCCATTAGCCATTAGCTATTAGCCATTAGCCAACAGCCAACAGCCAAAGGGCAACAAACTAAAGTTAGTTATTAATATGTTATATTACAAGTGATCTGCCAAAACAAGTTTGAATTCCGCGCCACTTTTGGAGTTTACAAAAAGCTTTGCCCTAATCTGTTTGGTTAACATCCTGACAAGTTTTAATCCCAGGGTAGGTGAGTTTTCCAGATCAACCCCTTCAGGAAATCCCTTCCCGTTATCACAAATCTTCAGCAGTATCTTTTTGTCAGGGTTCCTGTTGAAGTCAATCTCTATAATTCCACCGGTACTTCCGGTAAACGCGTATTTATAGGCATTTGTTGCCAGCTCATTGGTTATAAGGCCCAGTGGAATGGCTGTGTCAATATCCAGCCTGATGTCTTCGGCCCTGATGACATATTTAATATTTACACCGGGTTTCTCATATACACTTTGAAGTGAGGCCATCAACTGTTCGAGGTATTTCGGAAAGTCAATACTGGTAAATCTTTCTGATTGATATAATTGCTGATGAATCAGTGCCATTGATTTTACCCGGCCCTGACTTTCCTTAACCGCTGCAAGGGTAGTGTCATCCGTTATTGAACCCGACTGAAGATTGAGCAGGCTGCTGATTACCATGAGGTTGTTTTTTACCCTGTGATGCATTTCCTTGAGCAATGCTTCCTTTTCTTTTTCGGCCTTTCTTGATTTCCGGTAACTGCGATACAAAAAGGCAACAAATAATGCAATCAGTGCAACAAAATGAATCGAAAAAACCATGATCAACCGGTTCCTTTTGATGGTTGCCTCATACCTGATTTTTTCCTTCAGATGACCGACTTCAATTTCATGCTGCTTCTGTTCAAAAGCATGTTGCATTTCCAGTTGCGTAATCCTTTTAATATTGTCCCCGCTTTCAAGACTGTCGGTAACCTGGTTGTTGATGATCAGATAGGTGAAAGCCTTTTCAAATTGCTTGTTCCGTTCATATAAGCCAACCAGGGCTTCTGACGCTTCCCTGGTTACATAAGGATTATTATATTTCCGGGCCAGTTCAATACTTTTCTCCAGATACAGAATCGCCTTGGAATTGTTATTGTTTGCGGCAAATATCTTGCCTTTCAGCATGTAATTTTTGGCAATCCCGTTAAAGTTCCCTGTTTTTTGATCGATATCAAGAGACTGATTGATGTATTCCAGGGCCCTGGAAGCACTGTCTTTCATTAGATAATAGGTGTGCCCGATGTGCTGAAGGGAATTGCTTATTGCCATCTGAAAATGCATTTGTCTTCTCATTTCAAGTGCCTTCATATGATACCGGAGACCCTTTTCTAATTCTCCCAGCGCATTATACGACTCCCCCAGGTTGGAATAGACAACACTTAATTCGTATTGGTTGACCTTGTTTTTAAGAATCCTTTCCTGCCTGAGGTAGTATTCGATGGCGTTAGTATATTCTTTCATATTAAAATAAACAAGCCCGATGCTTCCGAGCGCATTGGCAATTTCCGTTGAATCGCCCGAATCTTCAGCAATTCTAAGCGACTTAAAGAAAGCTTCAATGGCCGGGTTGAGGTAGGCCTGATCAATGTAATAACTGCCCAGATTATAATAGCTGTTGGCAATCCTCTTTTTGTTACCCGTTTTCTCTGCTATACTTACAAGTTCAATAAACAGGGAGTCAACTTCTTTTGTATGATGCAGCTGCCGGTGGGCATAAATCAATGCTTCAACACAATCATAAACCCATTCATAATCTGCAATTTCTTCGAACATTTTCCTGGCTTTTTCACCGGTTTTCAGTACCTGTTGCATTTCATTCTTCAGGCTGTAATCGTACATCATGCTGTATAATACAGATCCCATCCTTTCCTTATTACCTGCTTCTTCATATATTTTGTAAGCTTTCTGATGAAGATACAAAGCCGAGTCATACCTGTATTTGTAAAACTGAACCACTCCTGCGTACCAGTAACCGAACCCGATACCCTCGGCATATTTGATGCGAACAGAATGTTCCAGATTGTTGTTAATAATAACCAGCGTGCTGTCAATTTGCCTTTGCCTCAGTAATTCAATTGCCCGCAAGTTGGTTCGGTTAATCATTGCTGTATCACGGGAAAAGGATTCATGCTGCAGTTTTTCATTTCCGGCAACTTTCCTTTTGTCGCACGACACAAAAAACACGCAGGCACCGAGTATGCAAAGGGTCAGGATTGATCTCATCCTGATAGGGGTTAAGGGTTTGGTATTCAATTGCCAAGGTAGCTAAAATTACGGTAAATACCTAATGGATTGCCAGTGGGGAATCAGAACCAAGATCCAAGATCCAAGATCCAAGACAGGGAGAAGTGACAGTGGCAGTGGCAGGGAAGTAGCCGTCATTGCGAGCGAAACGAAGTGGAGCGTGGCAATCTTGTATCGAGTTGATTAAAATGAAGTCAATCATTTCTATGTATAAGAGATTGCTTCGGTCGTCGTACCTCCTCCCTCGCAATGACGCGAAAGGGATCCAGTATCCAGTATCCAGTATCCAGGTCGAAGTATGACGCGTAGCAGAACCGGATCAGGAATTCTTTGTATATTACCGGGCACTGTTCAATGCATCAGGTCATATGAATAAGCTTATCAAATACCTTGTCCTTCTAATTCTTGTTTTGTTGCTGATAACAATCCCGGAGCGCCTGATCTTTGGCGAAAACCATTCCTTGTGTATTTTTAAAAATCTGACCGGCATAAAATGTCCGCTCTGCGGAATGACCAGGGCCTGCTACCTGATGCTCACTTTAAAAATCAGATCTGCCATTGCTTTCAATCCGCTGGTGATCATGCTTCCTTTATTGCTGCTGCTGGAGATACTTAATGATATCGGCAAAACCCCCTTTATAATGCGCATAAGGAAAATAGTCTGGATTGCTTTAGTTGCGGGTTTGCTGGCTCTTTTTGTGCTGAGGTTCTTTGAATCAGTGAGACTATAATTTTGCGGAACAAAATTATTTAGTCGAACTGATCCCGGGCGAAGCCGGGGGATCTCCGGGTTATATTTTGACTATATGAGCTGCCTGTCTTTCAATTCCAGGTATTTGTTGATCAGGTTCACCGACAGGTCATGCGGACGGGTAAGAATCGACAGGATGCCATGATTGTTCAATGCTTTAACAATAAGATTCTTGTCGTGAATGAATTTTTCGGCAATGGTCTGCGCATAGATTTCTTCCAGGGTTTTGGCTTCCTTTTTCCGGAACCCGGTAATTTCTGCGTTTTCAAAAAGAACGACAAGCAACAGGTGGTTTCGGGCTATTTTTTGGAAACTGGGTAGTTGTCTTGTTAAAGAGGCCAGAGTTTCAAAATTGGTGTAAAGTATCAGGAGGCTGCGTTGCGGGATCATTCGTTTGATGGCAACATACAATAGTTCATAGTTCGATTCGGCATACCGGGTATCCTGGTTGTACAAAATCTCCAGCATCCGGGCAATGGTATTGTTTTTGCGCTCGGCCTTCATGAACGTGTGAATAGCAGTGTTAAAGGTAATCAACCCGGTTTTGTCGTGCTTGAAAACTGCTGTGTTCGACAAAACCAGTGATGAATTGACAGCGTAATCCAGAAGCGCCATTTCATGAAAGGGCATTTTCATGGTCCGGCCCATATCAATCAGGTTATAGACCTGCTGCGATCGTTCTTCCTGGTACTGGTTACTCATCAGCTTCGCCTTTTTAGCCGTGGCTTTCCAGTTAACCGAACGGATGTCATCGCCTCTTACGTATTCCCTGATCTGGTCAAATTCCGAATGCTGTCCGATTTTGCGGATTCTTTTGATGCCGGCCTCGGTTAAACGGTTTGACACAGCCAGGAATTCGTATTTCCGGATATTCAGAAATGAAGGATAAACAGGAATTGCTACCGGGTCGTTATTATAACAGTACCGACGGCTGATCAAGCCTATTTGGCAGGTCACATACACATTTGTTTTTCCGAATTGGTAATCACCTCTCTGAACGGGCCTCAGTTTGTATTCCATTTGCTTTTCTTCAGCGGGCTTTAGGCTCACCTTCAGTTGAAAATCCCGGACCTGGAATTGCACCGGCAACTCATCAATAATCAGCGCATTCAAAGGGAAGACATGGTTGTTCCTGATGTGCAGTGACACGATGTTATCGTCGCCATTCGAAAATTTCTCCGGTGTTTCGCGGGTAACCTGTATCAGCTCCCTGCCGGTAAGAAAAAGAAGGTAAAAATCGGCCAGAATTGCAGTTGCAATGAACAGCAACATGATTTTGCCAGCCAGGAACAAAGAATCGAAAAAGAAACCGCCGGTAAATACAAGGACCAGCAGCGCACCAGCCATATATAGCCGGGCGGCCGGAAAAATTTCCCTGAAAATCCTGAATCTGTTTCTCATCTCGGTATCTCCACTGATGCGATGATGTCTGATATGATCTGTTTTTCAGTTTCACCTTCCAGTTCTTTTTCAGGTGTGAGGTAAATCCTGTGATTCAAAATCGGATAAAGAACGGAATGAATATCTTCAGGTATAATAAAGCCTCTTCCATTGACAGCTGCATAGGCTTTGCTTGCAGCCAACGCATTGATTGATGCTCTTGGAGACGCACCCAGATATAGCGACGGATGATTTCTTGTTTTATTGACGATCTCCGCTATGTATTTCATCAACGGTTCTTCGGCATGAACAAGTCTTACAAGTTTTTGGTATGCTGTCAGCTGCTCAATGGTCAACTGAGCGTTAAGGCCATCAATGGCATTCAGTTCTGCCCGCTCATGCGATTTCCTGATGATGTTCACTTCTTCTTCAACTGACGGGTATTTCACATGTATTTTAAAAAGGAACCGGTCCAGTTGCGCTTCAGGTAACCGGTATGTGCCCTCGTGTTCCAATGGATTCTGCGTGGCAAATACCAGGAAAGGATTTTCCATGGTATATGTTTTTCCGTCAACAGTAACCTGCCTTTCTTCCATTACTTCAAAAAGAGCTGACTGCGTTTTGGCCGGGGCCCTGTTGATTTCATCAATCAGCACAATGTTGGAAAAAACAGGGCCGGGATTGAATTCAAAGGTGGAGTTGCCTGCATTGAAAACAGATGTGCCGGTAATATCAGAAGGCATCAGGTCGGGCGTAAACTGAATTCTCGAAAACCGGGCCGAGATCATCTTTGATAAAGCCTTTGCCGTTAGTGTTTTGGCAATACCCGGTACGCCTTCGAGCAGGCAGTGACCATTGGCCAGAATTGAAACAAGCAGCAACTCCAGCATTTCATCCTGCCCTACAATAACTTTGGATAACTCTTGTTTAACCTGTTCTACTTTGGCCTGGAGCGATTGAAATTCAGCGGAAATGTTGTCAATTAAGGGAGTATTCATAATATTACTTATTTGCATTTTTTATAAAATTCTTCAATCATGCTGTGCAATTCCGAAAGTTCATGGTGGTCCATTGTATTCTTCTGTTCCCATGCTCCTGTTACCTGCAGTAATTTACTAACAAATTCCTGTTCCACACCCGATTTCCGTGAAAGAATAAGGCTTTGGCCCTGCTGGTTGAAAGGTTGCTGCATATGGTACCTGTTCCTGATAAATTCATTGAAATACATGATTTTCTTTTTTGCCAGGTCAGCGTGGTTCCTGCTCTTGAAATACAATTGCCCAACCGACCGGATGAAATTCAGGGAGGTGTTTTGTAATGGCTGAATGACAGGCACAGGGCGCTGTTTTCTTCGTGAACCGAAAACCATATAGATCAGCAGTGTGATGAGCAATACATAATAAGCCGATCGCAACGGAGCCTGGCTCAAAATATATCTTACCGGGGAAGTGTCTGCCAGCCTGTCGGGTTTATAATACTGGTCCCATATTGTATTGCTAACGGGCAAAACCGATAAGGCCAGACAGGCATACTGATAATTTCCGTATAACAGGTGATAGTTAGTAAATGCAAGCGGCTGGCAATGCAGGTAAATCTTTCCTTTACCTAATCCGGTGAGTATAAAATCAGGCCTTCCGGCACGATCACTCCCCAATACCAGGGAAGCTGATTTGCTCAGCTCCGAGAAATAATGGTCAGGCATGCGCCGGGGAAATGCGAACACAGAATCTTCCTTTCCGGATGTATAGGAAAGCCGCATCTTTTCATTGTAACTTTTAAGCAGTGTGGTATCAAAAACGGATTCTTTGGTTTCAAACTTTAAGGTGTCGCTTAGTTTTTTTGGGAATGACAGGGATGAGATGAAGAGGTTGTTGCCTTGTGCCACAAAACCAAGAAGGGCGTTCAGATCCAGATTATCCGGATTGAAATGATCGCTGATGATGATCAGGTTGCTTTGTGAAACGGAATCCTGCAGGGTGATGTAATAGCTGCCGGTATTGACATGTATGTCTTTGTTTGGGAAAATCACTTGAAGTAGGTCTTTGGTAACCTTACACCCATAGGGCGACTTTTTATAGCCGCTGAAACTCAATTCCCAGTTCTGTGGTTTGGGTGCCAGATGCCTGAGGACTACCAGCGCGGCAAACAGGATCAGTATGATCAGCACATGTTTCTTATTCATAACCGGCATGCAGCATTTGGGTAAACCGCAAAAACTGCGGGGCAAGCGACTCGTAATCAATACCTGTTAACGGATATTTGCCATACCAGGTTTGGTTATAGATGCGGGTTAGGCCCATAAATTCCTTACGGATATTGTTGTCCCCGATCTCAAGGCTGTAGTCGCGGTTGGTCTTATCCCTGGAAATCCTGATGATTTCCATGCTGTCAAGCTCTTTCAGCAGCCTGAGATGCAGCAACCTGATGGCGTTCCGGTAGTTTCCCCGCGATACCTCACGTGAAACAGCCTCATCAAAGTTGTATTCTTCATGAAGCGGATCCATCATGCTGAATTCGGGTCTTTTTGGTTCCCGGTCTTCATAAAACAACCTGTATAACTTCGTCTTTGTGGCTATAATGAAGAGCACAGCCATGCATGCAACAACAAAGAGGATCTTAAGCACAACGGGCAGATACCTGACAGCCTGAAAAATTTCTGCTACCAGGTTCAGGATGCTTCTCCAGAGTCGTTGGAAGAATCCTTCAGCAGCGGCAGGCTTGTACTCTTTCCCATACTGGAAATCCTTTTCACCCAGGTACGATTCAATTTGTTCTCTTTCGGGAATTCTGGGAACAAAATCAAATGCATTAACAACAGTGTCACTGGAAACAGTTGCGGTATCCCCGGCCCGGCATACCGGGGATACGAGCAACAAGAAAAAAGCAATAATATGAACAATGCTTTTTACAGGCATGTTAACCGATCTGTTCAATCTTTTCGTGTAGCGAAGGTCTTTCCTTCACCTCAACCATGCTGAAATAATGAAATGCCATTATAATTGAAGGTATTGAGAAAACGACGTAAGTGATCAGTGAGGTAATTGAATTCACAATATAAAAAGCGGTGGAGAATTCAACAGGCTTATAATTTTGCAGGCTGGCAAACATCGATTTAAAACCAAGCAGCATGGCAGGAATTGAGAAAAGTATTGCGATCATATAAACCATGATGAATGATACAATAATCAAACCTAAAGTCATCCACCATTTTTGTCCGGTTAGCTGAAAGCTCCGGCTGAATGAGTCGCCAAACCCACGATCCTCAAATATGTATGCCGGAAATATCAATGAAAGATAAACAGCCAGGATAATTCCGGGAAGCAGGCAGAGCACCATGCCAATGAAAATCAGAATACCCAGAAGTATGGAAATGCCGATAACCGGCACAATGTATTTCTTCATTTCGTGCCATACGTCCTCTACAGTGAACTGGTCCTTTCCCTTGTTAACATAGAGTTTTATGTAACTGTACAGGGTGCATTGCAGCATGCTCATCCCGATCATGTAGGCAAAAAGAATCAGGAAGGTATATTTGTATATGTCGGCCATGGCAGAGAACGAACTGTTAAGGTCGGCAGCACCGGTGAACATAGCGGAGCTATAAAATTTCTGCTGTTCAATGCTCAGCAAAACGCCCGAAATAGCAGTGATAATCAAAAAGGGAAGGGCATAATAAAGCACGGCCTTCCCGAGATTTTTGTACTCTGCGCCGATAAAGGAGAAGGTGGCATTGAAAATATCTCCGAAATCACGCACTTGTTTGAATTTAACTGGTTCTTGTTGCATGGTTTGCTTTTTTAAGTTTTATGGGATAGAGAAAAAAGTACAGTAGAATCAGGAGAATTGAAAAACCAATGAGGGAAAACTTCAACAGGTAAGGAGCCTGGGTATATCGCGTAATGAATCCTTCCAGGAAGGCTGCCAGCAAAAAGAAGGGAACCATTCCTGTTACCAGCTTGATGCCTTTTACAGCTCCGGTTCTGAAAGAATGAAGCCTGGTAAATGTTCCCGGGAACAACAGGCTGTTTCCCATAATAATGCCTGCAGCACCTGCAATTATGATGCTGAAAATTTCAAGTGTTCCATGTATCCACACTGTAGAAACCGATTCTAGCAACAAGCCCTGCCCGGCCAGAAAACCCTGGAATGTTCCCAGCATAATGCCATTCTTAACCAGGATAAAACCTGTTCCAATTGCTGTAAATATTCCGGAAATAAAGGCCAGAAACGAAATACGAATATTATTCACGCTAATTCCCAGAAACATGCTCACCTGGTTCATGCTTTTATACACGGCCATCGGATCCCCTTTTTCCATGTTGGCGAGTGTCATGTTTACATAGCTGTCACCCAATATAATACGAACGAATTCCGGATCATAACGGTTTGAAATATACCCCGTTAATGCGGAAAGAAAAAAAATGAGAAATGAAACCAGGATTTCTTTCCGCGATGCATAAATTAGCTGCGGAAATTCATATTTCCAGAATGCCGCGATCCGGCTTTTTTTTATTGGCTGGTTCTGATAAATGATCCGGTGCGCCTTTTGTGCCAGTTGGTTGAGATACTGAGTGGTTTTTGTATTGGGAAAATAGGTTTTGGCATAAGAAAGATCATCAGTGAGATGGATGTAGAGTTCTGAGATTTTATCGGGATTGGCATGATAACCCGAATCGATCAGCTCTTCAAATTCATCCCACCTGCTTTTGTTGATGTGCAGAAACCTGATTTCGTTCATTAAAATGTTAACTTCTGTTGCAATTGCTTCGTAAGATATTAAAAACTTTTTCAATTTTTGCGCTGCTGAAAATAATTTATGGAAAACATTGCAATTCAAACTTCCCAGAACATTGCCATTGAGCAAACAGCAGCCAGTGTGGGCGAAAGAATCGTTGCCGGTATGATCGATCTGGGCATAGTACTGGTGCTTGTTTTAATCGTTTCATTCTTCGGCTCTGTCACTGAAACGCCCGGATTGGCTGTAATCATGTTGCTCCCTCTGCTTTTCTACCATTTGATAAGCGAGCTGGCCATGGACGGACAAAGTTGGGGCAAGAAGATCATGAAGATCAAGGTGGTGAAAATTGATGGCAGCAGGGTTGACTTTGTTTCTTACCTGATCCGCTGGATGTTTCGCCTGGTGGATGTATTGGTTTTTTTCGGAGGCATCTCGGTGCTGGTAATTATTCTTAATGGTAAGGGACAGCGTTTTGGTGACATTGCTGCCCATACCACGGTAATCCGGCTTAAAGAAGGAAACTTCAATAAAGAGTCAATATTTACTAATGTGCCTGAAAATTATATTCCTGTTTTTACAGATGTTAACAAGCTGTGCGACCGGGATATTCATACTGCCAAAGAAGTACTTGCTTTTATTTCCGATTCATACAGCAGTTCTGATTCTCTGGAAATGGCATCAAAAGCCAAATCGGCCTTTGAAACTAAAATGGGATTACGAAGCGAACTGTCTCCTGAGAAATTTCTGAAGACGGTATTGCTGGATTATAATTGGATTCATTCGAGGAAGATATAGGGGCCAAGAGCCAAGAGCCAGGAACCAAGAGCCAAGAGCCAGGATTCAAGAGTCAGTCCGGGGACAATGAATTAAACACAGTAGTTTTTTTCAATTGCCGCCGACTTTAGCCGGTGGTACTCAATTACAATACCCCATATAACCCGCTGCAAGCAGGGCATTTCCACGAGCATGGCTGTACTTGCAGCGGTATTATATTTTTGTATACTGTAATCCCCGGGCTGAAGAGGCCGTGTAATAAGGCAATTTATTAGGCGTAGTTGCAAACCATTGCCGTCAACTTAAGGATGCTTATTGTTGATATTCTTTCATTTGTACATTCTTACTTCAATATTATTGTAATTAAGGCTGAACGAAGCGATGTCCCCCGCTGGCGGGGGCCAGGGGGTGGACCTAAATAAATAGATGCTATTATTCGTACTAAAAATATATTCCAGGAATTCGTTTGTAATTAACTCCTGTAGCGCTCTGTATTCCTCCCCCAGCCCCCTCCAGAGGGGGATAGCACATTTTCTAAACTCATCTCAAATTATTAAAGTGAGTGTCTTGATCTAAAGAATAATTCCTTAAGTTGACGACTATGGTCTCCTGACTACGCCTGTCTGCCTGCCGGCAGGCAGGCCCAACCAGGCTCATTAATTAATCTCTTCTACAATTCCATCATCACCACCGAAGCAGCCGGCAATTTCACGCTCACCGTTTCCTTGTTCAGTT
>JAWOJJ010000038.1:0-29360 GCA_046481675.1 Bacteroidales bacterium | reverse complement strand
GACGACTGCTGGTGTGAAAAGGTGCGGATCAACCCGCGGGAAATGAAAATCATCATGAACACCTATACGGATTGTTTGTGCCCGAGGTGTCTGAAGAAATACGAGGAAAAATAACCCAAAACCAAAATCATATGTCAATAAGCATAAAACAGGCTGAATATTTCAGCATGACCATCAGTGATAACGCAGGTAAAGCATCCCAGTTGCTTTCCGTATTTGCCGATGCAGGCATTGGTCTTTTGGCTTTTAAGGCTGCACCTGCCGGACCTGGTCGCACTCAATTTTCTGTGTTTCCGAATGACCCCGGCAAAATGAAAGATGCTGCTAAAGCAGCAGGCCTGTTGCTGGACGGTCCCCACCCTGCTCTGATTATCAAAAGCGACAGTGATGAACCGGGAGAATGTGCAGGTGTTTTTGAAAAACTTTCACAGGCCGGCATTCATGTATACGAAGCCTGCGGAATAGCTGACATTAAAGACAGCTATGGCATTGTGCTGTATATGAAACAGGAAGATTGCGAAAAGGCGTTGGCGGTACTGAAAGCCTAAACATGTAGCATATTAAAACAAGTCAGGGATAGTGGATTACCTGCGTGATTGCGGTGGGGGCAGATTAACAAAATAAAGAGCGGATTACCTGCGGTGATCGCGATTGGGGGTGTCCTTCTCAATAAAATCCTTACAAAGAGCGGATTACCTCCGGTGATCACGATTGGGGGGCCTATCAACAAAATCCCTGCCCGCTTATCAGCGGGATACGGTATTTTTTATTTGCAGTCCCCAGCAAACTTTAGTTTGCGGTGACCGCAAATAAAAAATCCCTGTTCTGCCAAGCAGAACCAGGGATTTTGTTGAGGTCTCTGGCGGATTTGAACCGCCGTAAACGGTTTTGCAGACCGCTGCCTAACCACTCGGCCAAGAGACCATTTCAATATATGTTAAGAACCCAAGGTCTCTGGCGGATTTCCCCGAAGGGATCCCTATGGGAGAACCGCCGTAAACGCCTGCCTGCCGATAGGCAGGGTTTTGCAGACCGCCGCCTAACCACTCGGCCAAGAGACCGTTTTTACCGGACTGCAAAGATATAAAAAAAACTTACATAGGTAACTTCGACTGCAATTATTGATATCTGCACCGGGACACACTGGATGTTACTTTTTTTTATACTTTCAGGGCTTAAGAAATTGCGCAAATGAATACGTTGATAGTTGCGGCCATATATGTATTCGGTCCCGTGCTGTTGCTTTATGCCTGCAAGCGATCGGCGTGGCTGAACCAGTTTGGGGCTGTGGGTCTGGCCTATATATTCGGCATCATCCTCGGCAATATTGGTCTGATTAAACCTGAAATGAAGCCGCTGCAGGATAACCTGACCTCGGTGACCATTGCCCTGGCCCTGCCCCTGCTGCTTTTTTCCATCAACATCAAACAATGGTCGCGCCTGGCCCTTAAAACAGGGATTGCCATTTTACTGGCTATATTTTCAGTAATGCTCATTATTGCCATCGGCCACTTTTTCCTTAAAAACCACATTGAGGAAAGCTGGAAAGTGTCGGGACTGATGGTAGGCGTTTACATTGGCGCTACAGCCAATATGGCATCGATTATGAAAGCACTTAACGTGGATCCGGAGACCTTTGTACTGGTTAATGCATACGATATCCTCATCTGTATTCCCTATTTCTTTTTTCTCATCACCAAAGCCCAGCCACTGCTCAACAAGGTATTGCCAGCCTTTAAACCGCTGAATACCGGGGTTAAACTCGATAACGAAGTTGACGACTTCGATGGTTGGGATGCCTATCGGGACATTCACAAACAGCATGTTTTATTTCCGCTGCTACTGGCAGTATTGATTTCGGCCGTCATTGCAGGCATTTCTTTTCTTTTTAGCCGGTATTTCCCTGAGAACTTCCAGACTGCGGCAACCATCCTGTCCATAACCGTCTTATCAATAGGAGTATCACTGATACCCGCTGTTAACCACATCCGGAAGACCTTCCAAAGCGGCATGTACCTGATTGTTATTTTCTGCATTGCAGTAGGCTCCATGGCCGATTTCAGTATCTTCACATTCGAATCGCTTTACCTGGCAGCCTTTGTGGCCCTGGTTATTTTTGGATCGATGTTTTTTCAGGTGCTTTTTTCAAAGCTGTTCAAAATTGATACCGATACCACCATCATTGCCTCCACTGCCTTTATTTTCTCGGCGCCCTTTGTGCCCACTGTTGCCAATGCACTAAAAAACAAAGAAATCATCATCTCAGGAATTACCATCGGAATTATCGGTTATGCCACCGGTAACTTTTTGGGCATTACGCTGGCCTACCTGCTGAAATAAATGAGCCATTTGATTGAAAAACGGCTTACCAATATTTATTCCGGTAACCCTTCTTGCGCATGAAATTCCGTCTAATAATTTTACATAATAGTAAAATAATTGACATCTTTAGTCAGTCATGTATTACCCATGCAGCTGACAACCTGCATATTGAAAAACACGGAACAATTGTTGATATCCTGTTACAAATCCCGATCTGACACTTTATGTTTCTACAAATAAAACAGGTATACCGTAAATTATTGCACCACAAAGGAACTGTCCTGATTGGCATCGGAGGTTTGTCTTTAAGTATGTTGGCAGGTATCCTGATATTTCACTTCCTCTTCTTTGAATTAAGTTTCGATAAGTTTTATCCCGATGCTGACCGGATTTACCGGATTGACCGGAATACGATGCAGGTGAAAGGCGAACTTCCATCCGGAGCAGGAAGTTCTTCTTCAATGATGGCGGCAGAAGTCCTGAATTCAAGTGTTTCGGGCGTTGAAAGTACGTTACGCCTGCACCCTTTATATGGTGACGCTTTTGTAAGAAACGGAATGGAGTCATTCAACGAAACAAACCTGTATTATTCTGACCCGGGATTTTTCTCATTTTTCAATTTTACATGTCTCTTTGGCGATCCGCTGAATGCATTAGTGAACCCAAATTCAGCAGTCATATCCAAATCCGCTTCGGAAAAGATATTTCATACGGTCAATTCAATTGGCCAATCAATGGAAGTATACGACCGGTATTTGGGGAAAAAAAACTATACGGTGGCTGCAGTCTTTGATGATCTTCCGGTGAATACCCATTTGAAGATCAATATGCTGTTTCCTGTTGGGAATCTACTGAAGCATAGGCTATACACAGAAAACCCATGGAAATGGGCCAACTTCAGGACTTACGTCAAAACAAACCCGGGTATTGATCCGCACCAGGTGAAAACACAGCTTGATCAACATGCCGAAAAGCAGGAAATTGCCAAAATTCTAGATTGTTATCGGATTGATTACCAACTGCACCTGATTAAGTCGATTCATCTCAGCGGGTTAAAAGACAAATATGAATCGGATACCAGTTCTCTGAATATCTGCCTGGTACTATTTGCCGGAATCCTTGTCATGCTTATTGCCTGGATGAACAATTTCAACCTGTCGCTGGTGCGGGTTATGGGTGATGAAAGAAAGATGAAAGTGAAGCGGGTACTGGGAGCAAAAAGGCTTCTTTTTTTCAAGGAATCAATTATTGAATCATTTGCTGTTTATACATTGGCCTTCGTTCCCGCCCTCTTCCTCTTTGTTGCATTTTCCAGTCTTTTCAGCAATCATTTCGGCTTAACCCTGGAACTCACCTTGCCCTCACAGCTCATGGTTTGGGCATGCATCATTTCCTGTTTTATTATGCTATCAGTTGCTTCCGGGCTCCTGATTGGCCTAAAGGGATTCAGCATGCTTCGGAACAGACCATCTGTTGGTGTTCTTAATGCCAATCGCCTTTCGAACCGAAAGGCAAGTTACCTGACCGCCTTCCAATTTGCAGGAGCCATCATCCTAATCTGTTTCTCACTTTTAACTGCCAAACAGATCAATGATATGATGGGAAAAGATGTGGGATTCGAAAAAGAGAATATGCTCATTGTAAAAAGCCCGCTGATTTCTGATGATAATCCGAATTTAAGCAACCTCTATGCTTCATTCAGAATGGAAGCTTTGAAAATACCGGAAGTAAAGGCAATAACCAACTCAACCTATATCCCCGGCATGTTCATCAGTTCCATTCAGGGTGTTCAGCTGGAAAACGAATCGGGAATTCATGAAGTGGATACCCGCATGAACTGGATTGGAACTGACTATTTGCCATTATATGAAAACCGGTTTCTGGCCGGACGTAATTTTTCATTCAATGCGGATATGGAAAGCAATAAGCTGATTATTAATGAAAAACTTTCAGCGGAACTCGGCTTTTCAAAACCTGAAGAGGCTATAGGTGCAGAGGTACTTTGGAAACAGCATGACCGGAAGAAACAAATTGTTGGTGTAATTGGGAATTTCTTTCAAGAATCGCCCGAAATGGAGATTTATCCCATAGCATTTCATTTTTCAGCCAATTCCGTTGGTTACTATTCCGTTAAAATACTAACCAGCAAGCGTCCGGATCGGGTTGTAAGTGAATTGCAAAAGCTCTATGAGAAAATACACGCCGGCAATCCATTCGACTATTTCTGGCTCGACCAGCTATACCAGGCTCAATATGCACAATGGATCAGGATGAAAGGCATATTTCAGGCGTTTTCAATACTGGCAGTTTTAATTTCGATTATGGGTCTTGTTGCAAGTATGGGCATGATGCTCACCAAACGAACCAAGGAAATTGGAATCCGAAAAGTGAACGGAGCCAGGGCATATGAAATACTTGTATTGCTGAACCGCGAATTTATAAAGTGGTTAGCCGTCGCGTTACTATTTGCCATTCCGGTTGCGCATTTTATAATGAGCAAATGGTTGCAGAACTTCGCATATAAAACCGGAATAAGCTGGTGGATATTTGCACTTACCGGATTGATGGCCATGGGCATTGCCCTGTTAACCATCAGCTGGCAAAGCTGGAAGGCTGCAGCCCGGAATCCGGTAGAGGCATTGCGTTATGAGTAAAACCTGATATGCTGCTGATATAGCTTAGGGGAATTGGCACGCAGGCTCAGCACATAGATTATTTTTATGCCATATGGCACAAATATAGGAGCGGCATTATGGTAGAAATCATTCACATTTTACCACTCCCAAGCTACGATTGAATCGCTCCGCGAATTAAATCCAAGTTCGTATACCATTGACAATATCAGGTTATGCATACGTATCCGGCCAACCGATTCAGATACGAAATGGTGAATATTTGCCTGCAAACGTCTCATTTCACCAAAAAATAACCAATTTTACAATGAGAACATGCTGTGCATTTTCCAAAACCAAAAAATGTATATGAAACGCTTCATACAATTGCCTTTATTTTTTACTTTGACTTTGATTTTCTTCTCCCCTGGTTTTCTCAGAACAAATGCGCAGACAGGGAATGATGAATCAATGGAAGAAGTTATTGACCGCTCACTTGAGTTTTGTATACAGCAAAGCATGCTCATGGCCCGGTCGCTGGCCGACAAGCCGGGAGTGCTTCCGAAAACAACCGATCGTTTTGGAAACCTGGAAACCTGTAACCCAGACTGGTGGGTGAGTGGCTTTTTCCCCGGACAATTGTGGTACCTGCATGAGTATTCGGGTAATCCCGAACTGCTCAGATGGGCACGTGAATACACCGCCAGGGTAGCCGGTCAGCAATACAACCGCAACAGTCATGATGTGGGTTTTATGATCTATTGCAGCTCGGGCAACGGCTACCGGATAACCGGCGACACACTTTATAAAAAGGCCATTTACAATGCCGCATCTTCACTTACCACCCGGTTTAACGAAAAGATTGGTTGCACACGCTCCTGGGACCCGGCGCCTTTTAGCAGTCAGTGGCAGTTTGCCGTGATTATAGACAACATGATGAACCTCGAACTGCTGATGAAAGCCGCAGAAGAATTCAATGAGCCCCGTTTCAGGGAGGTTGCCATAACCCACGCCAACACCACCCTGAAAAACCATTATCGGCCCGATTACAGTTGCTACCACGTGGTAAGTTATGACACCATCACCGGGAAACCCGAAAAGAAACAAACTGCGCAGGGGTATGCCGACAACTCAGCCTGGGCACGCGGACAGGCATGGGGTCTGTATGGCTATACCCTGATGTACCGGTTTACCAAAGACACGGCCTACCTAAACCTGGCCAGTCGTATTGCCCGGTTTATGATTAACCATCCGAATATGCCGGCCGATTATATCCCTTATTGGGATTTCAATGCGCCCAATATTCCCGATACCTATCGTGATGCTTCAGCAGCTTCCATTATGTGTTCGGCACTGATTGAATTAAGCGACTATGTTGCGGATGACCTGGCCGGAAAGTTGCTGGCTGTTGCGAAAACCCAACTGCTTACATTAAGTACACCCCTGTACCAGAATGCACCCGGGAACAATGGAAATTTTCTGTTAAAACACAGTGTGGGCCATATGCCCAACAATACCGAGGTGGATGTTCCGCTCACTTACGCCGACTATTATTTTGTTGAAGCCTTGTTACGTTATAAAACGCATGTTAACGCCTGGTAAATAAGATGGCCCGGTTCCGTTTACTGATAGAATATGATGGCTCGCGCTACCATGGGTGGCAACAGAACGCCGGTGTAAAAACCATTCAGGGAGAGCTCATCAAAGCCTCCGAACAACTATTCAATACCCGTAAAATTGAGTTGTACGGATCGGGGCGCACCGATGCCGGGGTGCATGCACTGGGACAGGTTGCCCATCTTGATGTTCCTACCCAGATGCATGCTGAAACAATGGCTGGCAGGTTAAATGAACTGCTGCCTTTTGACATACATTTGCTGCGTGTGGAAAAGTGTGACGACCGTTTTCATGCCCGGCACAGCGCCGTTGCACGCAGTTATGTGTATGTGATTTCGCGAAGACGTTCTGCGTTCGGAAAACCCTATACATGGTGGGTGAAAGAGGAATTGTCGGTTGACAAAATGAAGATGGCTGCCGGTGTATTAAAAGGATTTCACGACTTTGCCTCCTTTGGTGCAGCCACTGCCGAAGAAAAATCGACCAAGGTGAACATCAGCCATCTGGAAGTTGCTGAAACCGC
Source organism: Bacteroidales bacterium (assembly GCA_046481675.1). Classification (GTDB taxonomy): domain Bacteria; phylum Bacteroidota; class Bacteroidia; order Bacteroidales; family UBA10428; genus UBA5072. The sequence goes on along the minus strand of JAWOJJ010000038.1, from coordinate 22,286 downwards.
CAACAGGATTACCATACACATTATCGGTTCGCATTTCCTGTGGATGATGGTTCGCCGGGTTACCGGGGTGCTTGTACACGCCGGAAAAGGTAAATTTACCCAAAAGGAAATCAGCGGTTTTCTCAACCGCTATTCCGAAAGACCGTCACAACTTGCCGCACCGCCTTCAGGTTTATACCTTGAGCGGATCTATTACCCGGGAGAGCCTGTTGATTATCATTTTAATATACCATTTGGTATTTGACCGGAATACTCCGCATGTATAAGAAAAAGCGTTTAAAAACCTGATCCGGCATAAAATTCTGAAAATCATTACCAATTAAAAAATAAATTGCAATTTCATTCGTTGGTTTATGAGAAGCTTTCTGGCAACAGCTTTTGCACTAAAACGTTATAACCCTGTATGATGAAATATGTTTCCGCAGCACTGCTGTGGGTAATGCTGTCGTACACCCTTACGGCACAGGAAAAACCTGTTGTTTACCAGGTAAACGGACAGGTTGTTGAAAAAAACTCCGGTAATGGCATCCCTTATGCCACAGTAGCACTGGTTAGTAACGACAGCACCGGAGAAAAAGGCATGCTGGCCTGTGACAACACCGGCAAATTCACCCTGAATGTAAAAAAACCTCAGTCGTATACGTTAACCGTTTCCGCTGTTGGATTCAGGCAGTTCACCACATCCGTAACTATTGAAAGCCTGAAGACCGAGTTGGGTGCAATAGCACTGGAAGAGGGCATCGAAATAAAGGAAGTCACTGTAACCGCTCAAAAGCCCCTGGTGAAAATTGAGGTCGACAAAATCGTGTACAGTATAGAATCGGACCCGGAGTCGAAGACCAACAATTCATTGGAAATGCTGTCGAAAGTACCGCTGATTACGGTAGATGCTGAGGAGAACATCACGCTAAACGGTCAGTCGAATTTTAAAGTCCTTGTAGATGGCAAGAGTTCATCCATGATGTCAACTAATTTTAAGGATGTGCTCAAGAGTTTGCCTGCCAATACCATTAAAGATATTGAGGTAATTACGAATCCCTCTTCAAAATACGACGCTGAAGGTGTTGCCGGCATTATCAATATCATTACTTCCCGGAAAAAGCTAAGTGGTTATAATGGCAGTGTCAGCGCAGGAATGGATACACGGGGAGGCATGAACGGAAGTGTTTACCTGGCAGCCAAGATCAACAAATTCAGCTTTTCAGGACGTTTTTATGAAAGCCGGTATAAACAACCTGAAAGGGAATACAGCAGCAACAGCGAATATTTTAACAATACAGATTATCATTTCTCTGAAAACCTTGGCCTGAGCAAGTACAACGGTGCGTCAAGAGGTTTCTCAGGCGAAGCAAGTTTCGAGATTGATACGCTCAACCTGATCAGCATGTCGTTTTGGGGGTATGGTGGATCATATAAAAACACCAGTTCCAGTGAAATGCTGTACCGGAATACTACAAATGAAATAACCCGCAGGTATACCTCTGCGATCAATAACGGAGAAGAGTACAGCACACTATCCGGCAATATTGATTATCAGCGGACCTTTAAAAAGCCGGACCAGTCGCTTACCTTTTCTTACCTGCTCGATAACAATCCAAGTGTATCCAAAAACGCTACAAATGTGAACGGGCTTGTGAACTATGCCTCGTATCACCAGCGGTCAGAAAATGAAGCAACGGGCCGGGAACATACGATACAGGCAGACTATTTCGATCCGCTTACCAAGGTGCACCAGTTTGAAGTAGGAATGAAATTAATACTGCGGCAAAATAAAAGTACTTCAGAAACCTTCCGGGAAGAGGTCAAACTGGAGACCGACAACAATCTTGACTACAATCAGTATATTTTGGGTATTTATGCGGGTTACGTGCTTAAGTTTAAGAAAATAAGCGCCAAAACAGGTTTCCGGCTGGAAAGGACCTGGAATGACGGCGTTTCGGAAACCGGAGGCATTTCCACAGAATTCACCAACAGGCTCTTCAACCTGGTTCCCTATATCACCCTTTCTTACATGCCCAAAGAGGGACACACCATCAGGACTTCATACACACAACGGCTTTCGCGGCCAGGAATCTGGTATTTGAATCCCTATGTAAACAATATGGATTCAATGCATATCAGCTATGGAAATCCTTCGCTGGAATCGGAGGTTTCCCATTCTTTTGAACTGGGGTATACCCATTTTCAACCCAAACTGAATGTTTCGGCCAGTTTGTCCGGATCTTTTGTGAACAATTCCATCGAACGCATTTCAACTGTTCAACCCAACGGTGCCATGGTAAGCACTTACGAAAACATTGGCAAGGACTCAAGATTTATGTTGAACCTATATGCCAACTACAGACCCAGTCCAAAATTCACTTTTTACGTGAGCGGCAATGCCGGTTACAGTAAGCTTGCAGCCAATACCGGTTATGCCATTACCAATGAAGGAATGAATTACAGGGCCTATATGGGAGCCAGGGGACCGCTTTGGAAAGATGCCACGTTAAGTATGAACGCCGGAATATATTCATCGTCCATCATGCTGCAGGGCAAATCATCGAGCAATTACTATACAAGTTTTGGCCTGTCGCAATACCTGTTCAAACGAAAGATGATGCTGAGTCTGTCTGCCTCTGACCCTTTCTGGCGTAAGAAGTCCTATTCCTCTGAAAACGGGGACATCACATTTCTCACAAATTCCAAATCCAACTACTATGCCCGGAACCTGCGCTTTAACCTGACGTTCAATTTCGGAAAAATGAATCTCCAGGTGAAAAAAGCAAGTCGTGGTATCCGCAATGATGATGTTAAAGGCAGTGGAGGCAATCAGGAAGGAGAAGCCCGTTAAAACCAGTGGTCAAATGGAATCCGGATAGGGATTCCCCCGCTAAGGCTGAGCCATCTGAGAACCGGAAATAACTATTTTCTGCCAGTAAAAAATACAATCCCCCGCAATCTGCTTCCTACCTACCGCATAACCGGGTTGTATCGCTCAGAACAGATGAAAACGAGGAATGCCTGATTGATATAAAATCATACAGACAATCAAAAGACCTGAAAAACCCGGAATGTTTTCTGGAGAAATACTGATTAATATAACAATGGATTGCGCATCTTCTAATCACAAAATCCTTATATTAGATTAACCAAAACCAATAATAACCAGATATAAATTTATGGCAACACCTGATTCTTACAACTTTAGTTTATTCAGCCCCCGCAATCTTCACGGAAAGAAAAACAGAAATGTTATTCTTTCGATGTTGTTGATTTGGGCTGTAGCCGTTTTCGGCTTCCAACTTCTGCTGAGAATATTGGAAAAACCAACTCCTGAAAAAGCGCTTACCCTATTTGAATCTACCTGGCCTGCCATACAAAGCGGTAATTTAACCACCGTGGATTACAAAACTTTTCTTAACGCTCTGGTCCTTGTAAAGGGTAAAAATGCCTTAAAGCCCGAAGATCAACAGGTTATCTCCAATGCAATAAGCTGTGTTACTTATAAAAACTTACCGGACACTATACACGGTTTGGTAACCGAAGGCATTGTTGAGTTGGAATCCTTAGAAGCAAAACTCGTTACAATTAAGGATCAGGAGTATCTCGATGTAAAAACATCCATTGTAGAAAAGAAAAAGAACATGATTGCCCTCTGCGAACCTTATTCGGGTTTCAGCAAGGGAAGTCTCGAGGCAACCATATTTATTGGCAGCCTGAATAACAACTATCCTGCATCATTCGATGACATCACCTATACCCGGTTACCGGAGATCATGAAATTGTACCTTACCCACAATCAATCTGTACTTACAGACACCATTTTTTTGGGTTTTCCTTTCCACTATTTTTATACCGCTGTGTTTCTGCTAATTCTTTTTATAATGCTCTGCATTGCATATAATTTATTGATAGAATGGCGGTTAAATAAACAAGGTGTTGTCGAATCCTAAAAATGAAGTCATTATGAAAAGAATATATAGTTCAGTAATTTTTTCTTTTATCGGAGTGCTTTCGCTAAGGGCAGAGAGTCTCACACAGCTCGAAGGAAGTTTTAAAACCGGCCCTGCGATAATCCTTATTGCCATATTGGTGACTTTTGTACTGGTTGGTATTTTCTTCCGTGCCAAAGATCCGGCTGATTATTATGCTGCCGGGAGAAAGATTTCCAAGGTAGGTTCCGGAATGGCCATAGCCTCTAATTGGATGAGTGCTGCTTCTGTGCTGGGTATGGCCGGAATGATGTATGGATTCGGTTATAACGGATTAGCTTATGTCGTTGGATGGACAGGCGGCTATGTGTTGCTTCTGATCCTGATGGCCGCGCAAATCCGGAAATATGGTAAATATACTGCGCCTGATTTTATCGGGGATCGCTATTATTCACGTGACCTGAGGATTGTTAGTGCTATTTTTACCATTTTGATCTCCTTTGCCTATTGTGTTGGTCAGTTTGGCGGAATTGGCCTGATGTTTAAATGGATACTTGGAATGGACTATACATGGGCCGTCATCATCGGTTCCTCGGTTGTTTTATTATACACTTTGATTTCCGGGATGATCGGTGCCACAAAAAACATGCAGATCCAATACGTGATCATTGTGATTTCTTTTATGATCCCTACATTCATCATGGCCTTTAAATTTGATTATTTCTGGTTGATCCCTCAGATAGGATATGGTGAGGCAGTAGCGGATATTGTACGCGGTATACCTGCCCCAAATCTTGTCGATGGTGCTGCCCTGCTCAATGCCTATGGTCACGACTTTTCAATAGTGCCCAGTCCCGAGTTTGCCATGCCCTGGGATCCATCAACCGGTACAACGTTTTTTCAGTGGATGGCTATTTGTTTTTCATTGATGGTTGGAACTGCAGGATTACCTCATGTGATTCAACGGTTTTATGTGGTGCCCAAAGTTAGCGATGCCAGGTGGTCCGTAGTTTGGGGACTGTTCTTCATTAGTCTTGTATACTGGACAGCACCAGCCTACTCAACATTCGGTAAACTTCTTTCATCAAATCCTGAAGTGGGTGTTTTGGCAAAAGATGCGATAGTTGTATATACGGCTCAACTGGGAGGTGTAAACTCGCTGGTTGTAGGGCTTCTTGCCGCAGGTGCCGTTTCAGCAGCTTTCTCAACAGTGTCGGGACTGCTTGTAGCGGGAGCGTCCGCATTCTCTCATGATCTTTATGTGAGGGTAATTAATCCGGATTCCACCCCTAAATCACAATTAAAAGTAGCCCGTATTGGCACTATTATAATGGCTCTGGCAGTTACTATTGTGGCCATTATGAAATTAGGGCTCATCGCGCAACTGGTTTCTGTTGCTTTCTCCATGGCTGCCTGTACAATTTTTCCGCTATTTCTGTTGGGAATATGGTGGAGCGGCTCCAACCGCACGGGAGCTAAAGCCGGTTTATTTACCGGGATACTTGTTACAATCATATCCATCACCTATTTTATTGTCGGATTATCCGGAGGCAGCCTCCCCGGACAGACTTTTATTGCTTATTGGCTGAATGTTTGGTATTTTGCCTGGATCGGCGCACCCCTGGCTATCCTTGTTAACATTATTGTCTCCAGGTTTTCGGCCCCCACCCCGGTTGAGATCAAAAAGTTTCTTGCTGAGCATGTACACAATTGATGCGGTTTAAAGAAATTTTCATCATAACGAAAGGTACGAAAGTGATCCTGGCGATCACTTTCTCCGTTTCCATGCTGGCATTGGCATTTGCATTCTTCTATTACCGCGATATCAATCAATCAGAAGATCCGCGCATCAAAAAAGCCAGGGAGCTTCTGTTGCAATATGAAAAGGTTTCCGGAAGAATAACAAGTTATGCCAACTTTTCTTTGCTTGACTCTGCAAATGCCATTTTCAGGTCATTCCCGGACTATGCAGCATCTTTTGAAACAGGGTTAATTCATAATAACAAGTGCAGTGCCCTGCTCATAATGGCAATATATGACAGTTCTGTTCATGAATCCGAAAAAAGCATGTTGCTTGACCTTTCAATGCGTTACTGTGACAGCAGTATTTCTACGTATCGCAGATGGATTGAAGAATGGGACAACCTGCCCCCTGATGCTATAGCTGAAAGACTAAGGTCACAAATGAATAAAGACCATCCCGCTTTCGCCGGATCAAATTTTAACAAGGTCTTTTCCAGAAGGGTTAAAAATATGGTTACAGCCCAGGTTGAAACACCACGTCGCTTGTCGGTAAGTCTCACAAACAAAGGAACAATTTACCGTCACATGATGTTACCGGATTCATCCCTGATCTGCTATCAGGAGGCACTTGCGCTATGGAAAGATAACCGGCAGGCAAAAAGCAATATGAATGTCCTGTTAGGTGGAGAACCTGTCAAACCAACCCTGATCGAGTCGCTGTTCCCTCCTGATAAGGACAGGGAATAGCAATTAAAGTGCTATTCATTGTTCTAAATGGTATCGGCATAAAAATCAGTGCCGGTTTTCAGCATAAGGTCGTTGATGGTGACAATAGCCTGCCGGGCATAGCTCACCATGTCGGCATGAACTACATGAAGATCAAGAATATTGTTTGGCTCAATGCCCCTATGTATGCAGGACGCCTGATGCGAAAGACGCATAGCGGTAAGATCCTTCCATACCCTTATTGTTTTGCGGAGAAGATGGTAATCCAAATGTTTTCCGGCATGCAATTCAAGGATACGTTCTACGGTTGAAAATCCGTTTATGCCATATTTGAGTGCGTACAGCCGAACAATACCGGTTATGGGCATAAGGAGTTTCTTGATATCCAGAGTTTCACCTGAAAGCAAACTCACCGAGGGATTGAACGACTTCCAGGCAATAGCCATATGATGAAAGAATATATCATTGGTTTTCAGATCGGTTTGCACATACTCCCGAAGTTCTTCTGATAGTTCGTTGTCACCATAACAGAACCTGAAATCAAAAAATATACTGACTTCAAGAAGTTCAGACGGACCCGGGTTTTTAATCCAGTCTGAAAAATATTTTTTCCATGTATCAACCGGCTGGCACCACATTGGATTGCCGGCCATATTATTCCCTTTGCAGAGTTGGAATCCGGTAGCTGATAGCATGTCATTCACACTTTTGCCCAAGGCTGGAAAGTAGGATTCGGCTTTAACCAACTGCTCCCCTGTGCAGTTTTCAAATACAATGGCATTATCCTGATCGGTGGACAAGGTCTGTTCCCTTCGTCCGGCACTTCCTGTCTGTATAAATGCAAACCGGCATGGGGGATCCCCCGACTTTTCTATACAGAGGGTTATTACCCTTTGGCAAATCGCATCTGCAATGGCAGAAAGGAAGAGTGAAACGGCATAGGAATCTGCATGACCCAGGAGCATTGACGTGGCTAGTTTGTGGCTATCGATAAAAGCCCGATGAAGTGCTTTAGCCGTATTTGCTTTCCCTATTTCCGAATTGATTAACCCGGGTGCATTAAAAAAAGCCTTTGACAATTCATCGTAAGTAACAATTCCTACCAATGAATTTTCATCGGAGTTTACCAGCAAACATTTCCTGAGGCTGTTCTGAATCATAGCGAAAGCTTCCATTACGCTTGCCTGGTGATGAATGAAATCAGGGGGTGAACTCATCCATCGGAAGATCTCCGCATCCGGTGAGCCTCCTTCCGTTAACCTGAAACCAATTGTTGATGTATCTATAACTCCCACGGGTTCAGCATCCTTGTTTGTAACGACAACACAATGTATATCATTTTCTTTCATTACCGATACAACCCGCATAACCGAAAAGTTTTCCGGACATTCAACCGGTGACCGCATAATAGCAGAAACCGGAACTTCCATAATGTAGGAAGCGCTAAAGGATGCCAAATACGCGAAAGGCACATTTTGCTGAAAGGCAGCAGCGACCATTGGTTCAATAGTTCCCTCACACCATATCTCCTGTGCATCTAACTCCGCGACTATTACACTTACCATAGCCCAAAACTCATCACCTTCTTTGCGCCGGAGAAGAATTGCTTTGGGATAAATACGCTCCTTTGATGCAAGTGAAGATCTGAAAGCGTTCAACTGGAAAGGATCGACAAAGAATGATTCAATAGTGAGGGGAAGCAATTCCTGAAAACTAACATATCCCAGCATTTCAACAGTCGACCGCGAAGCATAAAGAAACCTGCTTTTTTTACCATAGGTTGTGCGAAAGAATCCGGTGCCAATATCATCCAATAGCGGAGTCCTGAGAGAAAAACCAGATTGAACAGTAACACTTTTGACCGGTCGGATCACCAATAAAACAGCTTTCATCTCTCCCAGCAAAATTCTTGAAAAATCAGCGTGGGATTTAATTAAATTCCCGTTTTTCATTACAAGAACACACTCAACATACCGTCTGGCATTCAATTCTTCATAGAGTGTATCGGAATCTTTAAGTTCCGTGATTTCCGCCGAACTGAAAACACCCTGAAGTGTAAGTGACTGCAATTCCGATTCGGTATAATCAAGCCAGGAAAGCAGGGTTTTGTTCGCCTGAAGTCCCTTCGCCGACCATATCATTACACCTTCCGATGCAGCCTCAGCCAACGTCTTGTATAACTCTCTCGATTTCTTTAATTCCTCTTCTGCCTTGTTCCTTTTTTCTTCGATTTGATGACTTTGCCTCGAAACAGCAACAAGCAGGACTATAATAACCAGGCCAATTATTCCTGAGATGATAAGGGCACGGAATTCCATCCCGCGTATTTCGGAACGTACATCTTCGATATATATTCCTGTGCCAATTATCCATCCCCAGGGCTCGAATAATTTCACATAGGACAATTTAGGAACTATTCTTGTTGAATCATCATTCCATTGCCACATGTAATCTACGAAGCTTTCCTCTTGAGAAGATACGGCCTTTACAAATTCAACAAAAATGGTTTTACCCTTTGAGTCACGAAAATCAGTTAAATCCTTTCCATTCAAATCCGGTCGGTATGGGTGAACAATCATACGCGGAACCCTGTCGGTAATCCATAAATAATCTTTCAGCGTTTCACCGTATCGGATTGAACCAACGGCCAACCGGGCCTGCTCTTGTGCCGCTTCACCATCAAGGATCCCCTTCATCTCAAGCGAATGGTAATATTCGAGTATACTGTAAGCTGACGATGTAATTTCATGGATCAGACTTCGTTTTCGATCCATCATTGCCTTTTCAAATCCGGGGATCAGATAAAAGAAAATTAATCCGGCAAAAAAAGCAAATGCAAGCAAAGCCGGAAGATCGATTTTAGCGATAAACATCTTCCCTGATGATTTCTCTGAAAATCTTTTCATTTTTTGCAGTCTTAAACAATGCACGTTGAAATGATATCCAGCTTCATGCTGGTTGAATCAAATATGGAAAACCCAGTCTTCCCCTTTTCACCAGTAAGCGGAGGAAGTAAAAGCATCAACATTTCATTACCCAGGTTAATGCTATCTGTAGGGATTGAATGGATTGCCTTAAAAAAAGAAGTGACTACCCCATTCTTTCTCATCGGATAGGCAAAGCCGGTAAAACGGGTATGTGAATGGCCGGAAAAAGAATATTTTACCCCATGAAGATCTAAAAAATTCCAGAGGCCTTTAAGTTCATGGTTTCTTTTGATATATCCGGTGGTTGATCCGGTAAAATCAGGATAGATATAATGTGAAAAGAGACAACTGATTTCCGGCGTAGTAGTGATGATATATTCAGGCAATGATTTTAAAAACGCCACCTCATCCTCACCCAGATCTGAAGGCGCATCACTTTCATAACACCAAACCTTTCTTTGAGCAACTTTTTTTCTTTCCGCACCACTCATTTCAAACCACCTGTCAGGGTATACAAATCCGTTGGAATAAGCCGGAACCCGTCTTGCAGCGTAAAGATCATGATTGCCGGGAACAATCCAGCGACACGTTGAGCGTATCAGATTCACACATGTTTTAGCACTTCGTCCGTGATAGTAATTATAAAAGCGCGGATCGTAACCCACGATATCACCAAGACAAACCAGTTCATCACATTTATTGGCAGCAGCCATTTTAAGGGCATTCCGGAGCATTTCAGTATTTTCATGGATATCAGTAATAATGCCAATTTTCATGGTAATCCGGGTCAATGTATAAAGATGGACTAATTTGAGAAAAATAAACTGTTGATTTCTATAAAATTAATCAATTTGCCAGTACCAATAACAGCTTAAGGGTAAAAAACCAGTCCGTCTCATAACTCTTTTTGTTTCTCCTGGTGCTTGAATTGAAAATTTAATCCCTGGCCCATATGGCCGTCACGCTCAGGGTGACTGGCTAAAATCTTCCTCATTCACAATAACCCAAAGTGATTCTGTTTTATTTTGGTACGCTTGTACAAAATGCATATATTTAATTCTGCATCTGAATTAACGGATTCATCCTGATCAGGTAAGTTGTCTGAAAATAAATTATGCACAAAAATAAACGCCATGTAATCCATGCTCTACCGCAAAATTGCCAAAATCACCCTGCTGATAACCTTTTCATGCACCCCTATCCACAAGGCAACTTACCTGGTTGAGGAAGAACATAATGCCCTATACATACAAAAAGCTTTGATTGTATATGGCGAGAAACGGAACCGGGTGTTGCTCACCAATCCCACGAATACCCGCTGCTATATGTTAAAAGGGAAATATTTTGCCGGCAAATGGCAACCCGGAGATACCATGGTCATCAATGACCACCTGGAAGATTTTTATAAGCTGCGATTTGCCGGTAAATGCTATTGAACACTATTATCCATAGGCATATCGAGCTGCCGGTAAAGGTCTTTCCTTGCACCCTTGTCCTTATTCATAATCTCCAGTGCAAATTCGGCAACCTGTTTGGCGTATTCCCGCGGTACCACAATAACACCGTCACCATCGGCCACAATCACATCACCCGGGCGAACCAGAACACCACCTACTGTAACCGGTTTATTGACCGATTCAATTTCATTGCGACCCGGCCTGATGCCGCGGCCTCTTTCCATATAATCGAGGTAAACCGGAATTTTTTCTTTCACCACTTCATCAATATCCCTGATACCCCCATTGGACACAATTCCCCGGGCACCCTTGCTGACCCATAACAGCGCATTGTACGAACCAACAGACCCGACATCACCGTCACCCTGCACATCCAACACAACCACAGATCCTTTCTTAAGCAGGGGCACAAATGGTTCCGATGAAATCTCGTTATACCAGTTCCCTTCCCATTTCTGGAATTCAGTTTTTTCCATGGGATTCTTCACCACCTTATTGGTGGGGACATACCGGGCAGTCACTGCAATGCCCTGGAACCGATGTCCGAATGTTTCCACATCACGCCATAACGGTTCAATACACGCATCCATGGTTCCCGCATCACGCAGGCCAACCATATCCATGCCATCGCATACATCAGCTACACGCAGTCCGGAATACAGACTGAGCAACTGCTCATCGGTAATGGTTTCCTGGGCCTGCATACTGCTTCCCATGCTTACTGCCAGCATCAGCAGCGCTGCAATTGCCACTTTTTTAAAATTATTCATAGTTGAAAGTGTTTGTTAATACCTGGAATATATGTTGTGAAAAAAAGAACACTGAAAGTTAGCTATATGGCCTGATCAACAATGTTAAAAGCTTCATAAAATTAACTTTAATTCCATAATTAATCCATATTTTTGAAACAGGAAAAACAGTAAGCAATAATCCCCTTAAGCCAATTACAAACCTTTATCAGCCTGATCATGAAAAACTCCATTGCATGTGCCCGCCATATTGCCTTAAAGGCGACGGAAAGGCTTACAATTATAACGCTTATGATTGCTTTTTTCGCCCTGGTATCCTGCAAACAGGCCGGGACGAAACCAGGCGGGAACAACTCCGAAAGTGATACCTTAAAAACCGTATTCACCCCAAATCCGCAGCGGGTACCCCATCAGGAAATCAACACAATGAAACTCGGCTCAAAAGCAGTCGATTTCAACCTGCCCGGTGTAACAGGCAGGTTTTACCAACTTGAAGATTTTGAAGCAGCAGAAGTTCTGGTTATTATTTTCACCTGCAACCACTGTCCCACCGCACAAGCCTATGAAAACCGGATAATCAGTTTCACCGAGGAATATAAGGACAAAGGGGTAGCCGTGGCAGCCATTATGCCAAACAGCGATTATTCACTTCTTTTCGAAGAATGCAGTTACTCCGATCTCGACGACTCATACGAAAGCATGATCATCAGGGCAAAGGACAAGAAATTCAATTTTCCCTATCTGTATGATGGTGATAATGAAGCAGTATCCATTCAATATGGTCCGACGGCCACTCCGCACGCCTTTGTTTTCAATAAAAAACGGGAACTGGTGTATACAGGCCGGCTCGATGCTTCCGAAAAACCGGGTACAGCCAACGCAGATGATTTGAGAGCCGCTGTGGATGAAACACTGAACAGAAAAAGTGTTACCACGCCAGAAAACAAAGCTTTTGGCTGTTCAATCAAATGGGCATGGAAAACAGAATGGACAGACAAGGCAAATAAAAACTGGGCTGAAAAACCGGTGATGGTGGAAAAGATTTCGAAAAACGGAGTGGCTGACCTGGTAAAAAACAACTCCGAAAAACTGAGGCTCATTAATGTATGGGCAACCTGGTGCGGGCCTTGTGTGATTGAGTTTCCCGAACTCGTTAACCTGCAGCGCATGTACGGAAACCGCAATTTTGAGTTCATTTCCCTTTCAACTGATAAACCGGAAAATGCAGATCAGGTTCTCGAATTTCTGCAGGCCAAACACGCCCCCATAAAAAATTACCTGTTCAACAGCAATAACAAATATGAATTGATTGAAGCCATTAATCCCGGATGGAACGGGGCACTTCCTTATAGCATGTTGGTAGAACCAGGTGGAAAGGTGATTTATACCGTGCAGGGATCAGTGAATTTAATCGAATTGAAAAAGAAAATAGTTGAACACCGGCTTTTGGGCAGGTATTACTAACCCCGGCAAGGCGGATCAACCTGCCTCCATTTGCTGCAATATGTACGTTTTCGTACACTGCCTGTATCAAAAACGTACAGTGTGAAGCAATCTGAAATTACTTGTTTTTAATCCTAAATAAATATCTTATAGGGCATTATCTCAAATGGCATGAATGTTGGATAAGGTCTGCGGGCAGAATACATCAAAATCTTTGTTTGCATGTTCAACAATTTCATCAAGGTAGCATTCAGGATATTTTTCAGGGACCGGTTCCAAACGCTGATTAATATCTTAGGCTTGGCTATTGGCCTTGCTTTCAGCATCATCATTTTTTTATATGCCCATAAAGAATTCAACTATGACCGGTTTCACCGGAATGCAGACAGAATTTACCGCATTGCCGTTAATGGCAGGATTGCTGACAATACATTCAACCATGCCGTTACACCTGCTCATTTGGCAAAAACAGCAGCAAGTGAAATCTCCGGAATTGAAACAACCTTAAGGATAGCCCGGTTTGGTGCCTGGCTGATCCGCTATAAAGACATCCGTTTTAATGAAGACAGCCTCATTTTTGCCGATTCATCTTTTTTTCACGTATTTTCTTTTCCGCTTATCCGGGGCAATGCAGATGATGTACTTAAAAAGCCCAACAGCATTGTAATCAGCCAGGCCACTGCCCTGCGGTATTTCGGTGCTGAAGATCCTGTGGGTAAGATGCTTCGCATTGAAAATGACTCAACTTATTATGAAGTTACCGGCATCATGCACGACATACCCGAAAACTCCCACATACATTTCGACATGGTTGGTGCATTGTCAACATTTGAGAAAATGCTTGAGGACAGCCGGTGGGTGTCACATTTTTTGTATACCTATGTGCTGGTCAAACCAGGCATGACCTCCGGGGAATTGAAAGCAGGTCTTGACGGGATTGTATTGAAATACGTGATGCCCGATTATGAAAACTTTCTCAACATAAACCGGCAACAACTTCCGAAGGAACAAGCAAAATACAATTATATACCCCAGCCACTCAGGGATATTCACCTCAGATCGGATTATACTTCTGAATTGGAACCTGCCGGAAAAATTCTGAATATCTATCTTTTCACGGTACTTGCCATTTCCATTCTTGTGCTTGCCTGCATGAACTTCATCAGTTTGGTCACAGCCCGGTCTATTTTGAGAGCAAAGGAGGTAGGTATCCGAAAAATAGTTGGTTCCGGACGATCCGGGCTGGTTAATCAATTCCTGCTTGAATCATCGCTGCTGGCTTTCTTAGCTATGGCCCTGGCACTTCTTTTAACCGAACTGTCATTGCCCCCGTTCAACAGGTATATCGGACTTCACCTGAGCCTGCGCCAGTTACTGAACCCTGCCGGGTTATCCTTAGTGGCAGCATTGATCCTCGTCATCGGGCTTATTTCCGGACTTTACCCTGCCCTGGTTTTATCTTCGTTCAACCCGTTGGCATTTTTGCACAAACGTTTCTACAAGGAAAATGATAAAGGCCATTTGAGATCATTGCTTACCTATTTCCAATTATTTGTGGCTGTGGGAACCATTTCCATGACGCTGATCATTTCGGGCCAGTTACGCTTTCTCATTCATAAAGAAAGAGGATACAACACCAAAGATATAGTGGTTATCAGGCGACCCGACGGACTCGGCAAGAACCTTGAGGAATACAAAAGGCAGATTCTCACCCATCCGGGAGTTTTGGCTGTGACCAACACCAACAGCGCCATGGGGGGTAACTTTGCCAGGCTTCCGTATGTACTTGAGGGTAGTTCCGCGGAAAAAAACTACTCGGCTAACAACCTATTTGTAAGCTATGGCTTTGATTCCACTTACGAAACAAAAATGTTTTCAGGCCGGTTTTTTATGCGGCAGACCCCCGAAGATTCTTCTGCATGCGTAATCAATGAAACGTTTGCCAGTATGCTTGGAATTAAAGACCCTGTTGGCAAGTACCTGAAGCAGCTTTCCCCCTATCATCATAAAGACGGTAAATTTAAAATCATCGGAGTGGTCAGCGATTTCCATTTTGAAACACTGGAAAATCCGATCAGACCCCTGGTGATGGTTTTGATGCCGGGTAATATGGAAGGATACCTTTCCGTCAGGCTGACTCCAGACCGGCAGGATTCAACTATTCTTTTTCTGAACCGGGTGTGGGACAGCTTCACCTCGGCCTACCCTTTTGTTTACTATAATCTCGACCAGGACCGGCGTAATAAGTATGAAGCAGTCAATCAAACAAAAAAGATCTTTTTGTTGCTGTCACTGGTTGCCATTCTTCTGGCGGGGCTGGGACTGTTTGCACTGTTTTCATTCTTATACAGCAGGAGACAACGCGAAATAGGCATCCAAAAAGCCATGGGTGTCAGTAACAGCTCCCTTTTACTGCACAGGGCACAACAGGTTGCTGCCATGGTAACAATCTCATCAGTCTTGGCCTGGATCGGAGCCTGTTTCCTGGCTACTGCCTGGTTTAACGACTATGCCTATCACATCAACCTGAATGTGCTGTATTTTCTTGCTGCCATGGCAATTGTACTGATTATTTCTCTTGCCACGGCCTACTACCATGCCTTCCTTGCAACCCGGATTGATCCGGGTACTGCACTGAAACACGAGTAATCAGAATTGTTCATAAATGGGCTGAATACAAACATGCATATCAGCCGGTTCACCATAATACGGCCATGAGGTAACCACCATATCGGCCCCTGAAGCAGCAAAGTCCTGAATGTTCTTCAACGTAATATTACCCGCAGCTGCAATTTTGACAGCAGGATTTATGTTAACAACTTCCTTTCTGAACCTCCGGATATCTCCGGGTGCAAATTTGTCAAGCTGTATAATATCAGCACCAGCCTGTGCAATTTTAAGCGCGTCTTCATAGTTTTCCGCTTCAATTGCGATCGGTTTACCCCCTGCGAGTGATTTCCTTTCTTTAAGTCGCTTCCCCAGATTATCCATGCCACCCAGAAAACTGCAGTGGTCCCTGAACACCAAAATGGATTCGGAAAGCCCCAATCGGTGAATGCTTGCTCCTCCGGCCTGAACTGCCTTAACAGCAAGCTTTCGGGTACCCGGTATGGTTTTGCGGGTAGTACTCACCACAATGCCTTTATTGACCTCATGCGCCTTCTCAACCAGCATCCTTGTCCGGGTGGCTATGCCCGAAGCATAGCGCAGCATGTTTTCCACAGTTCGTGAAATGGCAAAGAGCGTTCCCGACAGGCCTTCTCCTTCAAGAAATTTCACATCTTTATCAAGGTGCTCACCACTGGGTGTAAAAAGTGTGGTTTGAATATTGGTGCGCTGGAAAACCTTCATTACCTCCTCGGAACCGCAGATCACTGTGGATTCACGTGTTGTAAAATAAATTTTGGCCGGCTTGTTTTCAAGCCGCAGCATTGAGGTGGTCAGATCAAAATACTGCACGTCTTCTGTCAGCAATTGATCAATCTCCTGGTCGGTGAAGTAAATCATATGGTTTAATTAATTTTTATAAATACTTGGCCCAGTAATACTGCCTGGGTTCGGCATCCTTGAATCCCAGGCTGTCATATAAATACCGGGCATTCTCATTGTCGGCACGCACCTCCAGGGTTACCTTGGAACATCCCAGTTCTTTTGCCTTTTCAATCACATGCAACAACATGCTCCTCCCCACCCCGTTATTTCGCCACTTATCGGTAACAATTACATCGTGAACATTGATAAAAGGCTTTACTGTAAAAGTGGCAAAGTTGACAAAGCTGTTGACAAGGCCGACAAATTCATCACCGCTTGATGCCAGGTAAACCAGGCAGCAAGGATGGTTTTTCAAACCCTCCACCAGCTTGAGCTTCTGCTCTTCAGTATAGGGCTGTCCGCCACCCATTTTGTCGGTGATGTACTCATTCATCAGCATGACCAGGGCCTCGCAATGCACCCTGTTTTCAAAATTGCAGGGAATGATTTCAAGTGGAAAACCTTTCATATTTCATTATTCTCATTACCATCCCGAAAATACTAAAAAATAGCCGAATCAGTTAGGATGACATATTATATATTATCCTCAAATAAATATCTTTGTGTCCTCTAAAAAAACATTGATGGACAGGATCCGTAATTTTTGCATCATTGCACACATTGATCATGGGAAAAGCACATTGGCCGACCGGCTGATACAAATTACCCACACACTTGCCGATAGGGATTTCCAGGATCAGGTGCTGGATAATATGGATCTTGAAAGGGAAAGGGGCATTACCATAAAAAGTCATGCCATTCAAATGGAATATGAGTTCGAAGGCTCCAATTACATTCTTAACCTGATTGACACACCCGGTCATGTGGATTTTTCCTATGAAGTTTCCAGGGCCATAGCCGCATGCGAGGGCGCCTTACTCGTTGTTGATGCCACGCAGGGAATTCAGGCCCAAACCATTTCCAATTTGTACCAGGCCGTTGATCACGGACTGGAAATCATACCGGTGCTGAATAAAATGGATATGCCCAGCGCTATGCCCGAGGAGGTGAAGGACCAGATCGTCGACCTGATCGGGTGCGAACGGGAAGAAATCATTGAAGTAAGTGCGAAAACAGGTGCCGGTGTTGAGGTGATCCTGGAAAGAATTATCAATAAAATAAGCCCCCCCAAGGGAGACCCTGATGCACCGCTTCAGGCGTTGATCTTCGATTCGGTATTCAATTCGTTCCGCGGAATTTATGCCTATTTTAAAATTTTAAACGGCACCATCAGAAAAGGTGATCATGTAAGATTCGTGAATCTCGGCATGGATTACCATGCTGATGAGATCGGTGTGCTGAAACTGAAATTTGAGGCTAAAAAGGAATTGGGTGCCGGTAATGTGGGTTATATCATTTCGGGCATCAAATCGGCCCGTGATGTAAAGGTGGGTGATACCATAACGCATTACGACAGGCCTTGTGATATTGCTATCGGAGGTTTTGTGGAGGTAAAGCCCATGCTCTTTGCAGGTATTTACCCGATTGATGCGGATGATTATGAGGAATTGCGTGCTTCACTGGAAAAGCTTCAACTAAACGATGCTTCGCTGTCCTTCATTCCCGAATCGTCAGCCGCACTGGGTTTTGGTTTTCGCTGTGGATTCCTGGGATTGTTGCACATGGAGATAGTTCAGGAACGGCTCGACCGCGAATTTAATATGGACGTGATCAATACGGTGCCCAACGTATCGTACCGGGTTAGCACCAACAAGGGAGAGGTGATGGACGTACACAATCCTTCGGGATTACCCGACCCTACCTACATCGACTTTATTGAAGAACCTTATATTGAAGCTGAAATCATTTGCCAGTCCGACTTTGTGGGCCCGATCATGAAACTCTGTATCGATAAGCGGGGCACACTGAAAAGCCAGGTATACCTGACTACCAACAGGATTGAACTGGTTTTTGAAATGCCGCTGGCTGAAATTGTATTCGACTTTTACGACAAGCTGAAAAGCATTTCCAAAGGATATGCCTCATTCGACTATCATTACATCGGTTATAAGCAGGCTAACCTGGTGCGGCTTGACATACTGCTGAACGGGGACCTGGTGGATGCCTTGTCGTCGCTGATACACCGTGATAACGCCTATGCCTTCGGCAGGCGTATTTGCGAGAAACTCAGGGAGCTGATCCCAAGACAACAATTTGATATTGCCATTCAGGCGGCTATCGGGTCAAAGATCATTGCAAGGGAAACCGTTAAAGCAGTTCGGAAAGATGTTACTGCAAAGTGTTATGGCGGAGATATTTCCAGGAAAAGAAAACTGCTTGAAAAACAGAAGAAGGGAAAGAAGCGGATGCGCCAGATTGGTAATGTTGAAGTTCCTCAATCTGCGTTCCTGGCCGTTTTGCGACTTGATTGATTATTTTGCGGCCAGGTTGCTGTTTGCTGCATCCAGCGCAGCTACTGCTTCATTATCGTAATTCTCTTCTGCCATTTCAGGAGCCTGGTAACGAACTTCTTCTTCTATAGCAAGGTTCAGATCCTCGAGTCGTTCCCATGCGGCATCAACTTCGTAATTGACGATATCCTCACTTACCTGCGGTGCCTGATATCTTAAGCTTTCTTCGGTTGCTGCAGTTAATGAATCAATGTTTTCAAGTGCTGCCTGCACTTCATCGGCAGTAACATTCAGGGTAGCATACCTTGAAGGAGCTGTTTCGGTATTATCAGGTGCCTCATATTTCAGCGCTTGCTCCAGTGCTCCGGTCAGCTTTTCAATTCTTTCGGCGGTCCTGGCTTCTTCACTCGTACCTGCGTTTAATGTGCCTGTTGCTGCAATCACAGCTATAGCGGCTGTCATCAGGATGCTGGTATTCCGGTTGTTGTTTACTGTGGTTTTCATGATTGCTGGTTTTTATGTTTGTTCAATGTACAAACAGGTAAACAGGAATCATGCCAAATTGTTCATATATTTGTTTTTCTGATATTTACAGTCTATTTAGGACTTCCTTATCCTGTATTGTTTTGATACAAACGGTGTGCGATTCCGAACAAATAAAACAGAAACCTGCTATTGATCAACTGTCATAAAACCTGATTTGTCGTCATCATGGTTATATCTTACAAACAATAAAGAAGCAATGCAAGAATCTAAAACAACTTACTTGTAACTGGTATGCTATTTTGCAATAGGTGCTACAGGAAGATACAATAACTCGCCTTTAAAATAGCCGGACACCTTCTCTCCAAATGAGTTCTCACCCTCAATAACAAATTCATATACATTACTTTTGATTTTTTTCACCCGTATAACCCCTGAGGTCAAAAATGAAGCTTGAATCATAGCACCCGAACTCCAATCCATTATAGCTGTGGCATTATTATAAGTAAAAAAAGCTTTAGGATTGGTCTCATCAAGATTATAGTTACCGGTCTCAACACCAATCAGGGAAGGAGAAACAAAATATGCTCCGAATACTGATCCTGAACCTGAAAAATAACCATAGTTGTCAACCGTTACTCCGGATGAGCACAAATGCAAATAATACAAACAGCCCTCAATGTTGGGCTCAAGGCCAAGCTTGATCAAACTTCCATTCACTAAATCTGAACGATCTTTATCACAGCGCAGATAATTTGATTGATCATCATCCTTTTTACAACTAACGAACAAGCATATAAACAATATAGCTGCAAACAAAATACTAATTGAATTTTTCATGATATCAGATTGGTTTTGGTGTATTCAAAAGTAGATGTGAAATTAGGTCGCAATAACCAACTCAAAACAACTTAGGATATTAAGTAAATATATATATATTTCAACTAAACAACATGTACCGCAAATAACAAAGTTATTAACCGGATTTTACATAATGTTAACTGAAAATTCTGTTTATATCTTAATTCTGATCGACAGTTCTTTCAGCTGCTCTTCCGCAATTTCACCCGGGCAGTCAGCCATGACATCCCGGGCCGCATTGTTTTTCGGGAAGGCGATCACGTCGCGTATGGAATCTTCACCGGCAAACAGCGATACCAGCCTGTCGAAGCCAAAGGCAATGCCGCCATGCGGAGGAGCGCCGAATTTAAACGCACTCATCAGAAACCCAAACTGGCGTTCTGCTTCCTCATCGGTAAAACCGAGTGCGGTAAACATTCTTTTCTGCAAACCGGCCTGGTGAATACGTATGGAACCTCCGCCAACTTCCACACCGTTGATGACGCAATCATAGGCATTGGCCCTTACTTTCGCCGGCTCTGTTTCCAGATACTGCACATCCTCGGGTTTGGGTGCAGTAAACGGGTGGTGCATGGCATAAAACCTCCTGGTTTCTTCATCCCATTCCAGCAGCGGAAAATCTATTACCCATAAGGGTTTAAATACATTTTTATCCCGCAACCCAAGCCGGTTCCCCATTTCCAGGCGCAATTCGCTCATGGCTTTCAATGTAGGATATTTCTCCCCGGCCAAAATTAAAATCAGATCTCCTGCAACTGCCCCTGCCGCTGCTGCGGTTTCTTTCAGGTCTTCCGGACTGTAAAACTTATCCACTGACGACTTCAGCGCATTATCGGACCCATAGCGTATGTAAACAAGTCCTTTTGCTCCAACCTGTGGTTTCTTAACAAATTCCGTGAGCTCGTCAATTTGCTTGCGGGTATATTCGGCGCATCCTTTGGCCACGATGCAGCCAACATAAGCTGCTGAATCAAACACCTGGAATCCCTTTCCTTTTAACTTGCCGGTAATTTCAATGAATTCCATTCCAAAGCGGATATCCGGCTTATCGTTGCCGTATTTCTCCATGGCCTGGGCAAAAGTCATCCTGGGAAATGCCTGGTCAAATGTAATTCCTTTGACTTCTTTAAAGAGGTGTTTAATCAGGCCTTCAAACATGTTCAGGATATCTTCCTGCTGCACAAACGACATTTCACAGTCGATTTGTGTGAACTCCGGCTGCCGGTCGGCACGCAGGTCCTCATCCCTGAAACATTTCACAATTTGCATGTACCTGTCGTACCCCGCCACCATCAGCAATTGCTTGAAGGTTTGCGGCGATTGCGGAAGGGCATAAAACTGTCCGGGATTTACCCGGGATGGCACCACAAAGTCGCGGGCTCCTTCGGGAGTGCTTTTGATCAGCACCGGCGTTTCCACCTCAACAAATTGCTCGTTGTTCAGGTAATTGCGCGATTCAAAAGCCATCCTGTGCCGCAGCAGCAGGTTGTTCTTAACCGGATTCCGGCGCAAATCGAGGTAACGGAATTTCATCCGCAATTCATCGCCACCGTCCGATTCATCTTCGATGGTAAACGGAGGCGTATCGGATGCATTGAGTACGGTAACTTTTGAAACCTGTATTTCAATATCCCCGGTGGGCATTTTGGGATTTTTATTGCTTCGTTCGTTTACCACACCTTCAGCCATCAGTACATATTCCCTGCCGAGTTTGCGGGCCTCGTTGCACAATTCTGCGTTGGTGTCCATGTTAAACACAAGTTGGGTAATGCCATAACGGTCGCGCAGGTCAATGAACGTCATTCCGCCCAGATCGCGTGAGCGCTGAATCCAGCCGCTTAATGTCACTTGTTTTCCCTGGTCGCTTAACCGCAACTCGCCGCAGGTGTGTGTTCTGTACATAGCAATTATCCGTTATTATTGTTGCGAAAATAGGAATTAAATTACAATATTTGTCTATGGAACTGTATAGCGATGCGTATTTCATGAACGAGGCGCTCAGGGAAGCCCAAAAAGCATTTGAGCAGGATGAAGTACCAGTGGGAGCAGTTATTGTGTGGAACAACCGAATTATTGCCCGGGCACATAACCTCACGGAAAC
>JAWOJJ010000094.1:0-12961 GCA_046481675.1 Bacteroidales bacterium | reverse complement strand
ATTCCCCTACGGTATAAAAATATAAAAGCCCGCAAAAAGCGGGCTTAAAAATCTGTAGTCCGTAGGAGGACCGAGCGTTAAGAAAAGGTCCGGGGGACCTTTTTAGCGAAGGGGCCAGGTCGTGTGTGAGCCGTGCGTCGGCCAGGGGTTCGATTCCCCTACGGTATAAAAATAAAAAAGCCCGCAAAAAGCGGGCATTTAAAACTTGTAGTCCGTAGGGGAATCGAACCCCTGTTACCAGGATGAAAACCTGACGTCCTAACCCCTAGACGAACGGACCAGATACATCAATTCAGAAATCGGATTGCAAAGTTAAAAATTATTTTTTTCTCAACAAATATTTTTTTCAGAATAATCCTTTTTTTATGGCTTTTGGCCGTTAGCTGTTAGCCGTTGGCCATTGGCTGTTAGCTGCTAGTTAGCCATTTGCTTTTGGCTAAAGGCTAACGGCCAACGGCTAATGGCTCTTGTATCTTGGCTCTTGCTTCTTGGTTCTTTTATCTAGTTCTTCTCATACCCCCATTTCACCATAATCTCCGTTGCGGCATCGCCCTTGGTTAAAGATTTGGTGATGTCAACCGTTACAAAGCTTACACCGTGAATTTCCATGGCCCTTTCAATCCAGCCTCCTATACGACCCTCAACCAGCTTACTGGGCTCCTCGAACCGGGTGATGCGCAAAACTACATAATTGTCACCCTTTTCAGCCACTTCCATGTTGCTGGGCTGGTAATACGTGGTGAAAATCCTTCCTGCCCGGTCGATGATGAAATGCGGAGATGCCGCTTTTACAAAGAACTTATAAACCCCGGTCAGGGCGGTTTCTGCACTGAAACGTCCGCATTGCCAGGCTCCTTTAACTGCATCACTGAATATCAGCTGCCCGAGCGATTCAGTGGGTATCAGCGCGGCATCCTGCAAGGAGTACCAGTTCGATGGCAACACGGGTTCCTGAAAGATCTTCCTCGACTTTTCGGGAAGGCTCTCCAACCAGGTGTTGTATTTCTCGGGGTGGTGTTTCTTCAAATAGTCGGCGATTGACTTCACAGCTGATCCTTTGATTTCCATAGTTGTGATTTTTTATTTTCGGGTTTACACTCGTCTCCTTTCAGATATAACCACTTTTTATGATTCATTTTAATGAATCAAAATGAGTTATCCTACCAGGTACTGCAATTAAACACATCTTTTTAAATCGGAGCACTGAAAATGCGGAAAGTTATCAACCAGTTGCGGAAAATTGAGTTTCAGGAACGACCCGTGATCATCTTGACAAATGCTGTGAGAAAGGGCCAGAATGAGATTACGAAAAGCAAGGCCGAAAGCAGGATATCCATGCGGACCATATATTGCTTTTCACCTGCTTCGGCATGCACACAAAAAACCAGGGCGCCCGTTCTCATCGCCAGTTGTATCAGAAAAAAAAGAAATATCCGGGTTCCATGCCGGTTATAGAACCGTGCCCTTTCCATATCAAAATGCATCAGGGCTGAAAAGCTGCGTGATAAACCGGTGCTCACAGAGGGCTCTCCGGTAAAAATTGCTGAACCTGAAGGCAACGGATGCTCACGTCCGGATGTCCCGAAGAATAGAGAATAGCCAAAAACGGCCAGGATAATAACAAGGAAAAAAAGATTGACCAGAAAGTAACTGTCCCTAAGGATTATTGCTTTCACCTTCCAGCATTTTCAGGGTATCTGTGATTTGCTGCATATCTGATGCATGCTCATCAAAAATGTAAGATGTATCGTTCTCCAGATCTCTCAGGATATCTTCCGCATCCCTGCCTATGCCTTCAAAGTCTTCCTGGTTGATGCCTTCACGGATGATTTCCTTGATGAACCTGGGTCCGTTATGTGAAAGCGTGAATCCCCAAACCGAGGCAAAAGTCAGCCCCACAATAGAACATACCAGCGCGGCAATGATTACTCCCTTGGGACCGGCGCCCCGGTTTGCCTGCGACAATGCCACAACGCTCAAAATGATGCCGATAAGGCCGAAGATAATGCCCAGATAAAATGTGCAGGGAAACAAGCCCATCGGTATGGCCATAACACCCATGACCAAACCTGCAACACCAAGACCCTGACCAGCGGTACTTCTATGTTCTTCCATGGTTATGCTAGTTTATCCTCAAAGATAATGATTCCCGGTAAAAAATATACCGGTTTTCAGTCTGAAGTTTCAAAACCAGACCGTTGTCACTAATTAGGGTGAGTCAATAATTTTGGTAAAATGCTTTACTGGTCATGTGTCTGTTCAGAGAGTTCCATTTGCAAGGCTTGCGCAGTCCGAAAATGTGGAGTTTACTAAACGTAAATGAGCAATTTTCGGACAAGCGTAACGCGGCAAATGGGACTTTATGGACAGACACTAATTATGCAATGTTTCCATCAGCACCTCAAGAATCCTTCTGGCAGCAAGCGATACGGAAGTACCGGGGCCGAAAATACCAACCACTCCCGACTTATACAGGAAGTCATAGTCCTGTGCCGGAATCACCCCGCCCACGATGACCATAATGTCATCGCGCCCTAGTTTCTGCAATTCATCAATCACCTGCGGCACCAGTGTTTTGTGCCCGCCGGCCAGACTGGAAACTCCCAATACGTGCACATCGTTTTCAACAGCCTGTCGCGCTGCTTCTGACGGAGTCTGGAACAGCGGACCGATGTCCACGTCAAATCCGATATCGGCATATCCGGTGGAAACCACCTTGGCGCCACGGTCGTGACCGTCCTGCCCCATTTTGGCAATCATGATACGGGGTTGTCGGCCTTCACGTTTGGCAAAATCCTGGCATAGTGCCCGTGCCTTTGCATAGCCCTCCTCTCCTGCCGATTCGGATGAATAGATTCCGGAAATGGATCGGATGAAGGCCTTGTAGCGTCCGCTTACCTTTTCAATGGCATAGGAAATCTCGCCCAGGGTAGCCCGTAATTTTGCCGCCTCCACCGAAAGCTCCAGCAGGTTGCCCTGTCCGGTCTTAACCGCTTCGGTGATCCGCTCGAGCGCCTGCTCCACAGCTTTTGAATCGCGGTTTGTCTTGAGTTCCTGAAGTCTTCTGAGCTGGGCATCACGCACGGCAGCATTGTCAACTTCGAGTATATCAATCGGATCTTCTTTTTCCAGCCTGTACTTGTTTACGCCCACAATGATGTCCTTCCGGGCATCAATTCGTGCCTGCTTGCGTGCCGCCGCTTCCTCAATTCTCATTTTAGGCAGCCCTGTTTCAATGGCCTTGGCCATTCCTCCCAGTTCTTCCACTTCCAGAATGAGTTTCCAGGCACGATGTGCTATTTCATTGGTCAGGTATTCCACATAATATGAGCCTCCCCAGGGATCAACACTCCGCGTAATGCCGGTTTCCTCCTGCAGAAATATCTGGGTATTCCGGGCTATACGGGCAGAGTAATCGGTGGGCAGTGCAATGGCCTCATCCAGGGCATTGGTGTGCAGGCTCTGTGTATGACCCAATGCAGCAGCCATGGCTTCGATACATGTGCGTGATATATTGTTGAACGGATCCTGTTCGGTAAGACTCCAGCCCGAGGTTTGTGAATGTGTCCTCAGCGCAAGTGATTTGGGATTCTTTGGGTTGAACTGTTTTACAATTTTTGCCCACAGCATGCGTGCAGCACGCATCTTGGCAATTTCCATGAAGTGGTTCATGCCTACTGCCCAGAAGAAAGAAAGGCGGGGCGCAAAAGAATCGATGTCGAGTCCGGCATTAACCCCTGTCCTCAGGTATTCCAGTCCGTCAGCAAGCGTATAGGCAAGTTCAATATCGGCCGTTGCTCCTGCTTCCTGCATGTGATATCCTGAAATGCTGATGGAATTGAATTTGGGCATAAACCGGGAAGTATAGCTGAAGATGTCGGCAATAATGCGCATAGAGGTTTCAGGAGGATAGATGTACGTATTTCTTACCATGAACTCCTTAAGGATATCATTTTGAATGGTGCCACTCAGCTCTTCGAGTTTGGCTCCCTGTTCCATTGCTGCCACAATATAAAATGCCATGATGGGCAGAACAGCACCGTTCATGGTCATGGAAACCGACATCTGGTTGAGCGGGATTTTGTCAAAGAGCACCTTCATATCCAGAATGGAATCAATGGCAACTCCAGCCTTGCCTACATCGCCCACAACACGCTCGTGGTCGGAGTCATACCCGCGGTGTGTGGCCAGGTCGAATGCCACCGACAGGCCTTTTTGCCCGGCTGCCAGGTTGCGTCTGTAAAAGGCATTGGATTCCTCGGCAGTTGAAAATCCGGCATATTGCCTGATGGTCCAGGGCTTCATTACATACATGGTGGAATAAGGGCCTCTCAGAAAGGGCGGAACTCCGGCAGCATAAGCCAGGTGTTCCAGGTTTTCGAGATCCTCTTTCGTATACACGGGCTTAACAGGGATGTGCTCTGCAGTCATCCACAGGTTTTCGGATTCCGCGGCTTCTGTTTCTTTTGCCGTTTTGTTCCCGGGTTGGGTCAGGTTTTGAAGGACTATCTTTTTATAATCGGGCTTCATGTATTTGATTTTTTATTGATCTGAAATTAGTGTTGCTAAAGGGCTGTTTGAAATCAGGCAATTCCCAGCATTTCGTGAAAATGAAGGAGTGTTTCCAGCACATTGGAACGCATGTGGATGAACTCATTCAGCCCCTGCTGTTTCAGTTCGTCCATGCAGGCCGGGGCACCTGCCACAACCACAATGGCTTTACCGTTAACCAGCCGGGCCACCTCGGGCGCCACCTGTAAATATTCGTCATCGCTGCTGCATACTACAACAATACGGGCATCGGCTTTAAAAGCAGCCTCAACACCTTCTGATGCTGATGAAAACCCCAGGTTGTCAATAATATCGTAACCCGCGCATGCAAAGAAGTTACCCGAAAACTGGGCCCTGGCAATCCTCATAGCCAGGTTGCCGATGGTCAGCAAAAATACCTTTGGCGGTTGCCCTTGCTTTTCGGTGCGAAGTCTCAGCTTTTCAAAACCAACCGAAGCGCGAACCGGTTGAAGCGGCTCTGCAATTTTTCCGGGATTATTAAAGGCCTCTGGGAATGCAATGCCCTCATCTACCTTGTCGGCCATGGTATCTTTGGCGTTCGGATATTGGTTGGTACCCAGCAGTATTTCACGTCGTGTGGCCAGCATGGCCCTGCGGCCCGATGCAGTGGCTCCAATTTCACTACCAATGAAACCAGCTGCAAATGCCTTTGCATACCCGCCCATTTCATCCACCTTGAGAAATAGTTCCCAGGCGCTTTTCATCAGCGAATCGGTGAGTGTTTCAATATAGTAAGAACCGGCAGCAGGATCCACCACCTTATCGAAATAGGATTCCTCCTTAATGATGTGTTGCAGGTTGCGTGCCCATCTTTCCGAAAATGCTCCCTGCTCCCTGAAGTCTGAATCATAAGGCTTCACCAGCAGCGAGTTGCATCCGCCCAGTATGGCAGCCATGGCCTCTGTGGTTAACCTGAGCATGTTCACGTCGGCATCGTACAATGTTTTATTCCAGCTGGTGGTGGTGCTGTGAATGAATATATCTGTGTCCACTGGGGCCTCATGGGCTTTCATCAGCGCAGAAAAAAGCATGCGTGCCGCCCTTACCTTGGCAATTTCCATAAAATAATCGGGACCGGTACCCAGGTTCCACTGCATGTGCCCGGCGATTTCCTGTACCTGATGGTTCCGGCTGGTAATCTCTTTCAGGTAATCTGCAATCATGGCAATTCCGAAGGCCAGTTCCTGCACTGCCGATGCACCGCAGTCGTTGAAAAAGCGACTGTTTACCGAAAGCATCCTGAATTGGGGTAATTTTGTTGTGATGCCCAGCATGCGATCCAGGTCGGCCAGGTCATCTTTTTCAGAACGATAATAACCGCCCGTCAGGGTAAGACAGCCCAGCGGGTCAAAATCAACGGAGCCCCGGATGGTAGCTCCCTGAATTTTCAGCTCTTCAGCAAATTTCAGTAACAGTTCAGCGAAAGTGCCTGAATTTACGCCGACAGAAAAATGAATGCTCACTTTCTGCAGGTCAATTGCCGCAATCAGTTGATTCAGATCATGGACAGTCAATTCTTTACTGCCACTCAAATCAAAGCCTATTGAAGTGACTCCCCTGTCGATCAGAACCTGAACTTTTTCAGCGGCTGCATCTGCATCGTGAACCTGTATATCCTGCCTTACCTCCCATTGATTGCTACCGGTTTTTTTACCTCGCAGGTACGGGAACTCACCCGGCAATTGGTCAAGATATTCCAGACCCTTCAGATCTTCTGCCGTGTAGTATGGTTTGATACGGATGTTTTCAAGGGTCTTTCGGATCAGCTTTTTCTCATAATCGGCTCCCTTCAGGTCGGTTATGATCCGATTTTCCCATTCGGCAACCGATACGGGCAGAAACCCGCTAAAGAGCATGTCTTTTTGTTCTTCCATAGGATCTGTAATAATTTCTATCTGTAATTATTCGAGATATAGTGATAATTCAATTCTTTCAAATCATTTTGGCAGGAACAACCCACTGGTCGAACTGCGCTTCGGTTACCAACCCGAGTTCCACTGCAGCCTCTTTGAGCGTTTTGTTTTCCTTGTGGGCTTTCTTGGCAATTTTTGCCGCGTTCTCATAACCAATATGCGGGTTGAGTGCCGTTACGAGCATCAATGAGTTCTGCAGGTGTTTGCGGATGACCTCGTGGTTGGGCACGATGCCCACGGCGCAGTTGTCGTTGAACGAAATACAGGCGTCGCCCAGGAGCCGGGCCGACTGCAACACGTTTGCAGCAATCAGCGGTTTGAATACGTTCAATTCGAAATGCCCATTGATTCCGCCAACAGTAACTGCCACGTCGTTCCCGATAACCTGTGCGCAAACCATGGTAAGTGCTTCGGGCTGGGTGGGATTCACCTTTCCGGGCATAATCGATGATCCGGGCTCGTTGTCGGGGATGATGATCTCTCCTATCCCGCTGCGGGGACCGGAGCTCAGCATGCGAATGTCATTGGCAATTTTCATGAGGGATACAGCCGCGCGCTTCAGAGCGCCACTCAGCTCCACCATGGCATCGTGCGCAGCAAGTGCCTCAAATTTATTGGGAGCGGTAACAAACGGCTTGCCGGTAAGTTCCGCGATCTTTTTTGCAACCAGTACATCGTATCCCTTTGGCGCATTCAGTCCGGTTCCCACAGCCGTACCACCGAGTGCCAGTTCCCGCACCATTTCAAGTGCATTCCTGACAGCGCGCATGGAATTGTCGATTTGCTGCACGTATCCCGAGAATTCCTGGCCCAGCGACAGCGGGGTGGCATCCATGAAATGAGTGCGCCCGGTTTTAACAACCGGTGAGAACTCCTGCGCTTTCTGGTGAAGCGTGTCCCTGAGCTTTTGCATCCCGGGCAGGGTAACACCGGAAGTGAGCAGGTAGGCTGCAATATGCATGGCCGTGGGAAAGGTGTCGTTCGACGACTGTGACTTGTTGACATCGTCGTTGGGATGCAGCACTTTCTTGTCATCGGTAAGCGATCCGCCCGACAGCACATGTGCCCTGTAGGCGACAACCTCGTTCACGTTCATGTTCGACTGCGTGCCCGAACCGGTTTGCCAGATCACCAGCGGAAATTCGCTGTCCAGCTTACCCTCAAGAATTTCATCACAAACCCGGGCAATCAGTTCGCATTTGTTTTGAGGCAACACGTCCAGATCGCAGTTTGCCAACGCAGCTGCCTTTTTGAGGTAGGCAAAGGCCCGGATAATCTCGTGCGGCATGCTGGCTTCAGGTCCGATTTTAAAATTATTCCTCGAACGCTCGGTTTGGGCACCCCAGTATTTATCTGCAGGAACCCTGACTTCTCCCATGGTGTCGTGTTCTGTGCGGTATTCCATTGTTGCATATTTTATGTTGTTATTTTCCGGAAAATTCCATCAGGAAGGCCTTAATGAAGGCATTGATATCACCATCGAGCACACCCTGTGTGTCCGAGGTTTCATAATCTGTGCGCAAATCTTTCACAAGCCTGTAAGGATGCAATACATAGCTGCGGATCTGCGAGCCCCATTCGATTTTTTTCTTATTGCCCTCTATTACGGCCTGCTTTTCCATCCGTTTCCTGAGTTCCATTTCATAAAGGTGCGATTTGAGGATGCGCATTGCATTTTCCTTGTTCTGCAGCTGCGAGCGCGTTTCGGTGTTGTCAACGGCAATGCCCGTGGGTAAATGCCTCACACGAACACCTGTTTCCACCTTATTCACATTCTGTCCGCCTGCACCGCCCGACCGGAAATAATCAAACTCAATATCGGCCGGATTGATCACTATTTCAATTTCATCATCTATGACAGGGGAAACAAATACCGAGGCAAAAGAAGTGTGTCGCTTGTGGTTGGAATCGAAAGGAGACAACCGTACCAGCCGGTGAACCCCATTCTCGGCCCTCAGGTAACCATAGGCAAAATCACCTTCAAACTCCAGTGTAACTGATTTTATTCCGGCATCATCGCCTTCCAGGAAACTTACTTCGCGAACTTTGTAATCGTTTCGTTCACCCCAGCGAATGTACATGCGCATCAGCATCTGGGCCCAGTCCTGGCTTTCGGTACCGCCGGCTCCCGAGTTGATTTTCAAAATGGCGCCCATCTTGTCTTCGTCATTCCGGAGCATATTCCTGAATTCCAGGTCCTCCATCACCGACAGAACAGCGGCGTAATTGCTTTCGATTTCCGCTTCGGTAGCTTCTCCCTCCTTGTAAAAGTCGAAAATCACCCTGAGGTCTTCAATTTCCTTGCCGAGTTTGTGAAAGCTGGTGGTCCAGCTTTTTAACAAAGAAATTTCCTTGAGTTTCTTTTCAGCAGCTTTGGGATTGTTCCAGAAATCAGGTGCATGAGTCTTCTCTTCTTCTTCTTTGATCAGCGCAATTTTATTGTCGATGTCAAAGATACCTCCCCAGGGCGTTGGTACGCTCTGTTAACTCTTTAATTTGTTCAATGGTGATCATGTGTAGGTGCGGTTTAAAATCAAGGCGACAAATGTACGAAAATACGGTGATTAATATCCTGCCTCACCCGCTAAAATCAGCTCCCAAAAAATCGCGCATCACATCCATCTCGTATCCGCGTGATGATCCGTATCTTGCCAGCTTGGCCCATATTTCGCGACCTGTTCCTTTCAGCGTTTTGCGCTTCTTATCCAGTTCTTTGGAAATCATCTGCCTGTATTCCTGCGCATCAATCTCTTGCAGCGCCCGGGCGGTTATATCCTGACTGATTCCCTTGTGATTCAAATGAAACCGGATCTTAACAGTACCCCAGTGGTCGAAACGGATCTTGTCTTTCACAAACGCGGAAGCATAACGGTTTTCATCGATGAAGCGTTCCGCTTTGAGTTTTTCGAGTATTTCGCCCTGCTTTTCCGGGGCAACTCCCCACTTTTTCAAAAGCGCCATTACATCGGCAGGAGCTTTTTCCTGCCGGCTGCAGATCTCCTGCAATTTAACCAATGCCGTTGCTGTTTCCATAGGTTGCTATTTTTTCCCTCTTACCATTCTGCTTTTTCCTCCCAGGTCGCGCTTTACCTCAACCGCATACAATCCGGCATTCTTCAACAGCTTCACCACTTCCTGCGGAAATTTTTCATTGATCTCAAGGTAAAGTGAACCTCCGTCATTCAGATACTTCCTGGCAAGTAAGGCAATACTCCGGTAATATTTCAAAGGGTCATCATCAGGCACATACAAAGCCACGGATGGTTCATAATCAAGCACATTCCTGCGCATGAAGGCTTTCTCCTCTTCCCGCACATAGGGTGGGTTGCTGACCATAACATCAAATTTACAAGGCAGGCTGCTTTGTCCGTTCAGCATGTCAAAGCTGAAAAAGCTGATTTCAACCCCGTTGCGCTGCGCGTTTTCACCGGCCACTTCCAACGCTTCATGTTGAATATCGCAAGCCCACACGCCGGCTCCGGGTAACCTGGCCGACAGTGCAACAGCAATGCATCCGCTTCCGGTTCCGATATCGAGTATACTAACCTTCCGGGCACCTTCCTGCCTGATAATCCAGTCAACCAGCTCTTCTGTTTCAGGTCGCGGAATCAGCACCCCCTGATCAACCCTGAACGGAAGACCATAAAATTCAGTTCTGCCGAGAATGTACTGAACGGGCTCCCAGTTTCTGAGTCGGGTCAGCACCTGGTTGAAATTTTCAGCCGTTTCTGCAGAAATTGACTCGTTGCTTTTCAGAAGAATGTCAATTTTGCTGTAATTTAGCAGGTGTTCCGAGACCAGGAAAAAGATGTTCCTGATCTCATCCACGGGGTAAAAGGCTGACAACCCGGACGTAAACTGGTTCTGAATGTCGGCAAGAATTACAGGAGGTTCCATAGGGTAAAAATAAGAAAAGAAAGTGACTGTAGATATTCACCATCAATTATATATGAGTCGCTGCCTCGATCTGGCAGTGCAGGGACTGGGATATACTGCTCCAAATCCGCTTGTGGGATCGGTAGTTGTATGCAACAACCGGATTATCGGCGAGGGCTACCACAGGCAAATAGGCGGACCCCATGCTGAAGTAAATGCAGTGAATTCCGTAAAAGACAAAAGCCTGCTCCGGAAATCAGTGCTTTACGTGAACCTGGAGCCATGTTCCCATACCGGAAGGACACCCCCGTGCGCCGATATGATCATCAGGGCCGGAATTCCCGAAGTAGTAATAGGAACGGTTGATCCCAACCCCCTGGTTTCGGGAAAGGGAATCGGCATGCTTGAAAAGGCGGGTATCAGGGTAATGAAAGGAGTTCTTGAAAAGGAATGCATCGATCTGAACAGGCGCTTCTTTGTTTTTCACAGGCACAAGCGACCCTATGTGGTGTTGAAGTGGGCCCAAAGTGCCGACGGCTTCATTGATGTCATCAGGGAAGCTAATACAACAAACCAACCCACATGGATCTCCAACGAAATTTCGCGTATGCTTGTGCACAAATGGCGCAGCGAGGAGCAATCCATCATGATAGGTACACGCACCGCTGCTATGGATAATCCCCGCCTCAACGTTCGCGAATGGCCCGGAAAATCGCCAATCCGTGTGGTAATTGACAGAAACCTGAGCCTTCCGAAAAATCTTCATGTATTCGACAATACCAGCAGTACCATCGTATTCAACGCACTGCATGATTACAGTGAAGGCCTTACCACCTATGCCAGAATTAACTATTCAGACAGCATGCTTAATCAGGCACTGGGCTATCTGTATGATCATGAAATACAGTCGGTTTTTGTAGAAGGCGGACGCATGCTTATCGACAGCTTTATTCAGGAAGGGCTATGGGACGAAGCCCGGGTTTTCAAAGGGAAGATTTATTTTAACAGTGGTGTTGGCGCACCGGTAATACCATCGGTTAAACCGGAAGAAATACATATCAGGGAAGACATGCTGTTGTTGTACCGGAATGACAACATGATGACAGACATGAAGAAAGCATAAATTTCGTGCTCCGGTAAAACAACCTATTCGGATTTATTTCGTATTCTATAAATAATTAGAGTTCATTCAAAATTTTGATTCTGAGCATATCGGAGTCTTTAATTACAAAATAATACTACATACGGATGAAAACCAGAATCCAACTCATTGTTTTGTTGCTGGCCACATGCCTGTCAGGTAACCTTTATGCACAAAACGCCCGTCAGTTTTATAAAACAGGCCTCACTTTTGTTGAAGCAGGCAACCACAAGGATGCCATTGACCAGTTTACAAAAGCCCTTGCCATTGACCCGGAATATGCCCAGGCCTACGTGGAAAGAGCCCGGTCGTACGAAGCCATAGGCGAGTTGCAGCATACCGCCGATGACCTGAAACGTGCACTGACTTTTGAACAGAAGGAGCCCGAGTTGTATTTTGATGCGGCACGTGTCAATTTCGAGCTGGCTAATTACCAGGATGCACTGGAACTGGTTAATAAAAGCATTGCACTTAGTAAAAAATCGGAACCTGGTTTCAGGCTTCTTGCCCGGATACAAATGGCCCTGGAAGATTTTTCGAATTCACTGGTGTCTATCAATAAAGCGCTGGAGCTGAAAGACAATGCCGAAAACAACTTTTACCGCGGGCAGTTGTCGGAAAAGATGAAAAATTACAACCAGGCCGAAACAGATTATAAGAATGCTCTTTCCAGGAACAATAAGTATGTTGAGGCTTACCTTGCCCAGGCAGCGTTGAGGCTGCAACTCAACAAACCCCAGGAATCAATGGAAAGCTGTAATGCCGTGTTAAATCTCGACGCCAACAACAAAGAGGCTTTGCTTATTCGCAGCAGGGTTTATGCCATGCTCACCGAATACCCGAAAGCCATTGACGATCTTTCGAAGATCTTGTTCAATAACCCCGACGACAAGGAAATGTACCTGGTTCGCGGCACGTATTACCAGGAATTCACACAGCACCAGAATGCCATCAACGATTTCTCGCGTGCACTGATGATCGATAAAAATTTGTCGGAAGCCGTTTATAAAAGGGCATATTCCTATGAGCAGGTAGGTGATTTCAAGTCGGCCATAAAAGATTATGAATCGCTCACCCATCTTTCCGCTGACGACCTGGTTGCCCAAAAGCACCTGAATCAGGCAAAAAAAAGGCTCTTTGAACTAAACCGCGAATCACAACCACCGAAAATTTCGCTGGTTGAACCACCCGTGTTTGCTGATTCCACACTGAAAATTGCCAAAAACAAGAAATCCCTTGCAATCCGTGGTAAGATTATTGACGCCAGCGAAATCGGGCAGGTTTTGGTGAACAAAGTGCCGGTTGCTTTTTTCAAAAGCGGAGAACAATATGAATTTGCTGCTGATGTTGATGTTGTGGTAACCGACTTTATTACGGTGCAGGTGAAAGACATTTATGACAACCAAAAAAACAATACGTATACAATTACGCGCACCGAAATTGATCCTCCCGGCATTGC
>JAWOJJ010000082.1:0-34050 GCA_046481675.1 Bacteroidales bacterium | reverse complement strand
GCCCCACGAAAACAGGTACCGGATTGGAACTCACGGACAAATAAATAAGAATTCTCATGAATGGGCCTTTTTCATCGGCAGTAAAAAAGGCGGTTACTTCCTTGCGCACTGCCTTGCCATCCAGTGCAGATTTTCCGGTAGCAGTAACACGGAAACTCACCGGAAGCGTCAATGATGGTGTTTTCCCATATACTTCGTTTTCAAAAAGGACCAGTATTTCGGGCCGGCGTTTTTGCCACCAGGCTGAACTGTCGGCAACAGTTTGCCCGTTTAACAGCAAAAGCGGATCCGGAAGCGTGTACGCCGGAACCCTGGATTCATCATAATTTGCCTCATGTACCTGGGCCTGGATTTTCATATACGCAGATATTGAAATGAAAACAATTAAGGTTACAATCCCTGGTTTACTGATTGTATTGGTATACTTTGTCATCAATTCAGGAAATTAGGTTAATCAACCCAAAGATATTAAGTTTCTCAATCATTTATCAACAGCCGTATCTCCAATGCAATTGTTTCTTATTTTTGAACCCTCAATAAAATTTAATCCTGCCTGATATGAGTGGTTTTTTCGGATGTATTTCCAAGAGTGACTGTGTTGCAGATGTGTTTTACGGAACCGATTATCATTCCCATCTGGGAACCAAAAGAGCCGGCATGGCGTTTTATTCAGCCGAAAACGGATTTCAGCGTGCCATCCACAGTTTGGAAGACGGCTATTTCAGAAATAAATTCGAAACCGACATGCCTGGTTTCAAAGGAAATATAGGTATCGGTGTGATCAGCGACACAGAGGCACAACCGATTCTGGTAAATACACATCTGGGGCGTTTTGCCGTTGCCTCGGTAAATAAAATCAACAATCTTACTGAACTGGAAACCTCATTTCTGAAAAAGCACGAAACTTTTGCAGAAACAAGCCAGGGTTCAGTCAACCCCACTGAACTGGTAGCCAAGATGATCGCGGAAGGTGATGACTTTCTTTCAGGCATTCAAAATGTAAACCGCCTCATCAAAGGTTCCTGTTCCATGCTCATTCTCACGGATAACTGCATTATTGCAGCACGCGACAAGTTGGGCAGAACTCCCGTTGTTATTGGCAAGAAAGAAGGCTCATGGGCTGTCGCATTCGAAACCTGTTCGTTTCCCAACCTCTCCTATGAAGTAGTCAAATACCTGGGCCCCGGTGAAATAGTCAGGATAACTGCCGACGGGATGGAGCAGATGAGCAAGCCGTTGGATAAAATGCAGGTATGTTCTTTCCTGTGGGTTTATTACGGATATCCGCCCTCCTTTTATGAAGGCATCAACGTAGATTCTACCCGCTACAGATGCGGAGCCGCCCTGGCTGAAAGAGACAATACGGAAGCCGACTTTGTAGCCGGAATCCCCGATTCGGGTATTGGTCACGCCATGGGATACAGCAACAATAGAGGTATTCCTCTGAAACGGCCCTATACGAAGTACACCCCGACCTGGCCGCGCAGTTTCATGCCCCAGAACCAGGTAACACGTGATCTGGTTGCCAAAATGAAGCTCATCACCAATGAATCGGTAGTGAAAGATCAAAAGGGGATTTTTCTGGATGACTCCATTGTAAGGGGGACACAACTGAAAGACAATGTGCGGCATCTGCACAGGGCAGGAATCAAGGAGATCCACATGCGCATTGCCTGTCCACCCCTCACCTACCCCTGTGAATTTCTTAACTTCAGCCGTTCCCGGTCGAACCTGGATCTGGCAACTTACAAAGCAGTACACCAACTCGAAGGAAAAGACAATAACGATATGGCACCCTATTCCGATCCGAATAACTGCAAATACGCTGCCATGGTGGAACAGATCCGAAAAAACCTGGGACTCACCACACTGTCATTCCAAACCCTGGACGACCTGGTGAATGCCATAGGCCTGCCCAAAGAAAAACTCTGCACCCATTGCTGGGACGGATCGAGTTATGAGTAAGAATGGCCATTGGCCATTGGCTTTTGGCTAATAGCTAACGGCTAATGGCTAACGGCTAATGGCTAACGGCTAATGGCTAACGGCTAATGGCTAACGGCTAATGGCTAACAGCTAACGCTAACGGCTATAGATAAAGAAAGCTGCAAGACCATACATACTTAGAAGTCTTAAGAAGCTACTCCAACATACTTCCCGATCATTTCAAACAAGTCATCCATGGAAAACGGCTTGGTAAGCACATCTGTACACCCGGCTTCCAACATATGATCTCTTTCCAGGGATGACCGGGACGCAGTTTGTGCAATAATTGGTATGTGGCCATTCAGCTTTCTGATCTCACGGGTCACCTGCTTTCCATCCATATCCGGCAACTGAATATCCATAAGTATCATATCGAATGCAGCATCGCTGCGAAACCGTTCAATGGCGTCAATGCCTTTCTTTTCCCGGATAAATGCTCCTTTGGTGAGTAAAAGAATGTGATTGAGATATAGAAAGCTCAAATCATCATCTTCCACAATGAGGATTTTCTTATTTTCAAGATTTAGTGGGGACATGTAAAACCTATTGGACTATTCAGCGTAAATATATAAAAAATAGTACTTTTATCAGGAAGTATGAAAATGAAAAAAAACGTTATTCAACAGACAGTCCAGTTTTTCGAGAAGGATATCTGGAAAATATCTACCAAGGACAAACACCCGGTTTTCAGCTTTTTTGTTAAGCTTGGTAAGATCTTCTTTATTGCTGTTAAAGGCTTCAATAAAGATAAAATCCAACTCAGAGCTTCCGCATTGTCTTACTACACGCTGCTCTCCATAGTACCCCTGCTGGCCATGGTCTTTGCCGTTGCACAGGGATTTGGCATGAAAGACCGGCTGAATTCCATTATTACGGAGAAGCTGGCAGGCCAGGAAGAATTGCTGAATGTTCTGCTGCAATTTGTTGAAAGATATCTTGGCCGTATTAACTCGGGATACATTGCCGGAATCGGAGTGATCATCCTGTTTTGGTCGGTATTGAAAGTACTGGGTAACATAGAGAGTTCATTCAATAACATTTGGCAGATCAAAAAATCCAGGATGATATCGCGGCAGTTTACCGACTACATATCACTACTGGTTATTGCACCGGTATTTCTGATCATTGCCAGTAGTTTCAATGTATCGCAATTATCCAGCATCTCCTCAAGCATACCGTTTCTTCACTACCTCGATTCGGTATTGAAAGTACTGGTTACCCTCATATCATACACCCTGATATGGTTTGTTTTCACGCTCATATACATCATTGTTCCCAACACAAAAGTCAATTTTCTTCCCGCCCTGGTTGGAGGGGTTATAGCAGGAACCTTGTTTCAGTTGCTACAGTGGGGGTATGTAAACTTCCAGTCGTTGTTGTCGAGTTACGGTGCGATTTACGGAACTTTTGCCGCATTGCCCTTGTTGATGATGTGGCTTGAATTCAGTTGGCTTATAGTGCTGCTGGGAGCTGAAATATCCTATGCTTACCAAAATGCAGCTCATTATGAACAGGAAGCTGAAGACATACAGGTAAGTGCCAAACAACGCAGGGTGTTGGAATTGTTGGTTTCACAGAAAATTATTGTCAACTTCTCTGACGGAAAACCGCCGTTGAATTCATCGGAAATTGCTGATCAGCTAGGTATACCTACAAGAATAGTACGCGACATACTGTATGATCTGCTGAATGCCCGCATCATTATCGAAACACTAACCCACGAAGTACGTGAAGTAGGCTATCAGCCGGCAACTGATCCGGCAAAGCTTACTGTAAGCTATATCATTGAAGCACTTGACAAAAACGGGCAGGAAGTAACTTTTGACAAAGAAACCAAGGACTTCAGCAAACTCAGCAAAGTCGTTGATTCATTCTACGAAGATTTGCTGAATTCGCCGAATAACAAAGCGCTGAAAGACATCTGAGTAATTACCTCTTTACCCTGGCATTTCCTTCCCACACGCTCCAAACCTGTTCTTCATCGGCAGGCTGCGCATAGTCGGTAAGAAAGGTTGTTGCCAACGCGCCGGAGGCCCAGCCAAACTCAATCCATTTTTGAGGCTCCCATCCTTTCAGAATGGCATACAACATACCTCCCACAAAGCCATCGCCGCCGCCAATGCGATCGAGCACATGAATCTCACGCGGTTCCACCACATGCCATTCGTCACCTACAAGCATAATGGCGCCCCACATATGGGCGTTTGTGTTAATTACCTGCCTTAATGTGGTGGCAAACACCGAAGCATTCGGAAAAGCTTTTTTCACATTGGCAATCATGCCTTTAAATCCCTGGATCTTGCTGGCAATATCCTTGCCACCGGCTTCGGGGCCTTCAATACCAAGACAGAGTTGGAAATCTTCTTCATTGCCAACCAGAATATCAGCCACACCGGCTATTTCAGTGAAAATATCACATAACTCTTTCTCCCTTCCTTTCCAGAACGATGCCCGGTAATTCAGGTCAAAGGCAATACGGGTTCCGTATTTTTTGGCTGCCCGGGCAAGCTCCAGGCAGAACCTGCTGGTTTCCGGTGAAAGTGCTCCAATTAATCCAGAGAGGTGCACAATCTGAACACCTTCTTTGCCAAAAATCCGGTCGAGATCAAAATCATTTACATTCAGCGTGCGGCCTACCTCTCCGGCCCTGTCATTCAGCACACGGGGACCGCGGGAACCATAACCGCTGTCGGCTATATTAAACTGATGACGGTAACCCCACGGGTCGCCCTGGGCCACTTCTTTCCCCTCATAGGCCATATGCCGGCTGGCCAGGTTACTTTTGATAAACATGGCAATGGGGCTGTCTTTAACAAAGGTTGTCAGCACCTTTACCGGTAGACCAAGATATGAAGATATACTGGCTACATTAGTTTCAGCACTGGTGGCCTGCATGGTGAACAATTCACTGCTTTGCACAGGCTGCCCGCTTGCGGGAGTAATTCTGATACCCATACTGGTTGGAACAAGTAAGGAGTACGAAAAATCTTTCTTCAATTCTATTTTCATGATGATGCGATGATTTGTATTGGTAATTTGACTTCCAAAGATAATATTTTATACGAGTGTCAACGAAAATGTCTGCATAACCTGAACCGGTTCATGAACCTGAAAAAGATTGAATAATTCGCGCCTGTTCGCAGTTTCTTTGAAAATATTTCTATTTTTGTCCTGCTACTATTTGAAAGTTGAAAATGAGATTCGTTTTAAAACTGGTAATTAACGCCTAGTTAACCTCAGCAAACCACAGGTTAATTTTTCATTTTTTCGGAATCATTCTCCGAAAAGGTTTGGTATTGCTTTAATGCAATGAATTCAGCACTTGGTTCAAAACAACAAAGCTGATTCACATTTACCAATTTACCAGTATTAATCACGAGTTTGACTCAAATGAAACTCATTTATAAATCACATTTTATGTACGACATCAGAAAAATTCAGGAACAGGTATTATATCATGCCGTTAAAGAAGTGAGCGATGAAACAACCGCTCAGAGAATTGTAATGGCCAACCGGGAAGACAATCCTGCATGGGTGAAAAACACCATGAAACGACTGGAAAGTAATTTCGATTTATCCGCTGTAAAGCAAATCAGGATGCATTGTCAGTGCGGTTACGGAATGGACGAAAAACTGGCCTTGTTAAAAGAACTGATGAATTCTTCCTCCAATCCGGAAGAATTTGCCGGTCAGGAAAAGGCTAAAGCTGCCGGCTT
Source organism: Bacteroidales bacterium (assembly GCA_046481675.1). Taxonomy (GTDB): domain Bacteria; phylum Bacteroidota; class Bacteroidia; order Bacteroidales; family UBA10428; genus UBA5072. The sequence continues at coordinate 28,348 of JAWOJJ010000082.1, read as the reverse complement.
GTCATACATCAACGGCAAAGTATATTTGCAGTTCCCCTTTTGTCCCTGCCCGATGCTTGCTGAAGTTGACCGGCTCGAAACCAACACCTGGTGCCAGTGCACAACTGGTTACAGCAAGGTTCTCTTCGAAAAAGCTTTCGGATGCGAAGTGGATGTTGAATTGTTGAAAAGTGTGAAAATGGGAGATGACGTTTGCCTGATGAGCATCAGTCCGCTCGGAACCATTCGGTTTTAATAACTGATCAGTTTATCTCACCCTTGGAGCGGTCTTAGGACTCTACCCTTGAAGCGGTCCCAGGGCCAGACCCTTGAAGCGGTCCTTAGACCCTTCAAGGGTTTGATAGTTGCAGCGGCAGTAGCAGTGGCAGTGGCAGTAGCAGTAGCAGTAGCAGCAGCAGTAGCAGTCAAATCCCAACTCCCAACTCCCTACACCCACACATCTAGTATCCAGCATCCAGCATCCAGCATCCAGTATCCAGAATCCAGTATCAAGTATCAAGTATCCAGAATCCAGTATTAACTTTTCACCCGGAAATTCTATCTTTACACTCTTATTCCGCTATTCAAAAGCACAACCATATGAACAAAACCATCTTATTTTCAGGACTTTTACTAATAGCCATGTGCACCGGATGTAATGACACCATCGAGAAACCTGCGGTTTCAGAAGAAGGAAACTTCCTGAATCAACTTACACAGGAAGAAATTGACAATGCCCGTTTTACACCCGAAATACTTTTTAAATTCGGACGGTTAGGCGACATGCAACTGTCGCCCGACGGATCAAATGTTTTATATACAGTCACCCGCTATGATGCTGCTACAAACAAAAGACACAGCTGGATTTATAGTGTTCCGGCCGACGGCAGTAAGCCTCCCGTAAACCTCACCGAAGGCATACCTTCATGCAGCAACCCCCGGTGGCTGGAAGACAATGACATTGCCTTTCTTTGCAAAGACGGTGATCTGACCCAAATATGGAAAATGAATGGCAACGGATCCGACAAAAAAGTTATTTCTGATTTCAAGGAAAGCATAGGCGGCTTTGATATTGCCCCCGGCGGAAAAAAGCTCTGGTATTTGCAGGATGTGAAGCTCGATTCATCGGTGCAGGATAAGTATCCCGATCTCCCTCTGGCCAGGGGTATGGTATTCGAAGATATGATGTACCGGCACTGGGATTCATGGCATGATTATGCCTACAGTCACATATTTATTGCTGAAATTAACGACGGAAAAGTTGGTCAGGGAATTGATATCCTCTCCGGAGAACCATACGACTCCCCATTACCTCCCTATTTTGACGAGGCCGATATTGCCTGGAGCCCCGATGGATCAAAACTGGCTTATACATGTAAAAAGCTCAGGGGAAAGGCCTTTGCCGAAAGCACCAATTCAGACATCTACCTGTACGATGTGGACGGAAAAACTACCGAAAACATTACCGAAGGGTTGATGGGCTATGACCGGAGTCCGGTGTTTTCACCCGACGGCAATAAGCTGGCATTCATGAGCATGGAAACACCTGGCTATGAAGCCGATAAGGAACGGCTTTTTATTTACGACCTGCAAAGCAGAAATAAAGTCTGCATTACTGAGAAATACGACGGTAACGCATCCAATTTTGTATGGGATGCTGGAAGTAAAAAATTGTATTTCATCAGCGGTATTCAGGCTACCTACCAGGTAATGGAGGCTGATGTGGAAACCAGTGAAATCAGTACAGTAACCAAGGGAGTTCACGATTACACGGCGCTGACCATGAAAAAAGGGATCATGGTGGGAACTAAAGGCACCATGTCGGTTCCTTCTGAAATTTTCAGAATAGATCCGAAAACCGGAGAAGAGACACAACTTACCTATACCAACAAGAATATTTATGATGTAATCAAAACGGGCAAAGTAGAGGAAAAATGGATCAAAACAACAGACGGTAAAGACATGCTGGTTTGGGTTATTTATCCTCCCGATTTTAATCCCGACAAAAAATACCCTACCCTGTTATACTGCCAGGGTGGTCCGCAAAGCGCCGTTTCACAGCGATTCTCTTACCGGTGGAACATGCAACTGATGGCCGCAAATGGGTATATCATAGTTGCTCCTAACCGCAGGGGACTTCCCTCATTCGGACAGGAATGGAATGCCCAGATATCGGGAGATTATGGCGGACAGAATATCAAAGACTACCTGAGTGCCATTGATGCCCTGTGCAAAGAACCTTATGTTGACAGAGACCGGCTTGGAGCCGTGGGTGCTAGTTATGGCGGCTATTCGGTGCTTTACCTTGCCGGCAATCACAACAAAAGGTTCAAGGTTTTTATATCACATTGTGGCATGTTCAACCTCGAAAGTCAGTCGGCTTCCACCGAAGAAATGTTCTTTGTGCATCACGACCTGGGAGGGTATTACTGGGAAAAGCCAAAATCAAAAAGCTTTACGGAGTTTTCACCACATCTTCATGTCGACAAATGGGATACCCCAATCATGCTGGTTAGCGGTATGAACGATTTCCGCATTCCTTATACCGAAAGTCTGCAGGCATTCAACACGGCGCAGCTTCGCGGTATCCCCAGCAAATTGCTGATTTATCCCGATGAAAACCACTGGGTGCTGAAACCCCAAAACAGCATTCTCTGGCAACGTGAATTTTTTGGCTGGCTGGATCAATGGTTAAAGTAAGCTAAAGCCAATAATTAACACAAAAGTGCGTTCTTAATCTTTAAGTGGTTTTTTTCCTGAAAATTTCACCCAAATCGTGCAACCTTTTCGGGAAAAATGCATCCATTATTTGTAACTTAGTTTGCCCAAAGTTAATTTGACCCTGAACTCTGACACAGGTTAGTGCAATTGCATTGCTTTCTTCAGAACACTTTCACTTTACAGGGCAGGCAGAGAATTTTCAGGCCAATAAACATTTGTAACTGTCTGGTGTGATGAACTGGTTTTGGAAGAAATTGCTGATGAACAGCAGAAGTATTTCTTTGTTTATACTGCTTTTCGCCGCTGGTTGTTCCGATCTTATAGAATACAGCCCGTATGATATAGACGTCCCGGAACCGCGATGGAACAACAGGGAAGCTGCAAGAATTGACACAGTATTGGATCCGGTGGACACGCTGAAGATTGCCTTTTTCTCAGACGTACATGATAATTATGATTTGCTGGAAGCAGCAATTGAAAAGATTAACAATCGTAATGATATTCGCTTTATCATTTGTGGAGGTGATGTTACCAATTCCGGACTATCGCAGGAATTCAACTGGTACCTGGATGAAATTAAAAAATCGGCACTTCCGGTACTGACCGTGATCGGCAACCACGATTACCTGTCGAATGGACGTTACATATACAACAGGCTTTTTGGTTCACGCAGAATGTACTTTATTTGTGGGCCCTACCGGTTCATACTTTTCGATGATGTTATCTGGGAAAACAACAATCTTTCACCCGACTATATCTGGTTGAGAAGTATACTCTCAGATGAATCGTATCACAATGTTTTTGTCGCTCATATCCCTCCGCACGGCGACCAGATGGAGGGGCAGAATAAGTTGGTACTTGAACAATTTGTACACAAGGAGAACACCATTCTTTGCCTGTACGGTCATACCCATATTTTTAAGGATATGGATGTCAACGGAATTCATACACTGGTAGCAGCCTCGCTGGCAGACCGGGAGTTTTATGTTGTCAGCCTCACCGGTACCATGAGTTTCATAGAAATAGTCAGTTTTTGAAACCATGCTAAAGAAGTTATTGTTCATCATAACAGGCATATTGCTTTGCCCTGGAACCCATGCGAAGGACACTACCCGGGTTTCAGGGAGCTCTGGTAAGATAAAATATTACAAAATCCAGTATGCAGGTAATCTGGGTTTATTTTCCATTGGCTACGGAAAAACCGTATTAAAAACCAATGTTACCGTTGATATCAATTACGGTTACCTGCCGCCGTTTATTAACGGTGCCAGCGTACATACAATTGCCCTCAAACCGGCTTTCCATTTTAATGTGGCTGCCATTGGAAAAACCAGTACGGGAGTTTATACCGGAGCCAGCTTGAATTACAGTATTGCTAAAAAAACCTATCTGAAATATCCCGACTATTTCCCAAAAAACTATTACAATCCCAATGCCATCCATGTAAATCCCTTTATTGGTGCCAGGATTGGATTTCCTGTGAGTTTAAAGAAAATAGGCTATTGCTCACTTTATTCCGAACTGGGCACTGTGGATTATCAGCTGAAGCTGGCTTTCACCAATAAACAAATCAGTATGGCTGATATTGTCAACCTCTGTTTTGGAGTGGTGTTTGTGGTGAAATAAACCCTTGAAGCGGTTAATAGACCGGCCCCTTCAAGTGGTCAATAGACCCTTCAAGGGTTTGCAACCGCTTGAAGGGTTAGGTTTGCAACCACTTGAAGGGTTTTGGCTGCAACCGCCTATACAAATATGATAAACACCCTGAAGATTTAAGTCCGGAATATCACCACTTCAGATTCCCGCATTCATACACGTCATGCTTTTGGCCTGCACTTTTGAAAACAGCTGTTTCCTTTCCGGTTACATTGTTCACAATGATGATTTTGCTGCTTTGTTCACCCGTAAGATTTACAAAACATGTTGAAGGCCCCTTCACAGTACTGCCCTGTACCAGGATGTTCTCCGTGTTTTCCAGAAAGATATTCCCGGGTGTTTCTGAGGTACTCTCCATCACCATACCGGTAAAACTGGAAGCATCTACATCATTCAGGTATATAGCAGGTCTTGCGTCCTGCTGCTGAAATGCAAATTCCATGTCATTAAAAGAAATGTTCCGCGCATGCCGTATAAAAAACCCGTAAGCCGGAAGCGGTCCAAACATGGTGGCCTCGGGATAATCCTTTGGTTTTTCAGGAATTTCCCTGGTTACATCTTCAGCTTTACCACCACCGGCCTGCTCAAAGCAGATATCACTCAGCCGGATATTTGCAACCGGCGATCCGGGAAGTCCGGTAATTGAACATCCAATACTTCCTGCATTGTAAATCCTTACCTGGTTGATGGATACATCCTGTAATGTACCGGTGTGGTTAATTTCCATATCCTTCTTATAAGGTCTGCCCCTGTTGGCAAGCCTGATGAATATGGGTGACTCGGTGCCTTCTATCTGGATGTTGCTGATTGTAACACCCTGCATGGTTCCACCATCAACAATTTCAAGCGAAATACCCGATGTCCCCAGCGTGTTTCCAAAAAACGAAGGAGCCAGCATTTGAGAAGGCTTGATCACACAATTGGATATGGCTACGTTACGGAAACCCCCGTTTGACTCGGTACCCATTTTTATGGCATTGCAACGGCTGCTGATTACACAGTTTGTAATAGTGATGTTTTCACAGAGTCGTGGCGAAGTGCTCTTCAGCGTGATGCCGTCATCATCCGAGTCAGAAATGATATCAGAAATGGTCACATTCCGGCAACCGTCAATATCAATACCGTCATTGTTGAAGTTGTTCCGGTTAAATATCATCAGGCCCTTCAGCTGCACTCCTTCACATGCCAGGTAATGTTGCATCCAGCAACCCGAGTTCCGCAGCGTGATGTTTTCCACGCTAACATGGGTACAAGTGATGAACCGCAGCAAATGGGGACGGGTGATGCCTTCATCATTCCAGCTCATTTTTTTAAAGCTGCTGCCCTGCCCGTCTATTTCGCCATAACCTGTTATGCTTATGTTCTGAGCATTTTCGGCATAAATCAACTGCACTGTTGCCTCCTGGGTTCTGAGCGAAACATATTCGGGTTTCAGCGGCAGGTAATCTGCCAGATTTTTGCTTCCATACAACACTGCACCGTGTTCGAGATAGATTCCCACATTACTTTTTATAATGATGGTACCGGTTTTAAAGCGCCCCGAAGGGATGATCACCCTACCGCCTCCGCTGGCAGTACATTCGTCAATAGCTTTCTGAATGGCCTGTGTGCTCAAAACGGCAGTATCAGCCACAGCACCAAAGTTGAGTATGTTGTATTCCTTTGCATGTAGTGTTTCAAACAGCGAAAACCAGATGCACACTAAAAATATAAGTATTCTTCTCATTCTTTTGATTTTTTATAATTATGAATCAGGGCAGCGGCTGCAATCCCTCCCATTTTACTTTCCATGTTCCGTCCTTCGGAAATCCCGGGGTGTCGGTATCCGATCCGTCATAGCCGGCACACATCATGGCAACAGCAGCTAACAGAGCGCCATTACCGGGCAGGTAGAGCCGCAACCGGTCGTCCTGGTAATTGTGTCCGTTCACCAGGTAAGTATTGGTTTTTACTTCCATGAAAAGTGCATCCACAGCCTTTTCAGGCATTCCAAGCCGTGTTGCAGCCATGGCGGTCATCGGGAAATCCCATCCCCAGGTATCGGTCCAATGCCAGTTCTTCCAGATGTAATCAAATGTTGTTTTCATCACTGAGGTATCCATAAGCGACGAGCCGGGCATCATACCAAACACACCCAGGGCCATGGGGTGATCCGTAATGTAACGGGGATTGGTATAGGAATCGGGGGCGCTCTCTGCAGCTAAATACAAGCCATCTTTCTGACTCAGCATGGGCAGTCCGTTCCGCACCTTTTCCCATTCGGTGTTGTATTCAAGTCCCATCCGTTTCTTCCATTCCATGGCTGTTGTCAGTCCATAGTACCAATAAGTCAGTTCAAACGGAGGATTAATGGTTGTTTCTGCAGGGAAACGTTCCTGTGCAGGTATTAACGCGGGCCCCAACACATACCTGTTAGTTGCCCTGTCGTACCAGGCATAAGAAGTCATGAAATCTGCCGTGCCGTTGATTAATTCCGCGTATTTTTTCAGGAATCCGGTATCGCGATTGTTGCGAAAACACAATTCAGCCAGGTAAATGATGTGGGGTTGCTGCCATATCAGAAAGGAGCCAACCGAGGAAGGACTGTTCAATCCGCCCGGATCGGTCATTTTAGGCCATCTCAATCCGTTGAAGCCCTGTCTTTTTGAAGTCTCACCAGCCTGATCGACTATAGTTGCATACCAGTCAAGACTTTCTTCAAGCAAATCAGCACGGTTCCACAGGGCAAAATGCACAGCATGCCACCAGTGCATTTCCAGGTGGAACTTGCCGAACCAGCTGTTGCAGGTAAGTCCCGTTTCCTGCGGAGGATATTTACCGGTGCACTGTATTCGCGTGAGATATTGTGAAAGGATCACACGACGTTCAAGTTCACCGGCCCGGGGATCGGTGCTGCCGCTGAAATCAACAGCTCCGCCACTCGTCCAGAACTCTTTCCACATTGCGGTACTGCTTTCAACTGTTGCACTAAAGTCAGGCACTGTTTCAGTGTGATCTACTTCAGCAAAAAGGCAGGTAAAAGAGAGTTGCTTTTGGTCACTGCCCGGCACCAGAATGAACTCATGCGCACCCTTCTCAGTGAGTTCGGCAACACCTTTCCAGGTCAGCTTAACGGTGTAGGATGAGGCATCGAGTTGCCTGTAAATAGTGGCTCCATCCGCTGAAAGGCTTTTCATCACCGAGGTGTGGCTGTCGGGCCTGCTCCAGTCGCATCCACTGTCGGTATGCTGCCCGGAGGGATAAGGAAAATGTAGTTTGATGCGCAAGAGTCCTTTTTCAATTAATTCCGATTTCACCTGAACGGCTATGAGATCCAATTCCTGGTGTGAATAAGTTATTACTTCCACCAGAATCCCGTCCACCTTAAACCGGCTGACTATTTGTCCGTTCCATGGATTCAGCGTTTGATCAATGGAACTGATTGCTTCGGGACCTACCGGCGCACCATCGGCATGAAGCAGGTCCAGCCCGATCATCCCTAAATGCAACCGGTGTGGATTCTGCCTGAAGTAATTGGCAGCATCCTGGTTACGTCCGGGTTTCATCCATTGCACATCATACAAGATCTTCCTTCCATGATAATCGTATTCTTTCATACTTTCACTGAATTCAAACCCGGCGGTATTCGGAAAGCTGTGCCAACCCCATTCCGACTGGGTACCCAATGGTATACCTTTTTCATATACCGCAGGGAAGGTCTGCAAACCCGTTACATCAACCGTAAATGCAAACCTGCCGTTGCCTACGGAAAGCGAAGACAAAGAACCGATGGTGTCTACATGCACCATGTGCCGTTGCACCAGCTCCTCGCGGTTGATTTTTTCAGGGTCTGTACCTGAAGAACATCCAAACAAATGGCAGGAAAAGAGCAAAACAAAAAAGGAATAGGCAATTGCTATTGCTGTTGTATATGATGCTTTCATAAGAACTAATATTTGGTTCATTTACTATTGAAACATCTTTTGAATTTCATCGGCCGAAGGTGGTACCGGCGCTTCAAGCCGGGTCCAGTTCGGGGTTATTTTCATCAGGCAATCGGGAACCGGGTCGCTTCCCTGGAAAACACCCTGCCACAAGCCGTTTTGATCCACCCACAACGCCATGTCATTCCGTTTCTCAAGTGAAATTTGAAAGTCTCCTGCTTTGAAATATTTCAAACCACCGGCAACCAAAGCATTCAGCCTGCCCTGCTCATCAAACCGAACAGCAAATAAACCCAGGGCATCAACCTTCACTTTTTTGTTGCCAATATCAAAATCAGACTTTATGGGATCACCACCCACATTTTTAGTTCCTGCCACCCGGATATACGTTCCGTCAATCAGCCGGCAAAAACCGGTTGTAGGAGGAGCGAAGGATTCATGGTTAAAATCGCGTAAACTGAAATACTTATTGTCAATCACCCCGGTTGCCGGGGTTTGCCTGGCAACATTATGGACTTTGAGCGTTTCAAGAACCTGAGCCACGGCAGTACTGAAAGTTACGGGGTCAATCATAGATTCAGGCAATTGTGCAACAGCGTCAAACGAATTTGCGTTAAAATCCATTGTCCACTCCCCTATCCTGAAAAGTGCGGTTTTTCCTTTGCCTGCCTTGCTGAAATAGTCGGCCACCGGTTTACCGGAAAATTCCGGTTGGTAAAGCACAACAGCAGCATAGCGTTGCTTGCCGTAAACAATGTATCCTTCTTCATCAATCGTGAGGCTCCCGTTTTCAATTTCACTGGTTGGGATCAGATCGGTGGGATACCCGGTATGCCACAGCATGTCGGCCAAATCCATGCCCACATCGTTATAATGGGGACCGGCCCAATTCATGGCACCGGCATGGCCGAAAATAACGGCTACCGGGCAATCCAGCGGACTTTCACTAATATAATTCAGAAGCCGGATCCGGTTTTCCGCCTGCATGATCTCCGGCTTGTAGAGCGTCTGAAAAGAGAGGTAGTCAATTCTGCCACCACCCAGCACGGAACTCCAAACCTGTTCAGCCAGGTCAGCCTTATAGTACATATTATACCAGAACGCGCTTCCCCATTTCTTGCAAAGTGCTGTACGCACAGCATAGGGTGCCACTTCATCGGTTTGTGCCCAGTCTCTTTTTGTGGTCCACCAGTCGAGGCCATTTTTCTTGAATTCACAGCGATCGGGGTAAGGCCACCAGGTTGAATGCACCGTAACAGCAGCATCGGGACCAAAAACCTCCTTGACGGTATGGTAAAAATCTTCCTCGAGCCCTGTATTCCTGACTCTTGACATATCCATGAAATGATTGACAACCATCTGGCGCTCGGCATCATAACCCTTGAATCCCAGGGCCATGAGCAGGCAATCTGCAAGCAATTCCCTGCCGTTTGTTCTTTCGGCATAAGCCTTTGCCCTGTGCGGGGAATACCAGTAATCAATGAAACCCGACCTGAAGAAGCGGGGGTAATACGGTGGAAACCCCCATTCATCCTTGCAAACACCAGCCAGTTTAACATCGGCGTATTGCCTGATTATATCCTGCTGAAATTCCACCAGGTGAGGAGCAAATATATCGGGATATAGGTGCGTAAATGACACCATAACGCATATATGGGTTTTTCCGCCCATACCGTCATCAGATGTGGGAACGCGGATAAGAACGGAATCCTTTGACTCCAGCAAAATCCGACATTTACCGGAAATATCCTGCACGGATGATTTTTCAATGCCATCCCCGGTGTTTTGATAAGCATAAGCTCTCAGGAAAGATCCGGATAAAGGAATGTGATGCGTAATGTTGCCTCCTGAATAGTGATCGTTCAAATCGAGACTGGGAATTTTAACATCTGTTGAATCTTCTTCGCCAATAGCTTCTTCCCTGATCCGAAGCATCTGCTGAAGCTCATCGGGATATTTTTTCATGAAGGCTCTCCTTGCAGCTCTCACATCAAGGTCAGCCGCAAGCACCATATTATGCTGCACTGCGTATTCGGCTGCAAGTTTCACCTGGCCGTGTACTTCAGGAGATACCACTTCCTGATCGGGAAATCTTAAAAAAGGGATAATCAAATTGAAAGGAGAATTTGAGCCCGCCAGTTCCAGCTGCTTTTTATATCCTTCGGGAAGCATCTCTCTCTGACCCCAAACCCACACACCTACTACGGGCATGTATTGATTAGAAATCTTATTGGATACCTGATTTTCGGCCTGCGCCTCTGAATAATCGGGATACCTGACCTGTGCCGGACTGCTAACCGAATAAAGCATGAACATACAGATCATGCAGCAATGCATAATTGTTTTCATTGTTTCTGGTTTTAAAAGTGATTACTTGGGTCCGTCGTACAGGTAATGAAACCAATCAAACAAGGCCTTTCCGCCTGTTCCCGATTCATTGTAGCTGAAAAGCCCTAATTTAGGACCTTTCCAGAACCCGTTTCCGGCTACAAAAGGCTCCCCTATGGGACTGAATGTCTTGTTGTCGGTGCTGTAAAAGAACTGATTCGCACCTTGCGCAACAGTTACCTTTACCTTCAGGTATATTTTGGCAGCCTTAACAGGTGCGCTTTTGAGCGTTCCGTTTATATTTGTGAATACGGACAACTTCCCGCCTGACTTGGAAATACCTGCCAGATTATATTGCCTTCCCATCACACAAAGTCCGGCTCTCTGGCCATCGGCCATTTCGGAGGTAACCAGGCATGTTACTGCTTCCCCTTCATTTCCCATGATCTTCTGGGTAATGGTATTTTTAGCTTTCAGGAATTCAGCAGCAGGTAAAGCATTCAATGCCAGGTAACCCGGATTACTCTTCAGCGACCAGGCTTCGTGAACCGGATTGTGGTTCCATGACCATTGAAAGCCAAGCACAGCGTTGTTGAACTCATCCGAAGCCTGGGGAGCGGTAATGGGATAAACACTGCCCACGTTTGGTTTTTTCCAAACATAAACGGGTTCACCAATACCGTTCATATCCATATCCACACCCATGACAGGCCAGTCGTCTTTCCACAACATGGGCTGCAGATGACATACACGGCCAATGTTCTTCCGTTCCTGGAAATGAATAAACCACCAATCTCCATTGGGCAGGTCAATCAGTGATCCCTGGTGGGGACCATTGATCTCAGTGCTTCCTTTTTCAAGTACCACCCTCTTTTCATAGGGCCCGTAGATGTTTTTGGATCGCAGGATGGTCTGCCATCCTGTTGATACACCGCCTTCGGGAATGCTCAGGTAGTAATAGCCGTTCAGCTTGTGGATTTTTGTTCCTTCCGCCACAGGCCCCGTATAAACGGTTACACCGTCATCCAGTAAGGTTTTGCCATCATCACTCATTTTATGAATGATGATCGGGCCCGCACCTTTCTTACTGCGACCCAGGTAAGCCTTACCATCCTCGTCCCAGAAAGGACATGGATCTTCCCAGCCGTAAATCTGAACTACCTGGGTAATTGGTTCCCAGGGACCTTCGGCTTTTTCTGCCGTAGTCATAAATAAACCCTCATCGGGCGTGCAAAAATACAGCCAGAACCGGTTGTTGTGATGACGTATGGCAGGGGCCCAGCTGCCTCCGGCATAACGCTCGTTGCTGTCGAATTTCGGATCAAACTTGAATTCATCGTAAACCCGGGCAATAATTTTCCAGTTCACCAGGTCTTTTGAGTGCAAAACGGGTATGCCCATGAAATGGAATTCCGAGCAAACCATGTAATAGTCATCATTAACCCGGATCACATCCGGATCGGAATAATCCGCGTTAAGTACAGGGTTAATGTAGGTTCCGTTACCCTGGTCGCCCCATGAGCCGATGTCGGCATCCAGGCGCACCTGGGCGGAACCATTCACGCAAATAGCGTAAAAAAATAGAAAACTGCAGCAGTGTTTAAGGTTTTTCATGATGTTTAAGGAGTTTTGACCAAGGTAATAATCATTCATGAAACTGCAAAGACATTTTGCTTATGTGAAAAGTCTGTCTACTTTTGACCTTTCAACCTAAATTATGATTTCCGGACATTACGGTGAATTTGCAGCATTGCTGGTAGCGGTTTTCTGGTCGATTACCGCCTTGTCATTTGAAAAGGCCAGCAAAAAGGTAGGTTCGTTACCGGTGAACATCATCAGGCTGGTTATCGGCTTTTTCTTCCTTACCCTGCTGAATTTGGTTATGCGGGGCATGATCCTGCCCACCGACGCCACTGCGCACAACTGGCTGTGGCTTTCAATATCGGGAATCATTGGCTTTGTGCTGGGCGACTTTTTTCTGTTCAAATCATATACCATCATCGGCTCGTGGTTTGCCATGCTCATCATGACCCTGGCGCCGCCTATGGCCGCAGTTTTCGGTTGGTTCCTGATTGATGAGCAACTCAGTTTACTGGCTATATTGGGAATTGTAATCACCATGGCAGGCATTGTTATTGCCATGTTCACACACGACAAGGAAAACAGGAGATTTTCGATCAACAAATCGTTAAGAGGTATTCTTTATGCATTTGGAGGAGCACTCGGACAGGCTTTGGGAATAGTGATCAGCAAATACGGCATGCAGGGTTATGATCCGTTTGCTGCCACCCAAATCAGGATCATAACAGGAATCATTGGTTTCGTTCTGATGATCACGATCATGGGGAAATGGCAATCGGTACGAGCTGCGGTTGCCGACAGGAAGGCCCTGATGCCTATCACCATCGGTTCGTTTTTCGGACCTTTCCTGGGCGTGTCTTTTTCGCTGCTTGCCATTCAGCATACTTCCACAGGCATAGCTTCCACAATAATGGCCCTGGTTCCCATCTTTATCATTCCACCCAGCATCTGGCTTTTTAAACACAAAATCACCCTTCCGGAAATCATTGGTACTATTGTCAGCCTGATTGGAGTGGCGCTGTTTTTCCTGTAGAAATATGAAGAGAAAGCGATAGTAACAGTGAGAGTTGTAGTAAGTCGCACTTCGACAGGCTCAGTGTGACGGGGTGTGTCATACTGAGACCTCGATTGTAATAAATTACAATTTTATAATAAAGTGACACAAAGCACATCGTTACTAACCAATCAATTTCTGTTGTTCTTATTTAAACTAACAATATGGAATCAATTCTATTAACAGCATACGTCCGGGAGCTTCGCCCCGAATCCCCACTTCATTCTTTGCCTTGACGCAAAGAACGAAGCATACTTCGACAGGCTCAGCAACCGAAAAGTCAACCTGCCTGCCGGTAGGCAGGGACAAAACGAACCCCTTGCTAGTCCCGGCACGCCCTCTGCGTTTTGTCTGGCCCACCCACGGTGCTTACTGGTTAGCAGTGCAACCTTATGAAACCAATTCATTGTTCAACATTTTTTGTTAAGAAATATCACTTACATGATTGTCTATCGTTGAAATTGGGCAATGTTGCAACGCCCATGAAGTAGGTCGATCCGCCTCTGAGAAAAGGCGTCAAAAAAATCAATTCACTGCAGGCCTGCCTGCTTAACAAATGCTGATAAGAAAATATGTTTGATCCCGGTTTAGAATCTGTAGAATTTCAGGCACTGAAATTCACAGAATTCTTAATCGGTAGAGTTTATTTTCTTGTGTAGCGTATGTGAATTGATTTTTAGCCTTTTATCAGCAGCGGCGGCTCTTTTGGTCACTTTTCCAGCTGTAGGGAAAAGTGACAAAGTGGGGTTCGGGGCAAAGCCCCGGTTGCGTGCCAGCGATGTACCCCTAAAACGAAAAGCTAAATTTGTTTTGTTAAAGAATACTTTTGGCGCTGTAGCCAAAAGTGACGTAAAGTGGGGTTAAAAAACGAAATGTTGTTATATGCAGCTGCAGGCCATGCTGGGTCATCATGACCATTGCAATATTCAGAATAATATCTGATAATTGAAGCATCAATAATTCATAACAAAAATCCTTTTTCGGTTTCACAAATTGGGTTAAATTCATGCTGCAATAAAAATCTGTATACAATGAATATTAGAAACTTGCTTTTAACTGGTCTGATAACTTTTGCGCTTGCAAATGCAACTGGCCAGAATGCCGACAAGGCCAAATTCAGGGTAAATGAACCCGGTTTTTACCAGAATTCCATACTGAAAGATGCCCGTGAAGTTGAGGAACGCATAGCTCCTGCAGAGGTCAGGCGGTCGTTTGTGGTGGATATGAGCGGCAAAGAGCTGCCCAATAAAGTAGATTTGTATAAAAACAGGCAATGGCACAATCCTCCGATTTCCCAGGGAAATACAGGTACATGCTGGTGTTTTTCAACCACTTCCATGCTGGAGTCGGATGCCTTCAGGATCAATAGCGTCAAAATCAAGCTTTCGGAAATGTATACCGTCTACTGGGAGTATGTTGAGAAAGCCCGCAGGTATGTGAAGGAAAGGGGCAATTCGGTGTTTGACGAGGGCTCCGAAGCCAATGCGGTTACCCGGATCTGGAAAAAATATGGTGTAGTTCCTGCAACGGACTATACCGGATTGCTTAACGGAAGAAAATACCACAACCATGAGGCCATGGCTAAGGAAATGAAAGACTATCTTGCCTCATTGAAGGAAAATTCAGCCTGGAATGAGGAAACCGCATTGGCAACCATCCGGTCCATTCTGAATCATTACATGGGAGAACCTCCTTCAGAAATCACCGTGAATGGTAAAAAAATGACTCCCATACAATATCTGAAAGATGTAGTCCGGGTCAATCCCGATGACTATGTGGATATCCTGTCGTATACCCAGGAGCCGTTTTACCGGAAGGTGGAGTATAAAGTGCCTGATAACTGGTGGCACGATTCAAGCTATTACAACGTTCCCGTGGCCGAATTTATGACAGCATTAAAAAAGGCTGTACGCAACGGATACACCATCACCATCGGCGGCGATGTTTCGGAGCCGGGAATGGACCGGAAAACACAATGTGCCGTGGTGCCCGACTTTGACATCCCTTCGGCCTATATCAACGACGATGCGCGTCAGTTCCGGTTTACCAACAGCACCACTACCGATGATCATGGCATGCATGTGGTGGGATACCTGGAAAGAGATGGAAAGGACTGGTACCTGGTGAAGGATTCCAGTTCAGGCTCGCGGAATAACAGCTCCACTGCCCCCGAATTCGGGTATTATTTTTATTCCGAGGATTACATAAAGCTGAAGATCATGGATTTCATGGTGCATAAAGATGCGGTGAAGGATGTGGTGAAGTTGTAGGAGTAAAAGTCTGCTGTTCTGCTAAGTCTTATGGTCTTCAAAGTCTTGTAGCCCTTGTAGTCCTGCAGTTTTCTGAGTCACGCTGAGCCCATAGGCGTCAAGTTAAGAATTTAGTCAATTGCTTACGCCCTTTACAGGGCTTATGTTTGAGAGCTTACATAAGACCCAGGGCTTCGCCCTGGGCTAATGCTATAATGCCCTTTCAGGGCTCAAAAGCCGTAAAAGTTTATGCCCTGAAGGGGCAACAGCAAACAGCACAGGGCGAAGCCCTGTGTAATAGTCAACACATTGAATATAAGCCCTGTAAGGGCGTAAGCTTTTCTTGGCTTGACGGCTATGCGCTGAGCCTGCCTGCGCCGAGGCTTCGGCAGACAGGTAGGAGGTACGACGATCTCGGTGTCATTGCGAGGGAGGCACGACCGAAGCAATCTCTTGTTAATTGCTTCGCAATATAGATTAACTTCGTTGAACTCCGCTTCGCTCCGGTTGCTTCGCTCCACTTCGTTGCGCTCGCAATGACGACTACTGTCTTTCTTATGCTGAGCGGAGTCGAAGCATCCCCCTGTCTTGGCTCTTGATTCTTGTCACTAACATCATTCTCATTTTCCGTATAAATTTGTATGTTTACAGTATGATATTGTAAAAAGGCAGTTTTGATAAAAGCTTTTGTATTGTGCTTTCACTGAATCAGAAAATCAAGCCTTGTCCCGAATTGGCCAAATACATTAATTGCTACTATGTGTTTGACGATGATGGGATTTTCAGAGAGCTGGAGGTTACCACGCTTGAGAATGGACTAACCGAAATGATCATTCACCTGGGGGATCCCACTATTTTTTGCAACAAAAGCAGGAATATCCGCAATCAATACCGGGTTTCGTTAACCGGACAGTATCTTGACGATGTGGTTATGGTAACTACAGGCCATACCCACCTCATTTCGGTGAATTTTAAGCCCGGAGGCATGTATGCCATTTTTGGCGTTCCCCAGAATTTTTATGAATCAAAAAACATCAACCTGGATGATATAGAATCCAACATTTCCGCCTTGTTATGGGAAGAGCTTATGGAGCAGCAGGGAATTGCCGGCAGGATTCGTATCCTTGAAGAATTCCTGATTCATCATGTCAGGCGAAACAAGATGCCAGTTACCGAGATGAGCCGGATGGCGGAATACATCAGGGTATATGAAGGACAAATCAGCGTTCATTTGCTGGCCGGCATGGCGGGAATGTCGGTGAGGACCTTCAGCAGAAGATTCAGCAGTCAGATTGGCTTATCTCCAAAGCAGTATGCTGAAATCATACGTCTGAACAGGGTATGCCTTGAAATGGTGAATACGGATAAGCACGATCTGCTTACCATTGCCCTGCATCATGGTTATTATGATGCCTCACACCTGATTAACGCATTTAAAAAATACTTACATTTAACTCCTTCCGAATTTACCACACAGCTTCTCAAAGATGGCGATTATACCGGCAAATTCACTTTAATAGATCCTGCGACGGATAGGTGAAATTTTGCCGGTTACCGTTTCAGGTGTCAGTAACCGCATCATCTCAACTGATAACATTTAATATGCAGGGTTTTGGGGCTGCATTACTAATAATCATGTGCGCAAGTTAAAAGCTATCGGAAAAATTCAATTGGAAAAAAAGGACAAAAATGTTTTTTATCTGAGTATAAAAACATACTGGTTTAATCGGAAATCACATATTTCTCCACAATTTCGCCGTTTTCAAGTGCATCCAGTATTTCATCCATCTGGTCTTCGGTGGTTATACCACCATACCACGTGTTATGCGGGTGTATAACCATCACCGGACCCTGCGAGCAAAGATTAAGGCAACCGGTACCGGTGACAGCCACATCAAGCCCCCTGTCGGCGGCATTTTCAATCATATACTGAATCAGGTCGGGTGCGTTTTTACGGTTACAGGCGCCCTGGGCCTCACCCGACAGGCGGTATGAATTGCATACCAAAATGTGAAAAGCAGGTTTTTTCATATAGTTTGTTTTTACATAACTAACTCTATCTGATGTTCGGGAACTTCCCGGTCAATTTTATCCATAATGGCATTCAGTATTTTGACAACGAGATTCATCCCCCCGTTATAACCCAGGTGCGGGAAATAGCTGTGCCCTATTCGGTCGAGAATCGGGAATCCCAGCCTGACAAATGGAATATTCTCATCCCTGGCAATATACTTTCCGTAAGAATTTCCGATCAGCAGGTCAACCGGCTCCTGTTTGATCCACTGGTGTAACAGGTAGGTATCGGCACGTTCGCCATTACGGAATTTTGCTTCGGGAACCTTCTTTGAAAGCAATTCCGTCATGGCATTTTCAAAGCGTTTCCCGGAGGTGCCGCTGACAACAAAAACCGGTTTCATATCCAGATCGAGCAGGAACTCTACCAACGGCGTCAACGTGTCGGGGTCTCCGAAAAGCGCCACGCGCTTACCATGAAGGTACATGCTCATGTCGGCAATCACATCTATCAGCCTGCCTCTTTCGGTGGTAATGACATTGGGCACCGGCATGTTGCCTGCTCTCGACAATGCGGTGATAAATCTGTCGGTGGCTTTTATGCCAAGGGGCAGCTCCAGTACCTCAAACCTGACCTTGCATCTGTTTTCGAGCTTGATGGCAGCATCTTCGGTACAGAAAGGGCCAAGGGCAATTGTATGCCGGCTGTCGCCCATGGCAACAAGTTCGGGAATGGTTGTGCCTCCTCCGGGATAAAATTCATGTTTACCTGTCATGGGGGCATCAAGCACATCGGAGGTATCGGGCATGAGCGTAATGGGAACACCCATCATGGCTGCGATCCTTTTTACCTCGCGCATATCCGAGGGTTCAACCCAACCCGACAGGATATTCACCTTATTGTTTCTGCGCCCTGTTGAAATGGGGAAGTATTTGATGAACCCGGCCACCATGTTTGAATACCCGGTAACATGAGATCCCACGTAACTTGGAGTATTGCAGTACATAACATATTTTCCGGCGGGAACATGACCATCGTCGCGGGCTTTCTGAAGTATCTGGTTAATATCGTCGCCGATTGTTTCCGAAAGACATGTGGTGTGTACGGCAATGATATCGGGATTGTACACCGTGAAGATGGTGTTTACCGCCTGAAGCAGGTTCGATTGCCCACCGAATACTGATGAGCCCTCGGTAAACGAACTTGTCGCCGCCATAATAGGTTCCTTATAGTGGCGCGTAAGGGCTGAACGGTGATATGCACAGCATCCCTGCGAACCATGGCTGTGTGGCAGGCAACCATGAACTCCCAGTGCGGCGTACATAGCTCCTACCGGCTGGCAGGTTTTTGCCGGGTTAATGGTTAAAGCTTCGCGTTCAATAGTAATTTCCTGTGATGTATGTCGTAAAATCATAGTATTATTCTTTTAATGGTGGAATTTTTCAATATGCGTATTCCGCTTCAATAACGGGTTCTTTCTCCCAGGGCGCCTTAATAAGCGACCAAATGGTGGTGCCGGTGATCATTTTTATATCGTGGTAAAAATTGACAGCGCCTTCGAAACCTGCATACGGTCCCTGATAATCGTAACTATGAAGCTGTTTGAGGGGGATACCCATTTTTTGCACTACGTATTTTTCCTTGATTCCGGCACAGAAAACATCAGGATGATAAATTTCGATGAGCTTTTCCATTTCGTGATGGCTGATATCGTCGATGATCAGCGATCCTTTTTCCATTTCGGCCATCAGGCCCTCATAATCAAAAGATACGCCCTCATTTTTAAGGAGCTGTTTTTTCTCTTCTGAGATCCTGGGTATATAGCGCAACGGATCGGGATCGACATGCAATTCCTCAATGTTCCGGCTGTCGGCATCTACCTGTACGCTTGGCAATACCCTCCTCCCTTCGTAATCGTCGCGATGACCGAATTCATAGCCGGCAGAGAGCGTTGACATGCCCAGTTCGCTGAATAATTCCTGGTAGTGGTGTGCCCTTGACCCGCCAACAAACAACATGGCCATTTTACCGTCGGTGTAAGGCTTCACCTTTGCCAGTTCGTCGGTAACCTTTGGCAGTTCCTCAGCAATAACTTCCTCAACCCGGGCAGTGAGTTTTTCATCACCGAAAAAGGCGGCGATTTTTCGCAACGATTTGGCTGTTGCCTGGGCGCCAATGAAGTTTATCTTAATCCAGGGAATCCCGAATTTGGTTTCCATCATCTCCGCCAGGTAGTTGATTGACCTGTGACACATAATCATGTTCAGATCGGCCGTATGAGCCGTTTCGAATTGATCGAGCGTGGAATTGCCGCTGAATGTTGCCACCAGTGTAATGCCTGCTTTCTTAAAAATTCTTTCGATTTCAAAGGCATCGCCGCCAATATTGTATTCACCCAGCAGGTTCACCCTGAACTCACCTTCGGGACCCTTATCATTTAATCCTACCACATGTTTGAACAAGCCGTTATTGGCAATGTGATGGCCTGCGCTCTGACTTACCCCTCTGTAACCTTCGCAACTGAACCCGAACACATTAATTCCAAGTTCCGCCTTCATTTCGCGGGATACTGCATGAATGTCGTCGCCAATAAGTCCTACGGGACAAGTGGCAAAAATACCAATGGCCTTTGGATGGAATAATTGAAATGCTTCCCTGATGGCCTGCTTCAGTTTATTCTCACCACCAAATACAATGTTAGAATCCTGCATGTCGGTTGACAGGGCATAGGGCATGTAATTCGGGCTATCGGGGGTTTCAGGAAGTGTCTGATTTCTGCGGGTCAGCCAGGCATAGAACGAACAACCAATGGGTCCGTGGACAAGATTCAGAATATCGCGCGACGGACCAAGTACAACCCCTTTGCAGCCGGCATAGGTGCATCCGCGCTGGGTGATGATTCCGGGGATTGTTCTGACATTGGCCTGTATGGGTTTAATACCTTCCCCGTCGTGAACTACAATCGACTTTTCTCTCTTTTTGGCTACCTTGGAAGGATACTTCTTAAGCACTTCCTCTTTCCAGCGGATGGGATCCACTTCGATTTTTCTGGGCATAATTACCTCCGTTTTTAATCTAATGTTAAATCACCTGTTTCGCTGGTACGCACCCGGTAGGAACCCAGCGCTTCAATAATGAATATTTTACCGTCGCCACTGTTCCCGGTCTGGTTGGTTTTGATTATGGTATCCACCGCCAGGTCCTTCTTGTCGTCGGTTACTACCAGCGTAATCAGCCGCTTCGATTTCAACCTGGGTTCGGGGCCGATTTGTGCAAGCATCTCAAGGCTGGCACTATCCTGCAGCACCTTCTGATAATTGATGCCTGTTCCGTTCCCTTTTCCCCTGCCGGTAACTGCTATAGCGGTGAACGAGGGCAAGCCAACATCGGCCAGGGCCCTTTTGGTTTCATTCATTTTCACGTTCCGGATAATTGCTATAATGTGTTTCATAAATTCAATTTAATTTTTATGTGAATGATTCTCAGGGGGTCAGGCTTCCTTCAAACCGTTTGAAACAGTATAGGTTTCCAGTATGGGTGTGATGAAGATCTTTCCATCGCCAAACTGTCCTTTTTCACCCGAACGGGCCGATTCGATAATGGTGGTGATCACAAAATCCTTATCTGCATCTTTTATTCCGATCATCAGCATTTCTTTGGGAAGTTCGTCGTAGGTGATATTTCCTACTTTTAAACCACGCTGCTTTCCTCTTCCGTAAACAGACACTCTTGTAACTGCGGGGAAACCGGCTTCAAACAATGCTTTCATAACAACAGCCGATTTCTCGGGACGTATAATTGCTCTGATTAATAACATATTGCCTCCTTTTATCATTAGTTTACAACACCGAATTCAATAAGCAGCTTTTCCAGTTCCTCTATTTCGAGTGGTTTTGGAATAACGAACAGTTTGTTCTCATCGATTTTCCGTGCCAGGTTACGATATTCATCAGCCTGGGTATGAACAGGGTCGTAATCGATCACTGTTTTGCGGTTGATTTCGGCACGTTGTACCATGTTGTCCCTGGGGACAAAATGAATCATCTGCGTACCCAGCTTTCTGGCAAATTCCACGATCATGTTCTCTTCATTGTCCACTTTCCGGCTGTTGCAGATGAGTCCCCCAAGCCTGACATTTCCGGCTTCAGCGAATTTTACAATACCCTTGCAAATGTTGTTGGCCGCATACATGGCCATCATCTCACCCGAAACCACGATATAAATTTCCTGTGCTTTTCCTTCGCGCATGGGCATTGCAAAACCGCCGCAGACCACATCACCCAGTACATCATAAAACACATAATCTATTTCGTAAACATTTTCATCGTATGCGCCCAACTGTTCCAGCAGGTTCACCGAGGTAATGATGCCGCGCCCTGCGCAACCTACACCGGGTTCAGGTCCGCCCGACTCAACGCAGCGACATCCTTTGAAACCGATTTTAACCACATCGTCCAGTTCAACATCTTCCCCCTCTTCACGCAGGGTGTCCAGCACTGTTTTCTGGGCCAGTCCACCCAATAGCAGACGGGTTGAATCGGCCTTTGGGTCGCATCCTACCACCAAAACCTTTTTTCCGAGCTCTGTGAGACCGGCTACGGTGTTTTGTGTGGTTGTGCTTTTTCCGATACCGCCTTTCCCGTAAATGGCAATTTTTCTCATAATTGTATTCCTTTTTAAGTTTGTGTCATGAGTGGAAAATCACAATTCATGCCATTTGTTATATATAGCTGTAATTCAAGTGAATATAAAGAATGTATTAGGTGATCCAGCTGCAATTGGGCTTCAAAAAGCTACAATCCGGTAGGATTTTAGTGGTTTAACTACCGGATTGTAGGCATTATAAAAAAGAAGGAAAGGGTACTGAAGGAATAAATGAAGAAAGGTGCAGGTGGCTATCAGGCCTTTGTTCTGTTTGCCTTAAATCGTTTGGCGTCGATACTGTATTTTCTGATGCGTATGCCCATGATGCGCTCGGTAATCCCCAGGCTTTGGGCTGCTTTTGAAACGTTACCTCTGGTTGACAGGAGTGTTTCCTGTATGATTTGCTTTTCAAGTCGACCCATTATAGCGTTAAGGGTTCCTTTCGATTTTGTTCCTGATGAAATAGCCGTTTGCAATGAAGGAGGAAGGTTATGCGCACGAATTACATTATCGGCACTAAGAATACACGCACGCTCAATACAGTTTTCAAGTTCCCTGATATTTCCAGGCCAGTGATATACCATCAGCATGTCAATGGCTGAAGAAGAAATACGCTTGATATTCCTGTTGTGTATTTTGTTGTATTTGGATATGAAATAATCCGCAAGTCCGGGAACATCATTGATCCTTTCGCGCAATGCAGGGACAAAAATGGGAAATACATTGATCCGGTAGTAAAGGTCCTCGCGAAAGAGGCACTTTTCCATCAATTCCTCGAGATTTCGGTTGGTGGCGAAAACAAGACGAACATCAACCCTGAAAGAACGCGTACTTCCTATTCTTTCAAACTCGCGTTGCTGAATAACACGCAACAGTTTCACCTGGGTTGACATGGGCAGGTCGCCGATTTCGTCCAGAAAAATTGTTCCGCCCTCTGCGGCTTCGAACCTTCCCTTGCGCAGAATATGGGCGCCGGTGAAAGCGCCTTTTTCATGTCCGAACAATTCACTTTCAATAAGTCCTTCGGGCAAAGCAGCGCAATTGACTTTAATAAAAGGCTTGTTTTTCCGGTCGCTGTTAAAATGAATGGCATCGGCTATCAGTTCTTTACCCACGCCGCTTTCGCCCCGGATCAGAACGGTAGTGCAGGTGGGCGCAACAATATCGATCAGCCTGAAAACTTCCCTGATTTTGCCTGAGCCACCGATGATGCTGACCGGGTGGATCCTGTTTTTTAATTCAATATGCAATTTCAGGTTTTCTTCTTCCAGGGTGGAAAGTTCCTCGATATGCTCCTGGCGGTTTCTGACAGTTTGGGCAATGAGTGAGCCAATTATAGACAACAGGTTGGCATCTTCGGAGAATGTTATGTGGCTGTTGTATTGTCGCATCATGCTCAGGGTGCCAATATTCTCGTTTTCTTCTTTTATGGGTACGCAAATGAAGGAGGTATCCTGTGCATCATCAACAGACAAGGTACCCGTGCGGTTGAGAAATTGTTCGTTTTCCGAAATCCTGGGAATTACAACAGGTACTCCTGTTGCCACCACCTGTCCGGTGATTCCTTCCCCCATATCATAAACAGCCCTGCTTTTTTCTTCGCTGGTAAGTCCATAGGCAACTTCGGTATATATTCTGGAACTGGTGCGGTTGAGAATAGAAAGCAAAACCCTGTCGGCATTCAGGTTTTTCGCCAGCAATTCAATTACCGGTTTGAAAATGGCTGAGATATCGCGGTTTGTCTTATTCAACAATGAACTGATTTCGAATAGCAGGTTCAATTCTTTTTTGCCATAACATTCATCTCCTGTTTTCCTGCAATTATCCGGCATATTTTCACATATTTGTTGAATTCACAAATATACCCCCTTATATTTGGGTTGCCAAATAAATATATAATTGATTATGAAAATATACCCCTAAAAATATATATAGTAGATTATAAAATAGTTTCCAATTGATACTATACCCCTAAAAAACCTGATTGATTTCCGTTTATTACCAATGGCAACATGGTGAGCTCTTCATAAGGTGATCATTACCCTTCGCCTTTCGCCTCCGGAAGTGTTCATTTCCATAACTTCAACAGGTGTCGAATACAGTTCCGAAATTGTATCGGCATGGAGTACTTCTGATGGTTTTCCGCATTTTTCCATTCTGTTGTTGTTCAACAGTATCACCCTGTCTGCATATTGCAATGCCTGCTGGGGAGAATGTGTATTCATGATTACCCCGATTCCTTTGTGCGCAAGCATTCTCGCCTGCTGCATTACGCGTACCTGGTTGCCCACATCGAGGCTTGATGTCGGCTCATCCATGGCTATAAACCGGGGTTGTTGTGCCATGGTTCTGGCAATCATCACCATTTGCTTTTCGCCGCCGCTGATTTTTGAAAAGGGTTTACGTTTCAGGTGTTCAATATCCAGCGTGCGAATACAGGAAATGGCAATTTCGATGCTTTTTGCATCGGGGCGGCCGGTTAAAGTTCCGGAATGGGCGTACCTGCCCATCAGAACCACATCAAGGACATTGTAAGGGAAAGGGGTGTTGTGAGCCTGTGGCACGTAACCAATATATCTGGCAAATTCCCGGGCGTCGAAAGCGCCAATAGGCTTCCCGCTATAGCAGATACTGCCACCCAGGGCAGGGATAATTCCCAGAATGGTTTTAAACAATGTGGTTTTACCGGCCCCGTTTCGACCCAGCATACAGGTTAGCTTCCCTTTTTCAATGGAAACGGTAACGGCTGAAAGCACAGCTTTTTTGCCATACCCGCATTTAACATCCTCAAGTTGTATCATGGTGGTGCTTTTTTGAAGTTTTCATCATGATGAAAATAAAAAAAGGTGCGCCGATAAGGCTTGTGGTAATGCCCAGTGGGATTTCCACAGCAGCAACCGAACGGCTGAAACCATCGATAACCAGCAGAAAAGTACCCCCGATAAGGAAGGAAGCCGGCAGTAGTTCGGTGTTTCTGGGGCCCGTTATCATTCGCGTAATATGTGGGATTATCAGACCTACCCAGCCAATAATACCACTGATGCTGACTGCTGAGGCTGTCATCAGGGTAGCAATAACAATAACCAGCAACCGGAAACGATCTACCCTGATTCCCATGGTTTTCGCCTCTTCGTCACCAAACGAAAGCATGTCAATTTTCCAGCCCGAAAGGGTAAGCACCGCCAAACCCACTAAGGCAAAAACACCAATATATCGAAGATCGGTCATACCGGTTGCGGCCAGTCCTCCCATCAGCCAATATACAATTGAAGGCAATGTGTTATCGGGATCGGCAACATACTTTAATATGGATATCAGTGCTGTAAAAAGGGTTGCCACTATCATACCCGCCAGGATGAGGGTGAGGCATTTGTCGTGCTTAACGCCTGTGAAGAGACTAATTGCATAAACTGCAGCAACAGCACCCACACCAAATACAAATGACATGCCCTGCTGGATGAGCGGACTCAATCCCAGCAATATGCCAAGCGCTGCACCAAAACCGGCTCCTGCCGAAACGCCCAGTAACGAGGGTGACACCATGGGATTGCGAAACATCCCCTGGTAAGCAGCCCCTGTAATGGATAAAGTACCGCCTACCAGAAAAGCAGCAATGATGCGTGGCAGCCTGATTTCTGCAACCACGGTTCTCAATTGTGGCGAAATATCGGCATGCGCACCCTGAAAAGGTGTCACCATGTGCCAAAGATCAGCCAAGGAAACCGGATAACGACCCAATACCAGTGAGAACAGTCCGGTAATCACTCCTGTAATTCCCAGCATTATAAGCAGTGGTATGTTGGCAACTTTTTTCATATCAGTTGAAGAGCAATCGATATTCGGTTTCTGTTAAATTGTACTTATAGAAAAGCTGGTAAAAACGGCAGATATATTCCCTGGTAATCCTGCTGTCCAGTCCGTAAAACAGGCTGCCGAGCCATATCACTCCGGGTATTCTGTTAACCGAGGGTGGATGATCAAACCACCCCATGGGTTGGGCAGGCACCTTGTAAACCCTGTGGTTCTTTACTGCACTAATGCTGCTCCACTTGCTGTCAGTTGTTATCAGTTTGTAAGCACTGCTCTCACCTCTGAAATCTGATGCGAAAATGAAATCCGGATTCCACAAAAGTACCTGTTCCAGTCCTGCCTGTGCATGGCCTCCTGTTGGCAGACCCACTTTTGCAGCATTGGGGATGCATAGCATATCGAGCACTTCGGTATGTTTCGAACCGGCAGGGTCGGTAAGCAATCCTTTTGCTCCAAGTGCGTAATAAGCGGTTTGTTTTACCGGTCCATGTACCTTTTTCAATGAATCAGCAAGCGTATAGAGTTGCTTCAGAAAGTGAACCAGGGGAACACTTTCCTTTTCCATTGCGAATATCCTGCCCAGAAATTCATAGGCACGGTCGAGTCGGTCAATGGATAAATCAATGAGTAAAACAGGAATTCCCAGCCGATCTCCGAGTGTCAGTGCCGAGTGCTTATTGACTGGCGAACCGTAAAATCCGCTGATGATAACCTGAGGCGATAACAGGATAACTTCTTCGATATGTTTCACATCAACCACCGGAAGTCCGATAAAGTCTTTTGAAATGTATTGCATTTCTTTTCTGCCGGGGAGCCCGGGAGTGGCAGTCATTTTGTCACCAGCTAAGGCAAAAATCAGCACTGCGGTTTTGAGATCATAGGGCAGTATTTTATCAATAATGGCAGGGACTTCCACCGTGCGGCCTGCCATGTCGGTAACAGAGCGTGCCGCCAGGCCGCCGCATACGGTGGATACTAACAACCCTAAAATAATCAGTCTCTTCATGCCTTACATTTTATAATCAGCAGAGCACCTTTTCCTGTATGTTTAATTCTTTTCATATCAATCGAAATGAAACGTCAGCATGATCCGCATGTCGCGTCCTGCAGAAGGCAGATACGACAGGTAATCGTAATATTTTGTATTCATCAGGTTATTGACTGTCAGATTGACCTCCGGCCTTGTTTTGACAGCCCTGAAGGAAATGCCGGAGGAACATCCGGCCACCATATATGCCGGTGTGGCATAGTTGTCTCTTCCCAAACGGTTTTGTCTGCTGTAATATACCATGCGCAGGGCAATGGTATACTCTGCTTTCCTGTCTGGTGCGCTCATGTATGAACAATCCGTTTTGAGATTATAAGGCGGCACATAGTCCAGGGGAGTACCTTTATCCAGATAATGGTCTGCATTGCTTACGTCGGTACCATTCACCCAGGCCATGCCCATCCGGAATTGAAGTTTGTCACCGTGTTTAAGCAGGTTTTTTGCAGGCAGACTGGCAACTGCTTCCCCTCCAAATATCCTGCTCCTGCCGATATTTACATACCGGTAAGTGGTACCGGGCATCGACTTGACCTCTTCTTTGGAAATCATGTTATTCATCAACCAGATAAAAGGGCTCACCTCGATTTCCACCATGCAGTTTTTGAAACCATACGAAATATCCATGCTGTGGCAATATTCCGGCTCCAGCCCTGAATTAGCGTACAATATACCGTTTGTAGTATAACTGTCGGCATATAATTCTGTGGTTTCAGGCATTCTGAACGAACGGGCCATGTTCAACCTGACCGTGGTATGACTTCCCGCCCTGTAAAAAGCGGCAATATTGCCACTTAGGGCGTTCTTAAAGGTCTCAAGCTCATTTTCACGGTCGATGTCATGAACATCGCCTTCGTAAACCGAGGCATGGTCATAACGCAGTCCGGTAACAAGTTTTATTCCACGGCCTGTATTATAAGTGCCTTCAAGGTATGTGCCTGTAATATAAGAACGGGCATTGTGGCTGACACGGTTTTGAAATGATAGTCCGTTGATGTAATCAATTGCATCGGTGGGGGTTGAGATGTGAAAACTGTAGTATTCAGCACCCACTGCCAGCGTGTATTTTGCTGTTGGCTGTACCACTGCTCTCATTAGTGTGCCGCAATAATAATCCGAGAACCTGGTGGTTTCGGTATAGGAAAGCCTGTAGCCTGCTGCAGTGTAGTAATTCTTTGTATGGTTACGCTTTTCATCGGAATAAAAGGCGTTAATTTCCAGCGACTTGATATATCCTGATCGTTGAATACCATAGCTTAGTGCCACATTCCATGTGTTCTCCCTGTTCGTTTGCAAGCGCATGTAATCCGAACCGTTAAAGCCAACGGGTTTTCCCCATGGGCC
>JAWOJJ010000015.1:0-14920 GCA_046481675.1 Bacteroidales bacterium | reverse complement strand
CGGCGAGTTGTTCAGGAATTACTCCAGGAAAATCTTTCGGCAGACATCAGAACAGAATTGGAAAAGCTGTTAACAAACAAGGAATACCGTGCCAATATGCTGCATGACTATGCGCTGCTGCGCGAGAAACTGGGCAACCCGGGTGTGGCCGGTAGGGTTGCAGAAAGGATTTACAGCATTATGAACAGTTAACCCTGCAACAATGTTACTGCGAACTTTGCTCTTAATGCTGTTTACAACCACTTTCGCACAACCATCCATGATGGCTGAAAGAATTGCCATTGGATTGTATCATGGATTCCGGTTTGAATCGTTTGTATTCTCTGCTGTTGAAGGCGAATACATTATGGAAGGCAATGGAAGCAAGGTTGCTGTGGTGGAAACAGGCAGCATGGTGCATATTGACCTGACACAGGCCGGATTTGCAGTGCGGAATACAGGCCGTATCATTGGCGTGTTCTCATCGCTGGAATTCAGGGGCATGTCGGCAACCCATGTTTTCCAGGTGCGACCTGTATTTCCGTCGTACAAACCCAAAGAATCAACGGGAGATCTTGAGGTAACTCAAATTGATGAAAACATCAGGCTTGTTAACACCCTCGACCTGGAAGAATACATTGCCGGAACCGTAGAATCTGAAGGTGGTGCGAACGCACTTCCCGAATTTTATAAGGCCCAGGCTGTGATTGCGCGCACATTTGCCATTAAAAACTTCCACCGGCATGCACATGAAGGCTTCAATTTATGTGACGGCGTACATTGCCAGGCCTATAAAGGCAAAAGCCGGATGAACCGGCAAATTTATGACGCCGTATTGAAGACCCGGAATGAGCTGCTTGCCAATAGTGCCGGAGAGCCTGTAATTACCGCTTATCATGCGAACTGCGGCGGGATCACCGGAAGTGCTGCTGTTGAATGGAACCGGGAACTCCCCTTCCTGGTACCGGTGAAGGATCCGTTTTGTGACCGTTCGGCACACCGGAACTGGAACAAAGTGCTCACCGAAAATGAATGGAAGGCCTACCTCGAAAAAAAGGCACCCGGTGGTTATGATGCTGTTTTTTCTGATGGCGATACCGGAAGGCGAAAATACCTGGACCGGGTAAGCAAAAAAATCGCTATGAAAACGGTACGGGAAGATCTGGGATTAAAATCGTCGTTTTTTTGGGTAGAAGAGAATAACGGGAATGTAATAATACACGGACACGGATACGGACACGGGCTGGGCCTTTGCCAGGAAGGCGCCATGGAAATGGCCCGCGTGGGCTACACCTACGTGGACATCCTGATGTTCTATTTCAGAAACTTAAATCTTATAAAGGAATGATCTCTATTGACCAACTGAGTATTTCGTTCGGAGGTTACTTCCTGTTCAACGATGTTTCCTTTCTGGTCAACAGCCGCGACAAAATTGGCCTTGTAGGGCGCAATGGCGCCGGAAAGACCACGCTTTTAAAAATTTTCATGGGTATACAGCAACCCGACGCAGGGAAGGTGGTGATACCCGGGAACATCAGGCTGGGGTACCTGCCCCAGCAGATGGTGGTTGTTGACGACAAAACCCTCTTTGATGAAGCCGGAAGTGCATTTGATGAGATACTGATCCTGGAGCAGGAAATCGAGAATCTGAACCATCAGATCAATGAGCGGACGGATTATGAATCCGCAGATTATGGTGACCTGATAGGCCAGTTATCTGAAAAAACCGAGCGCTTTCACATGCTCGAAGGCAGCAACCGCGATCAGAAAATAGAGCAGGTACTCACCGGTCTCGGCTTTTCGAGAAATGATTTCAAAAGACATACAAGGGAATTCAGCGGTGGCTGGCGCATGCGTATTGAGCTTGCAAAAATACTGCTCAGATCTCCGGATGTGGTGCTGCTTGATGAGCCCACCAACCACCTGGATATCGATTCGATCCAGTGGCTCGAAGCTTTTCTGCATGACTACCATGGCGCCGTGGTGCTGATTTCGCATGACCGTGCTTTCCTCGACAAGGTAACCGACCGCACCGTGGAAATCTCACTGGGCAAAATATACGATTACAAGGTGTCCTATTCGAAATATGTGGAGCTCCGCAAGGAAAGAAAAGAGCAGCAAACAGCCACATACCGGAACCAGCAAAAACTGATCGACGAAACCCAGGATTTCATTGATCGCTTCAGGTATAAGGCCTCAAAAGCCGTCCAGGTGCAATCGCGGATAAAAATGCTGGAAAAACTCGACATCATTGAGATTGACGAGGAGGATACATCATCCATCCACATCAAGTTTCCTCCTGCACCGCGGTCAGGCAGCGTAGTGCTTGATATTCGCGGCCTGTCGATGAGTTATGGGCACCATAAGGTTCTTGATCATATCGACATGACCATTCACCGTGGTGAAAAAGTTGCATTCGTAGGGCGTAACGGGGAAGGGAAAACCACGCTTTCCAAAATCATAACCGGGGACCTTCCGCATGAAGGCACCTTGAAACCCGGACATAACGTGAGCCTGGGCTACTTTGCGCAAAACCAGGACGAATTGCTCGATGACAATAAAACAGTGCTGGAAACCCTGGATGAAGTTGCTGTGGGTGACATACGAACCAAAATAAGGGACATCCTGGGCGCTTTTCTTTTTGGCGGAGACGATGCCGAAAAAAAGGTGAAAGTGCTTTCGGGAGGTGAACGGTCAAGGCTTGCCATGGCCCGTTTGCTGCTTGAGCCCTGCAACCTGCTCATACTGGATGAGCCTACCAACCATTTGGATATGCGGACAAAAGACATCCTGAAAAAGGCGCTGATCCAATTTGATGGCACACTTATTGCGGTTTCACATGACCGGGAGTTTCTTGACGGCCTGGTAAACAAGGTCTTTGAGTTCAGAAATAAAAAAGTAAAAGAGCACCTGGGCGGAATCTATGAATTCCTGGAACGAAGAAAACTGAGCACCCTCAGCGATCTTGAGAAAAAGAACCTTCAGAGTCCAAAAGCCGGGAAAGACGAAGCCACCAGCAAGCAGGCATTTTTCGATAAAAAGGAATTCGACAGGGAGGTCCGGAAGCTGGAAAGCAAGGTAGGAAAGGCCGAAGAACAGATTGGAAAACTGGAAAAAGAAATTGAAAGCTTTGAAAAACTGGTTGCCGACCCCTCGCTTGATCCTGAAAAAACAAGAGCCCCCGGTTTTTACAGCAGTTACAGCAAGCTGCAGGCCGATTTAAAGCAGCAGATGAATACCTGGGAGCAACTTCAGACCGAACTGGAGCATCTTAAGAATAAAAGAATTTGAGTACTTTTACGGTTAATCATGATTGCCGGATGACGAAGAAACCCATCTTATACTGCATGTTGTGCCTGTTGGTTCTTTCGGTTGCCTGTTCAACAACCCGGCAAACCGTAAAGCCTGATGTGGTCAGCCTGACAAAAATGTACAACCCTTCGGGTACAAAATTACATCCGGCCTACACCGTTTTTCACAACCAGCCCACCGGCTCTTTGCTGCTCATCAAGATCTTTCCTACGGAATTGTTGTATTCAGGAACTATTGAACCCGACAAGCTGCTGGGGTTGGTGAACCTGAGTTACACATTGACTGACATCACCGATATTCAGAAACCGGCATTGGCCGATTCGGGAAGAGTAACCTTCCGGTTCCTCAGGGAAAATGCAGACAAGCGATTCACCACGCAGATTCCCATAAAAGCTGAAGCAGGCAAAAAGTACCAGCTTACCGTAACAGCCAGGGATATGGTCAGGAATGAGTCAGCTTTGACCTACCTGTTTGTTGACAAGACTTCCGCATTGTCGGAACAGAATTTTCTGGTCACTTATGCCGAGGACAGGGCTCCCTTGTATAAACCCTATGTGGCAGGAGATGCTGCTGTAAGAATAGATTATCCTAATAATCGTTATGATTCGGTTTACGTGTTTTATTACGGAAGCGAAATTCCCCTGCCGCGACCTTCGTTTTCCACCAGCAGGGAACGGGAATTTTTGAATAAGCCCGACAGTTTATGGATATTTCCGTTTGCCAAAGCAGTCTCGTACAAGTTTAACTATAAAGGTATTTATCACCTTCAGCTTGACACAACGGTTGATGCAGGTTTAACACTTACCAACTTCGGACCATCTTATCCCAGGGTGCAGGAATTGGATCAACTGGTTGAATCACTGGCCTACCTGACCACTTCTGCTGAATATGACCGGCTGAAAAATGCAACCAACAAAAAGCTTGCAGTTGACAATTTCTGGATTGAAAGAACAGGGGACCTGGGTAAAGCCAGGGAACTCATTCGCGTTTATTACAACCGGGTTTACTTTGCCAATTACTATTTCACCTCATTCAAGCCCGGCTGGAAAACCGATCGCGGTATGATTTACATCATTTACGGGCCGCCTCAGTCGGTTAAGGTGGAGCCCGGCCAGGAAAAATGGATTTATTACAAGAGCAATTACACCACCACGGTGACCTTTACTTTCGACCACACGCCCAATGCATTTTCAGGTGACAATTACTCGCTTCAGCGTTCCGACAGTTATGATACTTTCTGGCGCAGTGCAGTGGATACCTGGAGAAAGGGCAAAATTTACCTTATTGAATAAAATGAAAGCAAGAACAAGCATCATATTTGGCATCCACCCGGTTAATGAAGCGTTGCGCTCGGGCAAGCCAATCGATAAAATACTTCTGAAACAGGGATTCAGGAATGACGTCATTCCGGGATTATTCCCTTCCCTGCGTGAACAGAACATACCTTTCCAGTATGTGCCCCTGGAAAAGCTCAACCGGATGACCGTAAAAAACCACCAGGGTATAATAGCACTGATTTCAGAAATTGAATATACCGAACTGGAGCAGTTGGTGCCCATGCTTTTTGAACAGGGAAAAATGCCCGCCCTGGTTATTTTGGATGGCATTACCGACGTCAGGAATTTGGGCGCCATTGCCCGGAGTGCAGAATGTGCCGGGTTTCACGGCATGGTCATCCCTTCAAAAGGATCAGCACAGATCAATTCGGATGCCATTAAAACTTCCGCCGGGGCATTGAATTCACTGCCCGTGTGCCGGGTAAGTAACCTGCCTGATACAGTTAAATACCTTAAGGAATCGGGATTTCAGATAGTAGCCGCCACTGAAAAGGCAGCCGATACTATATACCAGTCCGACCTGAAACAACCTACGGCAATAATCATGGGTGCTGAAGATACCGGTATTGACACCCAACTGCTCAAAATGGCCGACCAATTGGTCAGAATCCCCATGTCAGGTTCTATTCAGTCGTTGAATGTAAGTGCGGCAGGTAGTGTGTTGTTTTTTGAACTGGTAAGGCAACGAAGCGCCGTTTAACCGGAATGAATTCAGTCGTTCTTTTTGCTGTTCAATGCAATACAATCAAGCAATTCCCCGATAAAAGAGGAAGCGCGTTTATCAGCTGATTGCCTGTCAGCGGGTACCCCCTTTTCGTCGTATTGCTCAGCCACATTGGCTACCTGCAACCTGGCCGGAATGGTATAGGCTCCCATTTTCCAGAGAACAAACTGCAATTGGCCAATTACCTGTGTGCCGCCAAAAGGGCCTGCTGATACAGACACAAGGGCGACAGGCTTGTGCTTCCATTCATCTGTAAGCAGGTCAACAGCGTTCTTCAGGCTGGCCGGGTATCCACCGTTATACTCAGGAGTAATTATAATGATACCCTGTGCTGATTTGAACTTTTCGGCAAATTCAACGGCACCGGTCGGTGGTGATGTAAGGTTTTGCAATCTTTCTTCAAACAGGGGAAATTTATAAGCAGCCAGGTCGATAATTTCAGAAGTGGCCAGTTGATTCTCCTCAAGAAAATTGCTGAGGAACAAAGCCATACGGTGACTTTTTCTTCCGATACGTATGCTTGATGAAATGATGGCTATGTGGTTCATATCAGGTTAATTTTGCAGCGGCCTTAGCACCAAAGAATTCATTATGAGAATAAAATAATTATGGATTTAGCGTATGCTTAATAGATGCTTCTACCTCTTTGATATTGAATGGTTTTCTGAAGTATTTGGAAATCACACCTTCGCTTAATGCCGAAGAAATCTCGTCGGTAATGTCAAATCCTGTCAGTATAAAATACACCAGGTTTGGAAATTCTTTACGTGCCTGCCTGATGAACTCAACACCATTCATACCCGGCATTTTCATATCGCTTATAACGACACCGATTTTGGAATTGGATTTCAGGATGTCGATGCCTTCATAAGGCGATTCGCTGGTGATCACTTCAAATTTATTCCTGAAATTGATTGCGAAAAGCTTCAGGTTCAGCGGTTCATCATCAACATAAAGTAAAACTGGTTTATTGCTCATCTTGCTGTATTGTATTTAAAGGCAATGTAACAGTAACCTTTGTACCTTTTCCAGGATTTGAATCAAAATCAAGCTGTCCGTGATGTTCCTTCACAATGCTCAGGGTTATCCACAATCCCAGGCCTGTTCCTTTTCCGGCTTCTTTGGTTGTATAAAACGGATCTGTAAGCCGGGTAATGTCCTCGTATGCAATACCTGCTCCGGTATCTGTAAAGTCAATGATCAACTTATCATCAGTCACCTCTGTGTGTATGGTGATAATTCCTTTCTCAACGATCGCCTGGGCAGCATTCACCAAAATATTCAAAAACGCCTGATGCAGTTTTCCTTCATTTCCAACAAAGATATAACTATTTTCAGTATATTCTTTATGGACTTCAACCTTATACTTCAGCTCATTATGCATCATTACCAGGCAATTATCAATGACAGCATGAACATCACATTCAGCAAAGGAAGTATTGTTGTACCTGGAATAATGATTCAAACTTGATACGATATCAGCTGCACGAAAAACCCCGGTGCGAATCCCTTCGATCAGCGGAGCCAGTTCCTGTTCATGCTCCCTGAGGTTAGCCCGCACGTAATTTTCAATTCCAATAGCACCGCCGTTGATGAAATTCAACGGGTTGTTTATTTCATGGGCCACTCCGGCAGCCAGTACACCAAGTGATGCCATTTTTTCCGACAGGATCAATTGATTCTGGGTAGCCTGCAGATTTTTCAACGCAGTTTGCAAAGCTTCCCTGTGATCGTAAAGTTCTTCATTGGTAGCCTTCATTTCTTCGTTGGCACTCTCGAGATCATGTGTTCTTTCCCTCACTGCAAATTCAAGACCTGAGATCAGATCAGAATACCCGGAAATCAGCTTCCGGATCACCAGCAGCATTACGGCAGCAATTAAAACAAAATGAACAGTAAGAATAACCCACGGATACCAATCAGCTACATACGCATTTGGCTGATATGCTGCAGGTATTGAAAACAATCCTTTAAAATGAAGGTATCCGATTATCAGGAAACAGACCATGGCGGCAAAGAACACAAAAATAGTCTGCCTGAACGACAGGGCAACAATGGAAAAAAAGGGGATCAGCACCAGGTAAATCCTTGTGGCAGATAGCAGTCCGTAATTAATTGTATCACTCAACGAAAGAACGATGATCAACCCGATGAGCAGGTATGTTTTAACGCTTATGTCAATTTTATGCCTTAAAAAGGTCATCACAACAACAGAGGCAACAACAACCAGGTTGATCAGGAAAGAGATGTGAAATCCATGCTCAATAAACCTGTAAAGGCTAACCAGGTAGGCCAGCGAGCCTACAGTTGAAGCCATAACCAGTGAATTGTTGATGATCTGGTTTTTTACAAGGTGAAGTTTATCGGGTTTAGTGGCCATGGCAAATATTTACCTGATGTGATGAACCTTTCGTGCCCTTTGCTCCATGGGTAAAATGCAATGATAAACAAAACGATTCACCGGGACATCC
This sequence comes from Bacteroidales bacterium, assembly GCA_046481675.1. GTDB lineage: Bacteria > Bacteroidota > Bacteroidia > Bacteroidales > UBA10428 > UBA5072. The sequence continues at coordinate 7,097 of JAWOJJ010000015.1, read as the reverse complement.
ACACCCAGCTTTGCGGCCAGTTTCACTACCGTGCCATTCTGGTATTCTATTTCCGATGGCTTTCCTTCCCAAACATCGCGCGTGAGCGAAGAGGTGGAACCGGGTGGAAAAGTGTCGATGAATGCAACGGTTTTAGCCACAAAGTCATGGTCGATCTGAATATTCAGGTGCTGCGACAGGGTAAAGATTTCCCCGATTAATTCAACCATCATTTCCCTGGTTTCCCTGAGTTCACGCAATTCGCCGTAGGTTGAACGGGTAATTGCCAGCAACCCGCTGACACAAATGTTGATGAATTTTTTCCACAGCTCAGCCCGGATGTCAGTGGCTATAAAAGCCCTAATACCGGATTTTTCAAACGAATTCAGAATTTGCCTTGTTCGTTCACGTGTGTGGTTATCGGGTTCGCCAAAAATTATGGTGGGTTCCACACCCAAATGGGCAATTACACCTGGTGATTCAATCTTGCTAAAGATCCGGCACAAACCGCTCAGTACCTGGTTGGGTTCAAGCACAGTCATGAGTTCTTCAGTTGCCAGTATTCCGTTCTGAAGTGGCAAAACTGCAGCATCCGGGCGGATGATATCCCGCAAGAATCTTCCGGTTTCTGCAACCTGCCAGGCTTTCACGCCAAGGATAACCAAACCTGCATCTTTCACTGCCCGGATGTCATCGGTAGCATGAACGGTTTGAATATGGAAGTCGCCGTTAATGCTGTTAACCCGAAGTCCGTTTTGTTGCATGGCCTTCAGGTGTTCGCCGCGGGATATAAAAGTAACCTCGAAACCAGCCAGGGCCATTCTGCCGCCGAAATACCCGCCTACTCCTCCGGTTCCGATTACAGCAATTTTCATGTAAAGGAATATGAATGATGACTTTGTTAAACTAATTTAAGCATTAATTATGGAAGAAGCAAGGGGGTGCGACAAGCCATCCGGATAGTCATCACCGCCTGCCTGCTGCTACCTCTTCCTCTTCCAGAAACGGCATTTGCCTGTCGAACAGCACATCCAGTGAAATGAAGGTTTCGGTGCGCGAAACGCCTTTGATGGATTGTATTTTGTCGGCCAGTACCACACGCAAATGCTCGTTGTCGCGTGCATATACCTCCAGGAACATGGCCCATTGCCCGGTGATATAATGGCATTGGGTAATCTCCTGAATTTTCACCAGTTTCTCCGAAACATTGTTGAACATAGCCGCGTTATCCAGGAAGATGCCCACAAAAGCGCAGGTTTTATAACCCAGCTTTTTCGGATCTACATTGAACTGCGATCCGCTGATGATGCCGATGCGGACCAGCCTTTGCACACGCTGGTGGACAGCAGCGCCGGAGATGTTACATGCCCGGGCCACTTCCAGAAATGGCGCACGGGCATTTTTTGTAAGAATCGAAAGTATTTTCCGGTCCAAACTATCAATCTGAAAGTTGCTTTTCATATTATCAGGATATTCATTATAATCTTTAACTAATATATGACTAATTATTCAAAAATGTAATCCATGCTCACATATATGTTTCATCTGACAACTATTCATTGCTGATATTTGAAGAATAGGTATATTTTTGCTTCTTAATTGAATACTTTATTAACAAAACATGGAATATGGGCAGACCGCTTATTGTACCCCGGAATTATAAAAGCTCACTCGACCTGAGCCAAACCGAGAAGGCCATCAAACTGGTGAAAGACACTTTTCAGCAGCAGTTATCAGCTGAACTCAACCTGCGCCGGGTTACTGCGCCTTTGTTCGTTTTAAAAGGAACCGGTATCAATGACGATTTGAACGGTACCGAGCGTAAGGTAAGCTTTCCGGTGAAAGACATGAACGATTCCATTGCAGAAGTGGTGAACTCCCTGGCCAAATGGAAACGAATGGCACTGGCCGACTACTGCATACCCCACGGCAACGGCATTTACACCGATATGAACGCCATCAGGCCCGATGAGGAACTTGACAACATTCATTCGTTGTATGTGGATCAATGGGACTGGGAACGGGTGATTGCAGAAAAGGACCGGAACCTGGATTTTCTCAAATACATCGTGAAGAAAATCTACGAGGTGCTGAAACGAACAGAATACGTGGTTTATGAAGAATACAATTCCATCAAACCCTTTCTTCCGCATGAAATCACCTTTCTTCATGCCGAGGAATTGCTTGCTGAATATCCCAAACTTCAACCCAGGGAAAGAGAATTTGAGGCAGCCAAAAAATACGGCGCTATCTTTGTAATTGGTATCGGCGGCATGATGTCCAATGGCGAAAAGCATGACGGTCGCGCACCTGATTATGACGACTGGACCACGCCCACAATCGACGGATACAAGGGTTTGAACGGCGATATTGTTTTGTGGAACCCCGTGCTTGAGTCCGCTTTTGAAATATCATCCATGGGCATCCGGGTTGACAAAGAATCGCTGTTAAAGCAACTTGAAATTTGTGATTCGCAGGACCGCGTTAAAATGCTTTTTCACAAACGGCTGATTCAGGGTGAATTGCCCCTGTCAATTGGCGGAGGTATCGGACAATCCAGAATCTGTATGTTCTACCTGAGAAAAGCCCATATCGGGGAAGTGCAGGCCAGCATCTGGCCTCCCGAGCTGATTGCCGGGTGCAACAAAAACAACATCTTCCTGCTTTAAAACCAGGTGAAAGCTATAAAAAAGCCTGCCAAAAGATTGGCAGGCTTTTTTATTAAATTGGTTTGCCGGACATTTAAAAATTTCCATCCCTATTCCGTTGTAAAAAAACTAAATGTTATATTTACACCTATGCATTAAACAAATATCCCATGTCATTCACAGAAACCCTCATTGCCAGGATAAACCATGGCGACAACAAAGCATTCCGTGCACTTTACGGAAATGATCCGGCTGAACTTAAAAAGCAGGCCGACAGGTATACCACCCTGTTACAGCAATTCCAGGCTTCTTTCGGAGCAAGTGAAGCAGAGCTCTTCAGCTCTCCGGGCAGAACCGAGATAGGCGGTAACCACACCGACCACAACTATGGCCGCGTGCTGGCCGGGGCTGTAAACCTGGACAATGCCGCAGTTGCAGCAAAAAACGGCACCAATACCATCCGCATCGAATCGTTGGGTTACCCGAAATTTGAAGTTGATTTGTCGTCGCTGAAACCCGATAAAAGCGAACAGTTCACCTCCGCAGCACTGGTAAGAGGCATTTGCTCAAGAATGAAAGAACTGGGCTACAATATTGGCGGTTTTGATGCCTGCATCGACGGCGGAGTACCCAAGGGTTCCGGACTGAGTTCTTCAGCTTCATTCGAAGTGCTGATCGGGGCCATGTTAAGCGTACTGTTTAACCAGGGCAGGCTCGATCCCATTCAGAATGCCATCATCGGCCAGTATTCCGAAAATAATTATTTCGGTAAGCCATGCGGACTGATGGATCAAACGGCATGTTCCATGGGCGGTCTGATTACCATTGATTTCAAAGACCCCTCCAAACCGATAGTTAAAAAGGTGAATTTTGACTTTGTAGCTACCGGTTTTGCGCTGGTTATTACCGACACGGGTGGAAACCATGCCGATCTGAATGATGAGTATGCCTCACTCCCCACCGATATGAAAGCAGTTGCTGCAGAACTTGGCGCAAAAGTATTGCGCGAGGTAAGCCTGGAACAGGTGCTTGACATTGCACCCAAAATCCGTGAAAAAGTGGGTGACAGGGCCATTCTCAGGGCCATTCATTTTCAGGGCGACAACCAGCGGGTGGTGGAACAGGTGGCCGCACTTGAAAAGAACGATTTCAAAGCTTTTCTGGGCATGGTGGTTGACTCGGGGTTCAGCTCCTACATGTACAATCAGAATATATTCCCGGTGAACAACATCAGGGAACAGGGCGTTTCCCTGGCCCTGGCTCTCAGTGAACTGGTGCTTAAAGGCAGGGGCGCCTGGCGTGTTCATGGCGGCGGCTTTGCCGGTACCATACAGGCCTTCGTTCCCAATGACCTGCTCGACAAATACGTTACCACACTTGAACATATTTATGGCAAAGGTTCGTGCCACAAATTGTTCATCCGGCCCCAGGGCGCAGGTAAAATTGAGCTCTGATTCTCGTATTAACAAATTCTGCAACATCAAACTTACTCATATGAACTTAATTAAGGAAGAAGCTTTTAAATCGGAACACAACAGCAAGCCCACCCGGCTGCTGACTTTAAAAAACAGCAACGGACTGGTTGCACAGATATCAACCTATGGAGCCATTGTGGTGAGTCTGGTTGTCCCTGACCGCAACGGGAACATGAAAGACATCGTGCTGGGATATGACAACATCAACGATTACATCACAGGCAACGGACCGTTTATGGGCGCTGTCTGCGGGCGTGTTGCCAACCGCATCGGCAAGGGACAGTTCACCCTCAACAACAAAACCTATAAGCTGGCTGTCAATAACGGCCCGAATCATCTGCATGGTGGTAATATCGGTTTCAACAAGATGAACTGGGACATTGTCAAATCAACTCCCAACAGTGTTGAACTGGAATATGTTTCACGCAACGGTGAAGAAGGTTACCCGGGCACAGTAACCGTTAGGGTAACTTATACGCTGACCGATGAAAACGAGCTTCGTATTGATTATCTGGCAACAACTGATGAAACAACTATTGTGAACCTCACCAATCACTCTTATTACAATATGGCCGGAGAAGGCTCCGGTAGCGTTTATGACCAGGAACTGATGATCAATGGTGCATTCTTCACTCCTACCGACGACACCAACGTACCTTCAGGCGAAATCCGAAGCGTAAAAGGCACACCCATGGATTTCACGGTTGCCAAAAAAATAGGAAAGGATATTGAAAAGGCTGACGAACAGCTGAAATTCGGTAACGGTTACGATCACAACTGGGTGTTGAAACATCGTACCGGTGAATTGGGCCTTGCCGCAGTAGCAAGCGATCCGGCATCGGGAAGGGTGATGGAGATTTACACCACGCAGCCCGGTGTTCAGTTTTACTCGGCCAACTGGATGGATGGCGAAAAGGGAAAACACGGTCATGTTTATAACAAACGCGAAGCATTCTGCCTGGAAACACAGCACTTTGCCGATGCCATCAACATACCCCACTTTCCTTCTGTGATTCTGCAACCGGGGCAGGAGTACAAACACACATGCCTGCATAAGTTTAAGACTATCTGACAACTGAAACCATCCTCCCCCTGCCCTCCCGATGAACCGGGACAAGCTCTCCAGAGGGGGACATGGTACGATATAAAACTTACAACATAAAATTTACTCTATGACAAACAAAAACAACAGTTATCTCTTCCCGCTGATCGTGATGGCCTCCATGTTCTTTTTGCTGGGCTTCATTACCACTATGAACAATTCGCTGATCGATTACCTGAAGAGTGCCTTCAACCTGAACGAAGTTGAAAAACAATTACCCAACACTTTTTTCTACGGGGCCTACATCCTGTCGATCCCTGTTGGCTACCTGCTCAACCGCATTGGTTATAAGAACGGGGTGCTGGCCGGACTGGCGCTGATTTGCGCCGGGTTCTTCCTTTGTATTCCCGGGGTTGCCATTGGGTACTATGGCTTCCTGAGCGCCGTGTCGGTTTTTGCCATTGGCGTTGTTTTGCTTCAGGTTGCTGCCAACCCCTATGTGAACGCACTGGGCACACCCGAAACTGCTGCCAGCAGGCTCACGCTGACCAATGCACTGAATTCGGTGGCTACGGTATTTGCGCCCATCTTCGTGTCGATGCTGATTGTTTCAGCCAACACCGGGGGAGCTTCTGATCCAAAGGCAGTGCAGGGTCCTTTTGCCGGTATAGGTATTGTATCACTGGTCATTGTAGTGATCATGTTCTTTCTGAAGCTTCCTGAAATTAAAGAAGAAGCGCCTTCCGAAAGCACAGCCAAAAAACTGAAATCAAGTGCCTATAAGTATACCCATTTGTGGCTGGGTTCATTGGCCATATTCTTTTATATGGGTGTTGAAATCGGAATCCCGAGTTTCTTTGCCGATTACTCGTCGCGACTGGGTTTTGATTTCAACGGCGAAATGCGCATCAGGATATTGATGTATTACTGGGGTGGTTTGATGGTGGGTCGTATTGCCGGGATTTTCATCCTCCGCAAATACTCGGCAAGCCAGATACTGAGTGTATGTGCCGTATTGGGAGCTGCCATGCTGTTTGGCTCATTGGCCATAGGCGGTGGCAATACCAAATGGATTGCTTTGGTGTTGTTTTTGGGAACCGGTTTGTTCCACTCCATCATGTGGCCCTGTATTTACAACCTGGCCCTGGAAGATCTCGGACCCCACTCCAAGGTGGGCTCGGGGGTTATTGCCACATCGGTTATCGGGGCAGCCATTCTGCCGATCATGATGGGGGGCATTCAAAAGAGCATTGGACTTACCGTGGCCATCTGCTGCCTGTTCCTCTATTACGCCTACATCACCTACTTTGCCGTGAAAGGCTCGAAGATCAGGTAGTGTGCGTTTGAAAATAAATGTTTCGGCGTAGTTACCAAAACTACGCCGAGCGTGACCATCAACAAAAAACCGGCTCAGCATATGAACCGGTTTTTTTGCGCAATAACTAGCCCCGGGCTTCAGCCCTTTCGGTGTGCAGGGCGATTTTTTTTCGCAGAATGCATTTCTCGCAGATTAGCGCAGATTGAGCAGATTCTCGCAGACCTGCCGGCAGGCAGGCAGGTTGAACAGACCTGACTGACGGCAGGCAGGCCTACTGAGCTTTCGAAGTAATAAAAGACTTGGATGTCTGCCTGCTACTGCTACTGCTACTCGTCTCTTGTCCCTTGTTCCTGTCTTGGATCTTGGATCTTGGTTCTTGGATCTTACATCTAACCTCATCTCTTCCTCAACCGCTGGCTCACCCTGTCAAATTTCCGGCAAAGATTGTGGTATTCTTCTGACAACATGTTCAGCAAAACCAGGCTTTGCTGGCGGTTGTAATGCGTTACCACAAAGTCTGAAAGCCTGCTGAAGGTATCATTGCGGTCGAGCTTTTTCTTAATTGCATAAAAAGCAAGATGGCGGGAATGCCGGCGTTTTTTCCTCCTGACAATGCGGTTTGCCTGATTCCAGAA
>JAWOJJ010000002.1:0-25893 GCA_046481675.1 Bacteroidales bacterium | reverse complement strand
TAAAAACTGGGTCATGAATCAGAAACTTTTGCCGGCAATAAATTGCAATCCACTTATTGAAGGTGGTTTTGGGTAGCTGTAAAGATTATATTCTTTTAATAATTAAATGCTTATACATTTCTTCCAGGTTTTCAGGCCACTGTCCGTCCCAGGTCACTTCAATACCGAATAAACGGGTGGGCTTATAATTTTCAGCCATGATCTGGATATAGTACCTGAACGTTTCATGGTGTTCCAGGTTTCCACGGAAGCTGTTCAGTATGGGTGTCACGGTTGGTTTAAAATCGGTTGAGCTGTCGATTACATACCCAAAATCTGCGATGTGCGATTTGATGATGTTCACGGTCTCCGGAGTAGTTTCGGCCGGCGACCAGATATATCTGGGCGGAACAGAAACAGGAATGTCAACAAAATTGCCATCAGCCTCCCGCTTTTGAATGCTTTTCAAAAAAAGCATGCAGTTTTTTACAACAACAGACCTTTTGTTTACTACATGTATGTGGTAATAAATAACTTTGTGACCATTGTCCATTACAGTCAATTCGCCGTTTCTATCCAGTATTTCTATGTCAAGTTGTGCCGGGAAGATCTTGCTTCTTATCCAATCACCAAATAAAGCTAAGATTACCACCCCGAATAAACCGACAGCTATGAGGGCATTTAGCAGGAGGTTCCAGATTTCGTATTTTGTCATGACAGTATTAAATATATTGGGCGTAAGAGGTTTGGGTCAAAATCTGCAGTGCTTTTTTGTCATGCAAATATAATGTAATGATTATTATGTAATTGAATCTGAGCTGTTTTTTTCTGTTTCAGCTTATTGATGCCTTTTTTCAAGGATGTCCACAACCTCTTCCAGGCGGAATCCTTTTGCGGTAAGCAAAACCAGTAAATGATAAACCAGGTCAGCTGCTTCATTCAAAAACAACTCACGGTTATCATCCTTGGCTTCAATAACCAGTTCCACGGCTTCTTCGCCCACTTTCTGGGCTATTTTGTTAATTCCTTTTTTAAATAGGCTGGTGGTATAGGAACCTTCAGGCATTTCCTGCCTGCGGCGATCAATCAGATCCTGCAATTCTATGAGAAAGTCTGTTTTTTTACTGTTCATAGTAGTTGATTTGATAATTTGATAATTTGATAATTTGCTGATGTGCTAATGTGCTAATGTGCTAATATGTTGTATGTTTGAAATTATAGTCTAATGGGAATGTTTTTTTCGGCCAGGTATTTTTTCAGCTGGGGTACGGTGATTTCGTTGAAATGAAAGATGCTGGCGGCAAGTCCGGCATCAGCCTTTCCTTTGGTGAACACTTCCACGAAATGATCCATGTTTCCGGCACCGCCTGAGGCTATAACCGGAATGGAAAGTTCGTCAGACAGCCTGGCAAGTGCCTCACAGGCAAAACCATTTTTTGTGCCGTCGTGATTCATAGAGGTAAAGAGCAGTTCCCCGGCGCCCCGGTCTTCCGCTTCTTTGGCCCATGTAAATAGTTCCTTTTCGGTTGGTATTCTGCCGCCGTTGATGTAGGAAGTCCATTTGCCGTTTTCTTCCCTGGCGTCAATGGCAATTACCACAAACTGGCTGCCAAAATTCAGGGCCATCTGGTTGATCAGATCGGGATTGCGTATAGCCGCACTGTTCAGCGAAACCTTATCGGCCCCTGCAGCCAGCAGTGCTTCAATATCTTTGAGCTCACTGATGCCACCTCCCACGGTGAAGGGTATGTTCAGGTTTAAAGCAATGCGTTTAACCAGGTCAACAAAGGTTTTGCGGCCTTCATGTGTTGCTGTAATATCCAGGAATACGAGTTCGTCGGCACCCTGTTCGGCATAGGCAGCACCCATTTCAACAGGGTCGCCTACTTCACGGATGTTGACAAAGTTGATGCCTTTAACTGTTTGTCCGTTGCGGACATCGAGGCAGGGGATAATTCGTTTAGCAAGCATGTTGTAGCAATTTGAAATTGTAGATTTTATTTATGAAACGAGTATAACAAAAGTGTTGATGAGTGTGCGATGTCCCCCTTTGGAGAGCTTGTTCCGATTCATCGGAAGGGTAGGGGGAGGACAGAAGTCCTCATAGCTTTTATTTATAGAAAATTCTTCAAATCTTCAATCCTGATCTTCCCCTCATACAGTGCTTTGCCGATGATGGCACCGGCTACGCCGGCTTCATCAAGCCGGTGTATTTCGGCAACTGAGGAAACACCGCCGCTTGCAATGATCTGCATGGCCGGGAAATCTTTTACCATCTGGCTGTAAAGTGCCACCGAAGAGCCACCCATCATGCCGTCTTTGGCAATGTCGGTACACAGCACCTGGTTCACACCCATGGCACCGTAATACTTCAGGAAATCATAAAGTCCTATTTCAGTTACATCCATCCATCCTGACACTGCAATATGGCCTTCTTTCACATCGGCACCCAGGATTATTTTGGCCGGTCCGTAGGCCTGTAACCACGATTGGAAAAGATCCCTGTCGGTAACCGCGATACTCCCGATTACAGCCAGCGCGGCACCACAATCGAAGGCAATCTGCAGATCTTTATCGGTTTTAATACCGCCCCCGAAATCTACCACCAAACTTGTTTTGGATGTAAGCCTTTCAAGTGTTTTGTAATTCACCACATGCTTTGCTTTCGCACCGTCCAGATCCACTACGTGCAGCCTTTTTAACCCGTGATCTTCAAAGCGCTTTGCCGCATCCAGGGGGTCGTCCTCATACACCTTTTTCAAGCTGTAGTCGCCCTGCTCAAGCCGCACGCATTTACCCCCGATGATATCAATGGCTGGTATTATGGTTATCATAATTCAATAAAATTTTTAAGGATTAACGCCCCGGGTTTCCCGCTTTTCTCCGGGTGAAACTGGGTGGCATAAAAGTTATCGCGGTGCAGCGCAGCGCTAAAAGAAATGCCGTATTCACATTCGGCAATCGTATCATTACCGGTTGCTGCATAGTAACTATGAACAAAATAGGCATACTGGTTTTCCAGATCTCCTGTAAACAAATTGCTACTGACCTTCCTGATGCTGTTCCATCCCATATGAGGTACTTTCAGCCTGTTTTCTGTTGAAGAATCCAGCGCGAATTTTTTGACCTGCTCGTCAAAAATTCCGATGCAATCCGTGTTTCCTTCTTCGGAGTGGCAGCACATCAGCTGAAGTCCGAGGCAGATACCCAGAACGGGCTGTTTTAAATCGGCAATCAGATGGTCAAGCTTTTTTGCTTTGAGGAACTGCATGGTAGTACTGGCTTCTCCCACACCGGGGAAAATTACCTTGTCGGCCGACCGGATATAATCGAAGTCGTCGGTAACCTCGGCTTTTATACCCAGCCGTTGCAGCGCATAGTCAACCGACATGATGTTTCCGGCGTTGTATTTTATAATGGCAATTTTCATTTTTTTTGAGTCAAGAACCAAGAACCAAGAACCAAGAACCAAGAGCCAAGAGCTAACAGCTAACAGCTAACAGCCAAAGGCTAATAGCTAATGGCCAAAAGCAGCCTAATTAAAAACCACAGTGCGGTTGTTAAAAACCAAAATTCTGCGGTGAATGTGCAAAAGTATGGCTCCTGAAAGCACCAGCTTTTCCACGTCCTTGCCTTTCATGATCAGCCTGTCGATTGAATCGCGGTGTGAAACCCTTACAATTCCCTGGTCGATGATCGGACCTGCATCGAGTTCGGAAGTAACGTAATGACTGGTGGCACCAATGATCTTCACACCTCTTTGATAGGCCGAGTGATAAGGTTTAGCGCCCGGAAATGCCGGAAGAAATGAATGGTGGATGTTGATTATTTCATCGGGGTAATGGCTGATGAAATCTTCGCTGATGATCTGCATGTACCGGGCGAGCACCACAAAGGTCACGTTGTTTTTCTTCAGTAGTTCCAGTTCCTTTTTTTCCTGTTCAGCTTTGTTTTGTTCGTTAATTTCGAAATAATGGAAAGGAATTCCGAATTGTTTGGCCACCGGTTCCAGATCGCGGTGATTCCCAATGATCAATGGAATTTCCACATCCCATTCGCCGGCATGAACACGCGACAGGATATCGTAAAGGCAGTGAGATAGTTTTGAAACAAAGATGGCCATCCGGGGTTTGGGCTCGCTGAAATAGATTTTCCACGACATGTTATACCTTGAGGCAATAAGCGTACTGAAAAAATCAGCTATTTTGTCCTTGGGTATCTGAAATCCCTCGAGTTCCCATTCGATCCGCATGTAAAAGGTCTTGTCGAGCCGGTCTACGTGCTCGTCCAGCGTGATGATGTTGCCGTTGTTGTCGTTGATGAATGCAGTCACCTGGGCCACAATGCCCTTGGCATCGGGGCAGTGCATCAGGATAATTGCTGAGTTTTTGTTTCTTCTGGTCATGAATTTATAGTACGCCTTTAGTTGTAGGTAATGTGGAATCAAAAGCATTGCGCCGGATGGCCATTTTGAGGGCTCTGGCCAGCGCTTTAAAAATGGCCTCAATTTTATGGTGCTCATTATCTCCTTCTGCCTTGATGTTCAGATTACACCGGGCAGCATCGGAAAACGATTTGAAAAAGTGCATGAACATCTCAGTGGGCATTTCGCCTACTTTTTCCCTGTTAAAGGCGGCATCCCAAACGAGCCATGGTCTTCCTCCGAAGTCGATTAGTGCCTGTGCCATGCAATCGTCCATGGGTAAAGCAAATCCATATCGTTCCATGCCTCTTTTATTTCCCACTGCTTTAAAGAATGCTTCACCAATAGCCAGTCCGGTGTCTTCAATGGTATGATGTTCATCTACATGAAGGTCGCCCTCCACCCTTACAGTCAAGTCACAGCCTGAGTGACGGGCTAGCTGGCTGATCATGTGGTCAAAGAATCCCAGTCCGGTTGAAATGTCAAACCTGCCGGTACCGTCCAGGTTCAGTTCAACACTGATTTTTGTTTCTGCCGTGTTGCGTTCTACTTGAGCTGTGCGTTCGGGAAGTGAAACAATCCGGTAAATTTCATCCCAGCTGCTTGTATTAAAAACACCGCTACCGGCATTGTTGTCATGATTCTGTTTGCCTGTTGATACAGGTGAAAACAAGATGGCTTTTGCGCCCAGGTTTTTTGCCAGTTCCACGTCGGTCTGGCGATCGCCAATAACAAAGGAATTGGCCAGGTCATAATCGCCCTGCATGTATTTTTCCAGCAAACCGGTTTTGGGTTTTCTTGTGGGCGCATTTTCCGCAGGGAATGACCGGTCGATCAGTATGTCGTTGAATACGATTCCCTCATTTTCAAAAGCTTTCAGCATCTTCTGTTGCACCAGGTTAAAGGCTGCTTCCGGGTAACCTGTTGTTCCCAGTCCGTCCTGGTTTGAAACGATAACCAGCTCATAGTCGAGGTTTTTCCGGATGTGGTAAAGATTTCTGAACACACCGGGAATGAATTCCAGTTCCTCGAGTGTATCCACCTGGAAGTCATCAGGTGGTTCCACAATCAACGTACCATCACGGTCTATAAACAATACTTTCTTCATTTCACAATTTTCAAATCATCACATTAGCAAATTATCATATCAGCACATCAGCATATCAATACTGCTGCAACGCCTGAACCAGCGCCCTGTTTTCCTCTCCGGAACCTACGGTAATGCGCAGAAATCCTTCGCACAATACCACCTTCGACCGGTCGCGCACAATAATCTTTTTGTTGATGAGGTAATGAAAGATCTCCTGCGGGTTGTCAAACCGTACCATCAGAAAGTTGGCATCGCTGGGCAAAATATGTTTGACCATAGGCAGTCGCGAAAGCTCTTTGCGCAGGTACTCGCGCTGGTCAATGATTTCCCTGATCCAGGCATCCTTTTTGCCGGTATCCGACAGGCATTCAAGGGCCGTACGTTGGGTAAGCACGTTGATGTTGTAAGGGTACTTGATGTGACGGAGGACATCGATGATCTCTTTTCCGGCAAAGGCCATGCCCAGCCGAATCCCAGCCATTCCCCAGGCTTTGCTGAACGTCTGCAGAATTACCAGGTTTGGGTAATTACCCAGTTCACCGATAAGGGTTCCTGCTCCCGAAAAGTCGATGTAGGCTTCGTCGATGATTACAAGACCCGGAAAGTTTTTAACCAGGTAGCACAGATCATCCTTTTTGAAACTGTTCGAAGTGGGGTTGTTGGGCGAACAAAGAAACAGGAGCTTGCTGTTTTTATCAGCCTGTTTCAGCAGACCTTCCGTATCGGGTTGGAATTCCTTGTTAAGCAGCACTTCACGAAATTCAACATGGTTGATGTCGGCACACACCTTATACATGCCATAGGTGGGCTTGATGCTGACAATATTGTCGACTCCCGGCTCGCAAAAGGCCCTGATCAGCAAATCAATGGCCTCATCGCTGCCATTCCCCAGGAATATGCAGTTGACCGGAACATTTTTTATGTCGGAAATGGTTTTTTTGAGTTTCAGCTGATGCGGATCGGGATAGCGGTTCAGGGGTGTATTGAAAGGATTTTCATTGGCGTCCAGGAACACGGCATCCTCTCCCTTGTATTCATCCCTTGCCGAGGAGTAGGGCACCAGCGACCGGATGTTTTTCCTTATCAGTAAATTAATGTCAAACATGGTACTCGTGTTTTATTTTATTCTCACAGCAACAGCATTTTTGTGTGCCGTCAGCGACTCTTCAGCTGCCATTCGCATAACTGCAGGACCGATACGCCGGAGCCCCTCGCGGGTGATGTGCTGAAAGGTGATTTTCCGTACGAAATTATCAAGATTTACACCATTATAAGCCTTTGCATAACCGTTGGTAGGCAGTGTGTGGTTGGTGCCTGATGCATAGTCGCCGGCACTTTCGGGGGTGTAATGTCCCAGGAAAACCGATCCGGCATTGACCACTTTTTCAGCCAGTAACTCATGATTATCAGCAGCAATAATGAGGTGTTCGGGAGCATACTCATTCACCATCTCCATGATTTCGTCCATGGTTTTCAGTACTAAAATTTTGCTTGAGGCCAGCGCACCTTCTGCCAACTCCTGTCGCGAAAGTAATTTCACCTGGCGTTCCACCTCACTCAGTACCTTTTCAGCCGTACTTTCATTATTGGTGAATAACAACACCTGGCTGTCAACACCATGTTCGGCCTGCGACAGCAGGTCGGCTGCCATGAAAACAGGATCTGCAGATTCATCGGCAATTACGGCAACCTCGGAAGGTCCGGCCGGCATGTCGATGGCCACATCACCACGCGAAACAAGCTGTTTGGCTGCTGTAACATATTGGTTTCCGGGGCCGAAAATCTTATATACTTTGGGCACAGTGGCTGTTCCGTAGGCCATGGCGGCTATTGCCTGTGCTCCGCCTATTTTGAATACAGAGGTAACTCCGGTGACCTGAGCTGCATAAAGGACTGCCGGGTGGATTTTTCCGTTTTTACCCGGGGGTGAACACAACGCAATTTCGGAACAACCTGCTATGCGGGCAGGCACTGCCAGCATGAGCACAGTTGAAAACAAGGGTGCTGTACCTCCGGGCACATAAAGGCCTACCTTTTGAATGGCCACAGCCTTTTGCCAGCAGGTAACACCTGTTGCTGTTTCAATATGTTCTGTCTTGATCTGTTGCGTTTTGTGGAAGGTCTCAATGTTGCTCACTGCCATTTCGATGGCCTGTTTCAGTTCATTATCTACGAGTTTTGAGGCTTCCAAAAATTCTTCAACACCAACCCGGAGATCCTGTAAATCCACCTTGTCGAATTTACGGGTATATTCTATCAGCGCTTCATCTCCGCGTTTTCTGACATCGTCAAGAACGGGTTGCACAATGGCGTCTACAGAACGGTTATTCAGTGCCGGTCGGCTGAGAAGTTCGGTCCATGTATCCTTTGATGGGTACCGGATGATTTTCATATTGCAGCGTTTAAACGATCATTTTTTCAATGGGTATAACCAGGATGCCCTGGGCCCCGTATTCCTTAAGCTTTCCGATGATCTCCCAGAACTCATTTTCGTTGACTACCGAATGTACCGAACTCCATCCTTTCTCATACAGGGGGAGCACGGTCGGGCTTTTGATGCCCGGAAGCACCTGTACTATTTTCTCCAGGTTTTCGTTG
The DNA here is from genome assembly GCA_046481675.1 of Bacteroidales bacterium. GTDB lineage: Bacteria > Bacteroidota > Bacteroidia > Bacteroidales > UBA10428 > UBA5072. Next base: position 17,803 of record JAWOJJ010000002.1, on the reverse strand, counting down.
GGCGCGTTCAGCAGGATGTATTTGTTGCTTTTGGAACGTCTCACGGCCTGGAACCGGAAAAGCAAATCGTTCAGGATTTTTCTCTTGCTCTCGCTGAGACCAGGGGAGGCAATAATCACGGCTTCGGAATTGGCCACCACTTCAACTTCTTTGAGCCGGTTGCTGATCAGTGTGCTTCCGGTGCTCACGATGTCAAAGATGGCATCGGCCAGGCCAATTCCCGGCGCAATTTCAACGGAACCACTGATTTCATGAATTTCGGCAGTGAGGTGATTCTTTTCCAGGAACTTCTTCAGAATAACAGGGTAGGAAGTGGCAATGCGCTTGTTGTTGAAATAGGCAACACCCGGATAGGTGTCTGACTGCGGTATGGCCAGCGATAACCTGCATTTGGCAAAACCGAGCCGTTCCACTAGTTCCACGTTGCGATCGCGCTCCATTACTTCATTCTCGCCAACAAGTCCGATATCGGCGACGGCATCGGCTACATATTGTGGAATGTCGTCATCCCTCAGGTAGAGGATCTCAACAGGGAAATTCTCACCCAGTGAGATCAGCTTTCTTTTGCTGTCCTGGTTGTGGCGGATACCTGCTTCCCGGATCAGTTCCAATGATTTTTCACTTAAACGGCCTTCTTTCTGTACGGCAACTTTTAATTTTTCCATGTGTTTTGGTAACAAACTGGTGACTAAAGTTCAAAAAAAAAGGTTTGCAGTATTGCAAACCCTGAAAATATCTTCATGTATGACACATACTGTTCGTTCCGCTGTTACGGCTGATGATGGTGATGGTGATGTGTCCCGCTGAAATTCATATTTATGATTTTATGCTGCAATGTTACAACATATTTTTTTGAAATGCAAATGGGTGTGATGTAAGTTTTAGTTTGCTTTGCCTTCTTTTCGGCAGCTCAACAAATCAATAGATCATCAGATCAACAAATTTCAAGCATCACCAGCGTTTCCAAATGCTGTGTGTGCGGCAGCATGTCGAAAGGCTGTATGCGGGTTACCCGGTATACTTCGGTCAGCTGTTTCAGGTCGAATGCCAGCGATACCGGGTTGCAGCTCAGGTAAATCACTTTTTTGGCACCGGAAAGGTTGATGGTCTTCTTGATTTCGATCAGTGTGCCCGAGCGGGGTGGGTCGAGTACAATCAGATCGGGTTTACCATGCTGGTCCAGGAATTCCGGTTTGAATGTTTCCAGTATGTCGCCCACCATGAATTCAGCGTTTTCAATGCCGTTCATCCGCGCATTTGCCCTGGCATCGTCAATGGCTCCCGCTGATCCTTCAATGCCCGTTACCTGTTTGGCGCCGGGAACCAGGAAAAGAGCAATGGTGCCCACTCCGGTATATAAATCATAAACCTTTTCGGAGCCTGTTAGTTCGGCCCATTGTTGTATGGTGTGAAAGATTTTTTCGGCTTGTTTGGCATTGGGTTGAAAAAAAGAGGAAGCGTGAACCCGGAAACGGTTTCCACCCATTATTTTATAAAGATAGGGCTCAGACTCCGCGAATGGAATTATCTCCCCCTGCATCTGGCTGTGCAGGTGTGATTTGTGAACAGTCCAGCATGCCGATACAATCGCCGGAAATTCATGCATGAGTGTTCTCAGAAGTTTCTCCCGTTCCACCTGCCGGTCTTCATGAAAACCAACGACCACCATGGTATCACCCGAACGATTGACCCTGATGGAAAGACTTCTTAGAAAACCGGTCTTATGTTGCTGATTATAAAAATCAAGGTGATGTTCCAGCGCATATGCTTTGATGAATTCACAAATGGAGCGTGAGGGCTGCTGCTGCAGATAGCACTCCCTGATATCGATTACCTTACCGGGTTCGTCAAAGCTGTGAAATCCCAATGCAGGTGAAGTATCATGCCTGCCTTCCGGTGAGTTTTCGCCGAAAGATCTGGCGGAAAAAGTATATTCAAGCCGGTGCCTGAAATAATGGGTTTCGGTGGAGGGTATTACTGCAGGTATTTCAGGGGTTTCTATTTCATATTTTTCAAGGGCATTGCAAAGTATGTTGCGTTTGAGGGTAAGTTGATGCTGATAGTCGATGTGCTGCCAGGTGCATCCTCCGCACTCGCCGTAATGTGCGCAGAAAGGCTCAATACGGTTAGGAGAAGGGGCAATGACCTCAACTACTTTACCCGACCTGAAACCCTGTTTTCTTCTTTCAAGTGCGTAGGTGACTTCTTCTCCCGGAATGCCAAAATCAATATATACTTTTTTTCCGTCTGAAATAGCCACAGAACGACCGGATGAGTGTATTTGCTCAAGTCTTACGGGGCCACGTATGGTTTTTTGTTGCATAACTGTAAAATAAACAGAGGCAATATGCCTGGTATGAAACCTCAGAGGCAGCAAAGATAATGCCTTTACAAAAACACAGGTTTTCACACGGCGAATATCTTGAACAAGCCCTAAAAAAATCACCCAAACATGCATTTAATTCTAATTAGTTATGTATGTTTATACTAATATAGGTATGTTCTTGAATTATGAAACGCACCCTCGCCATCCTTCTGAATCCTTTTCTGCTCTCACTTTGGGTTGCGTTTATTGTATTGCTTGTTTTTCCCATCCGGGTAGAAAAATACCGGATCAGTCTGAAGGACCAGGGTGATTATTTGTCCGATCAGATCACCTGGTATGATGACCTGGATAGCGACGGGAACAGTGAAAAGATTGCCTTGTTTCATAACAGCCTGGGTAACGCAGGTCTTACTGTATCCAATAGTAAGGGTGTTCTGGATCAGTGGAATTTCAGGGGGCGGTATCATTTTACTCAAAGTAACGGAAACCTGATTATCGGCGATAGGGATGGGGATGGCCTGAAAGAAATTTATGTTTTCACACTGGCCGGAGATTCCATACTGGTTCATGGACTTGCAGATTACAGGAATCCGGAAATGGCTGTAAAAACGCGATTTGTTACCAGAATCGGGTCCCGAAGCAACAGGTATGATCCGTTTATTCTGGATGCGGAAATGGACGATTTAACATCCGATGGCTTTCGGGAGCTTATTTTTGGAATCGGAACAGGCTATTCTTTGCACCCGAGAAGGGTTTATGCTTACGATATGGTTCATGATACCATTTGGGCCTCCCCCCCCAGTGGTTTTTTTATTTACGGGATCATCCAGGATGATATCAACAACGATGGAAGAAACGAAATCATTGTCAGGGGATATGCTGCTGGAAATGTACATGATTCATCTGTGCCTTATCCCGATTGGAATAGCTACCTCATGGTGTTAAACCGGAAATTGCAGTTCGCATTCAATCCGGTTTCATTTCCCGGCCAGTTCTCTAGTGTCAGCCCTTTCGTATTTACTGATGTACATAACAGGAAAACGCTGGGTGCATTGTACAGTCCGCCAGGAAGGCATGGAGATTCCACGTTGCTTATGGCTTTTACAAATGATGGCAGATTGCAGAAACAAATCCGTGTTGATCCGGACGCTGTTGGAGTTATGATTACTGAGGATAAAAATGGTAAATGCTTGATAATGCTTAACAAGCAAATTAAGGGTTTTGACATTTATGACAACTCATTTCAGTTTGTAAAGGATTTGCCGGTGAACCAGAATTTTTATCCCAGGTTCCTGGATGTTGATCTGGATGGCTCAGATGAAGTGATACTGACGGATGTGTTGAGCAGGAAAATTATTATTTACAGGAAAGAAATGAATCATCCTGTATCTGTAAGCTTCAAAGGCAACGGCGAAAAAGGAATGGTATATTCAATTAATCAGCAGTTGCACAGTAACCCCGAATTGTATATTCAAATGGGTTCTGAATACAATCTGTTTCTTTATGAAAGAAATCAGGTTTACAATTACCGGTTTCTCCTTTATGCAGCCGTATACCTGAGTATTCTTTTGTTCACCCTGCTGGTTGGCAAAATCCAGCAAGTTCAGATGCAACGTAAATTTGAAACAGAAAAGAAAATTGCTGACCTTCAGCTTCAGATTGTCCGCAACCAGTTGGATCCTCATTTCGTCATGAACGCGGTTAATTCCATAATCGACAGCATATCGGATGAGGAAAAAGAGGAGGCCAGGCAACATCTTCTTCATTTTTCGAGCTTGCAGCGGTCCCTGCTGTTATCATCTGATCAGGTGGTAAGAAGCCTGAGAGAGGAAATATCCTTTACCGAAAGCTATCTGGCACTTGAGAAATTCAGGTTCAGGGACAGGTTCAGCTATCAACTGCTTGTTGATCCGCTTGTTAACCAGGAAATTCCAGTGCCCAAAATGATCCTGCAAATACATGTGGAAAATGCGCTGAAGCATGGCATTCTGCCACTTGACAGGCCCGGCTTGCTGACTATTCATATTGCCCCTGATAAAGAAGAAGTAATCATTCAGATCACCGATGACGGGGTGGGGCGTGAATACGCACAGGTGCATCAGTCCGGATCAACAGGGAAAGGACTCTCTGTTATGCAACAGTATTCAGAATTATTTAACAGGTACAATCATGGGAAAATAGCATTGTCTATTGAAGACCTTTACGATACTTCGGGGAAGCCGGGGGGGACAAAAGTCACCATTAAATTATCGCCAGTTTATGAGGGAAAGAAAAATTGAACATGAAGTGTTAAAATGTATTATAGTTGACGATGAGAAGCATGCGGCAAGGCGATTGGAGACTTTGCTGAACAAAAATCCAAGGCTGACCATACTTGCCCGGATAAGTGATCCCAGGCTGGCTGTGGGTAAGATTCTGCAATTGAAACCTGACTTGCTGTTTCTTGATATCCAAATGCCTGTTATGAGTGGGTTTGAAGTGCTTCAGGCCATATACCAGGCCCAGGTAAAGCCGGCAGTTATTTTTGTAACGGCCTTCGATGAATTTGCCATCCAGGCAATCCGGTCATCTGCCTTTGACTATCTTTTAAAGCCGGTTGATGAGACAGAACTGTTTACTGCGGTGGAACGAATGCTGGCAACATACAAGCAAAAGGAACAGCATGAGCATTATCAGAAACTGATCGGTCAGGTTACAACAAAAAAGTTACGATTCAATACAACAGGCGGCTTTATGCTGGTCAACCCTGATGATATAGTTTATATCCAGGCTGATTGGAATTACTCTGAAATACATGTCAGCAAGGACAAACATGAAGTGGTCACCATGAACATCGGAGCTGTGGAAGAAATATTACCTGCAGGACAGTTTGCCCGGATCAGCCGGTCGGTGATCATCAACCTGGCATACCTTGAAAAAGTGCAACGTGCCAGGCGATTGTGCACACTCAGAAAAGATGAGGTAGCCTATGAGTTTAAAATCCCCATATTAAGAATCCGGTATCTCGAAAGTTTGGTGTGAGTCAAATTGCTGCTTTCGGATTTGATATGATTCCTACAGAAAACCGGGCATTTGCTTTAATGAAATGAACAGTTCACAGTTCATCCTGATTTTTTTGTTACGTTTATACCATGATGGAAGTGTCTTGCTATTTACCTTTTACCTAATCTCTTCAGGTACATTTCCCCTTTATTAAACCAAACCTTTGGCCTTTCAGTGGCAAGCTGAAAGGCTTTTTTTTGCACCCTGACAGGGTAGTAGCCTGTCAGGTTTTTTTTCAACCACCCCGACGGGGTGGGGGTACCCCGTCGGGGTGTATTTCATAAATTATTTTTACATTTATGACCGATAATATGTAACCAATGACTAAAAAGGTACTTGTTGTTTATTATACGCAAACAGGGCAACTGGGGGAGATTGTGAATTCGATCTGTACCCCGATGAAAGCTGACGGGGAGGTGGAAGTTGTTTATGAGATACTCAGGCCTAAAACACCCTTTCCTTTTCCCTGGACATCGGATCAGTTTTTCCAGGCCATGCCCGAATCGGTAAAAGGTATTCCCTGCGAGCTGGAACCTTTAACACTCAAGGGAGATGAACATTTCGACCTGATCATTGCCGCATGGCAACCCTGGTATCTGTCTCCTTCAATTCCCACGCATGCACTCTTTCAGCATGAAATCATCAGAAAGCTGATGAATGGCAAACCGGTGATCACCGTTATCGGAAGTCGCAACATGTGGGTTATGGCCCAGGACGTCGTCAAGGGCTACATCAAATCCGCCAATGCGAAGCTTGTAGGTAACATCATCCTGCGCGACAAAGCCCCGAACCTGCTGGGTGTAATCTCCGTCATCAGGTGGATGTTCAAAAACCAGAAAGAAAGGTATATGAAAATCATACCGCCTGCCGGCATTTCGGATGAAGATATTCAGGCTGCCTCCGCCAATGGACCTCTTATTCTTAAAGCATTGAAACAAGGGAATTACGACCGTTTGCAGGAAGAACTGGTTGCTCAGGGGGCTGTGGATGTAATGCCCGAGGTAGTCATGATTGAGAAAAGGGGCATCGTGTTTTTCAGACTTTGGGCCGCATTCATTTTAAAAAAAGGATCCTATGGGTCTGAATCAAGAGTTGTACGTGTACGTATGTTCAAATACTATCTATTGTTCGTTCTTTACCTGGTTTCTCCGTTTGCATCCATGCTTTATGAGATAATCAGGCCTTTCAGGATCAAAACAATTAAAAAACAAATATCTTTATACCAGTCGGTTTGATTTGAATGTGTTGTTTTTTTTTAGTTTTGCAGTTCTGAATTAAAAAATAGAATTCGAGTATTTTTTGATTTTTCTTAGTCTTTGATCTTTAATTTGTTTTCTATGTCAAACGAAGTATACATCAATAAAATTACCAAGTTCCTACCCAACAAGCCTGTCGGTAATGATGAAATGGAAGATTATTTGGGAATGATTGACAACCGGCCTTCCCGTGCGCGAAGGATTGTTCTCAGAAATAACGGCATAGTCAACAGATATTACGCTATGGAAAAAGGCGGAAAGCCTACTCATAATTGTGCCGAATTGGCAGTGGCTGCCATTAACCAGTTGTTCGAAAATGATTTCAATCCGGACGACGTGCAGTTGCTGGCTTGTAGTACAGCCTCACCGGACCAGGTGATGCCGTCACATGCCTCAATGGTACACGGATTGCTTAACATTCCTTCAATTGAAATAGCCTCATTTGCAGGATCATGCTGCGCCAGTATGCAGGCACTCAAGTTTTGCTATCTTTCAGTACTGTCAGGTAATACATCAAATGCCGTTTGTTCGGCATCGGAAATGTTTTCGCACTGGATGCTTGCCAAGTATTTTGAAAAAGAGAATGAAGTGGAAAGGCGCCTGAAGGAGAATCCGCTGCTGGCGTTTGAAAAAGAGTTTCTGCGCTGGATGCTTTCAGACGGTGCCGGGGCTATTTTGCTTGAGAACAAGCCGGCCGGTGATCCTTCGCTGCGTATCGAATGGGTTGATATCCGTTCCTATGCCAATGAATTGGAAACATGTATGTATGCAGGGGCTGAGAAGGTTGCTGACGGCAAATTACAGGGATATTACCGGTTTGAACCGGAAGACTGGTTGAATAAATCCATATTTTCGCTGAAACAGGATACCCGGATGCTTGGGGAACTGATAGTAAAACTGGGCGGACGCTTTCTGAAGGAAATTATTGAAGCCCGGAATTTCGATATCCGGTCAATCGATTATTTTCTCCCGCACATTTCTTCTGAGTTTTTCAGGGAACCATCTTTTCAGGAACTTGACAAAATTGGACTGGATATACCCAGGGAAAAATGGTTCACCAACCTCTCCACTGTGGGTAATGTTGCCACCGTGTCATTTATCCTGATGCTGGAAGAGCTGATGCGGACAAGGGACCTCAAAAAAGGCCAGAAAATTCTGATACAGGTTCCTGAAAGTGCCCGGTTCACGTATGCATATGCATTGCTTACGGTATGCTGAGAGTAGAACCAAGAGCCAAGAGCCAAGAGCCAAGAAGCAAAAGCCAAAAGCTAATGGCTAACAGCTAATAGCCAAAGGCATAAAGTTTTTAAGAGATGAAGATAGAGGAGGTTCCGCAGGATAAGGGTTATATGATCGACGGCCGGATCAGTGATCTGAATTATGCGGTTGATGAACACGGTAAGTATGTAAGCAGGCAAAGCCGGGGCTGGCTGCCCAAGAATGAGGCCATGACCATGGCCTGGGATGTGGTATTTGAACGGGTCGAAGAGGTGCGTGAAAAAATAATTTCCGGCGAGCTCAGTCCGCTTGCATTTTATATGGAACTCCATGTTATGGACATTTCCATCCTGTCGGGTTACACCGGAATAGCCAAATGGAAGGTGAAAAGGCATTTGAAGATGAAAAACTTCCGTAAGATCAGTCGTGACAAAATGGTCAGATATGCCGAAGTTTTTGGTATTTCGCAGGAAGTACTGCAGGATACCGAAAGAATACGAACGATGGTTTTGAAGCATGAAGATTGATTTTCAACATAAACAGGCAGCGCATTGTGAGAATGGCGTTACCTCCAACCTGCTCAGATATTATGGCATTGCACTAAGTGAGCCCATGGTCTTCGGAATTGGCTCGGGCTTCTTCTTTTCACACATGCCTTTTATTAAACTGAACGGAATGGCGGTTACATCGTTCAGGGTATGGCCCGGGGTGATTTTTAAACGTGTGACCCGGAGGCTTGGCATTGATGTTAAAAGATATAAATTCAGGAAACCGGAAACGGCCATGAAGGAACTCGACAGGATGCTGATGCAGGGAGTACCTGTTGGTATGCTGGTTGGGGTATACCAGTTGCCCTATTTTCCAAAGGAATACCGGTTTCATTTTAACGCACATAACATCACGGTTTTTGGAAAGGAGGATGGGCAATACCTTGTAAGTGATCCCGTTATGGAACATGTTGAGTTGCTTACCCCAGATGAGCTTGCAAAGGTTCGGTTTGCCAGGGGAACTTACCCTCCCAGCGGAAGAATGTACTGCATTACCCGTGTTCCTGAGAAAATTGATCTGAAGCCTGCAATAATTCAGGGAATTCAAAAGACTGCCAAGGACATGCTGACCATTCCCATACCCATGTTTGGAGTTGACGGTATCAGGTATCTTGCCAAAAGAATGAGAAAATGGCCGGCTAAGTATGGCGATAAGAAAGCTGTGCTGAACCTTGGGCAGGTGATTCGCATGCTCGAAGAAATTGGTACGGGTGGTGCCGGCTTCAGATTTATATATGCCGCGTTTTTACAGGAAAGTGCAGGAATTCTGCAGCAACCCTGGCTTAACGAAGTGAGTCGCGATATGACTGCAGTGGGCGATTTGTGGCGGGAGTTTGCAGTGATGGCCGCCCGCTGTTTCAAGAACAGGGACAAGGGACAAACATCATATGATGAGTTGGCCGACAGGTTGATGACCATTGCTGACCGGGAAGAGAAAATCTTCCTGAGGCTCAGGAAAATATCCCTTACATGAACGGAAAACAAGTAATACAGATTCAGGAACTTACCAGGTATTACAAAGGCAGAACAGAACCTGCCGTTGACCACCTGAATCTGGATGTTTATGAAGGTACTATCTTTGGATTGCTGGGTCCCAACGGAGCAGGGAAAACCACCACCATCCGCATTCTTTGCGGGCTGCTTGCTCCAACCTCCGGTGATGCCATTATTAACGGGTATTCATTAAGAAAAAATCTGGGGAAAATTAAGCGGGTGATTGGTGTGGTCCCCCAGGAAATAGCCCTGTATCCTACCCTTACAGCGAGGGAAAATCTTCTGGTTTATGGAGGCATTAGTGGTGTGGAACGATCTGAACTGAAAAAAAGAATTACCAAATGGCTGGATGTATTCGGACTGGAAAAAAGTCAGCATCAGCAAACCTGCTATTATTCAGGAGGGATGAAAAGAAGGTTGAACCTGATTGCAGGCCTGCTCCATAATCCCCGGATTCTGTTTCTGGATGAGCCAACCGTGGGGGTGGATGTGCAATCGAAAAATGTCATCCTGGAAAACCTCATGGAAATCAACCGCAACGGAACCACCATTGTGTATACTTCACATTACCTTGAAGAGGCTGAAAACCTGTGCTCCCACCTGGCCATTATTGACGAAGGGCGGATCATTACACAGGGAACTTTAAATGAATTGCTACAGGAACACAACATGAACTCGAACCTCGAGGACATCTTCCTTCAGCTCACGGGTAAAGATTTAAGAGATTAGGCTATGAGAGCGTTTTGGAATTTGGTATATAAGGATGGCCTGGTATTGATCAGGGACAGGGGAGGACTGGCCATGCTCTTTATTATGCCCATGGCGCTGGTAATGATTATGACAAGCCTGCAGGACAATACTTTCAAAGCCATTAACGAAAGCGGCATTAAATTGATACTGCTCAACAACGACACCGATTCATTGGGAAATGCCATTGAAAATGAAATCGTTCAGTCGAATTTCTTCCGAATCTATAAAGATATTGACGGGAAAGCACCCTCGGAAAAAGAAGTGAAGGAAGCTGTGGCCGAAGGAATATACCAGATCGGGATCGTTATTCCCGGCAATGCCACACAGCGCATTCGCAACAGGGTGAAATCAAGTGTAACAGGCATTTTTTCAGGCGATACGATGCCTCAACAGGTGAACGCTGACTCTGTTTTTATCATGTTGTATCTGGATCCGGCTACAAAAAATTCCATGCGATCAACACTCCAGGGTTCCATTCGTGAATTTTCCGACCGGGTTGAATCAAGAATTGTGCTGAATGAACTAACCCGCGAAATCAACAGCCGGATGATGATGCCCTTACCCAATCTGAATAAAATTAAGCAGGAGACCGTGTTTTACAAAGAACAATACGTTGCCCGGGGTGACCGGACCGTTGTTCCCAATTCCGTTCAGCACAATGTGCCGGCATGGACGCTTTTTGCCATGTTCTTCATTGTAATACCCTTTGCCAGTGCCATGATCAAGGAGCGTGAGGACGGAAGTCTTTCCAGGCTCCTTACCATGCCCTGTTCCTATTCGACCATCCTGGGCAGTAAAATCCTGGTTTACCTGGTTGTTTGCTTTATTCAGTACGTCCTCATTATGGCCATGGGCGTTTATCTCTTTCCCCGGGTTGGTCTGCCTGCACTGGAAATCAACGGTCATTTCCTGAGTCTCTCTGTTGTAGCTCTGGCAGCTGCTATTGCTGCCGTGGGTTATGGAATTGCCATTGGTACCATGACTAAAACACACCAACAGGCTGCTATTTTTGCCTCCATATCCGTAGTCATTTTGGCCGCAATAGGAGGAATATGGGTGCCGGTTTTCATCATGCCTCCCGTATTCAGACATATCAGCCACATATCGCCCCTGAACTGGGGCTTAAACGGTTTCTATGATATACTGGTCCGTAATGCCGGACTGGCCAACGTGTTGCAATATGTCCTTTGGCTGATTCTGTTTGCAATGGTTTGCATAATTGCATCCCTGGTTTATCAAAGAATGAGAAAGGACTATATTTGAAGTTGCATTTGCAAAATTGATGTGAATGTAAACGGGATTATCCTGGTAAATTCATGAATATCCGATTTTTAGCATTCGCCCTGTTGGCTGTTCTTTCGCTTTCGGTTAATGCACAAAGCAGCCTGATTTTCAATCATTACACTACCAGTGATGGGTTGTCTCAAAATACCATTCAATGTATTTATCAGGACAAAAAGGGATTTATATGGATTGGCACTTCAAGCAGCGGACTTAATAAATTCGACGGTTACCGTTTCCTGGTTTACAAACATGAGGAAGATAATCCCTCTTCCCTAAGCAACAATGAAATTCTGGCAATTGCAGAGGATCAGGACGGAAACCTGTGGGTGGGCACAACCAACGGTTTGAACCGGCTTGACCCCGTTTCCGGTAAATTCCAGCGCTATTATCACGATTCGCTTAATGCCGGCAGTCTGAAACACAACAGGGTATCTGCCTTACTGGTTGATACGGAAAACAACCTGTGGGTCGGCACTTATATGGGCCTGCAGTTATTCAATCGGGCCCGGAATGAATTTTTGGACCACTCCTCGTGGATGACGTCGCCCTATGGCCGGAAGGACCGTGAAATCAGATGTATGGTTGAAGATCAGCAAGGTAACCTTTGGCTGGGAGTTTGGTGGGGAGGTCTTAAAAAGTACAATTACAGAAACGGGCAACATGCCGAATATTTTCATGATCCGAAATTACACTACGGGATCAGGAACAACAATGTAATTGCTCTCTGTATTGATAACCAAAATAATCTCTGGATCGGAAACTTTGCAGGCGGAGTAACCAAGTTGTCCTTGAAAACCGGCATTTATCAGCCGGTTGAAAACCCTGAAAACAGGTCAACCATCTGGAGTATCAGTAAAGACATCAACGGCCAGCTATGGTATACCCGAACCGGTATTGGAATCATCAATCCCGCCACAGGCAGCTTCCGGCTTTTGGATTATTCCAGGGGTGATCCCGACGGCATCACTTCAGGTTATCATTATAGGGTATACTGCGACAATACGGGTATCATGTGGCTCGGTTCCACAGAAGGACTATCTGTATATAATGGTTATAGTAAACGTTTTACTTCTTATCTCAGGCTGGTGGGCCAGGAAAACCGTTACTACATGCTGTCATTTCACAAAGAAAAAAACCAGCCTATACTCTGGCTTGGCACATACGGGAACGGACTGATCAGGTATAATGAAAAAACAGGAGAACATGTTCAAATCTTGCATGGGGAAGGGAATTCCCAGGTACCCCCTGAGAATTATGTGACCTATGTTTGTGAAGACAGCAAAAATCAAATTTGGGCCGGCACCGGCAATGGGATTTATATTCTTGATAAAAAAACCGGTGAGGTCAGGAACACCTTATTCCGGATTACCGGAAGACCAAATCTCTTCAGTGGCATCGTTGGCAGCAACGGATTCATGGTGGCTGAAAATGACAGCCTGCATATTATCGATGTGCGTGGAGGGAGAAAATTTACCCTTGCTGTTGGTGGCATACTCTCACTTCCCAACAGTGCCGTAAATTCGATTTTACAGGAGAACGACTCGGTTTTATGGATTGGAACCACCAGGGGACTTTTGAAGTACCATGTGCATTCATTGCATACTGAGGTTTTTGCAGAAAGTAATTTGAAAGGTAACGGATTGTCTGACCGGAATATTCAGTCGTTATTCAAAGACCGGCGCAACTCGATATGGATTGGTACGGCAAACGGGTTGAATCGGTACGACGCTTCAGGCAATTGTTTTGAGCAATACAAGTACGATTTCGTCAGCCAGATTATTCTTAATATTTCGGAAGATACAAAAGGCAATCTCTGGTTATTCACTGAAAAGGGGATCTCAAAATTCAACCCGGATACCAAACAAATTTGGAATTATGATGAGAAGGACGGTCTGAAAACCGATGGCTTGTTGCATGTATCGTATGACGGATTGTTTTATTGCAACCGCACCAGTGAGGGTCACTACGTCTTTCATCCCGACAGTATTAAAGACATTCTGCAAAAGCCGCGTGTATACATAACCCGTTTTTTATTGTTTAATAAAGAAGTCCCGGTTTCTTCAAAGGAAAATGAAACGCCTTTGAAGGCAGACATTCTGAGTGCCAAAGAAATTGTTTTGAAACATGACCAAACCGTGATGGGTTTCGAATATACTGCGATCAATTATACGCTTCCTGAAAAAAACAAGTTTGCATACAAACTCGAGGGGTTCGACAGAGACTGGTATTATACTGATGCCTCACACCGGATGGCCACATATACCAATCTTGGGCCGGGAAATTATGTTTTCAGGATTAAAGCTTCAAATAGTGACGGAGTGTGGAGCCAGGATAGTACCGATTTGAAAATAACTATTTTGCCTCCGCCCTGGAAGACCTGGTGGGCTTATTCCCTGTATGTAGTTGCGGTTGCATCTATACTGCTATTTCTCAGGCATAACCTGCTGCAAAGAGAGAAGCTGAAAAACAAGATCAAAATTGAGGCGCTGGAATATGAGAAGAAGCTCAAAATAGATGAAATGAAAATGCGCTTCTTTGCAAACATTTCTCACGAATTTCGCACTCCGCTTACCCTCATTATGGCTCCGTTGCACGCGATATTGCATACCGCACTCAACAGAAATGACCAGCAAATGTCGGAGCATGCCGGTCTCATACATCGAAATGCCAATCGGCTATCCGATCTGATCAACCAGGTGCTCGACATGCAAAAGCTTGAGGCAAAAAGCCTCAAACCCGAAATATGCCGGGGTAATGTGCTTCTGTTCCTTAAAACGATTTATGACAAGTTCACCTTGCTTTCAGTTCATAAAGAAGTGAAGTTTGAATTCATTTGTTCTGAACCGGAAATCACAGGCTGGTATGATCCCGATAAAACTGAGAAAATTGTCACCAATCTGTTGTCGAATGCTTTTAAGTTTACACGCGACAATGTAAAACTTGAGCTGAAAGTGGATCAGGATCATTTGATTATTAATGTGGAAGACAATGGAAAAGGAATAGCAGAAGAGAATATCGAACGCATTTTCGATAGATTCTATCACGTTGATGAGGCTCCTGACAAGGTCCAGGAAGGAACCGGAATCGGACTGTCGCTGGCTAAGGAAATGGTAGACCTGCTGAACGGAAGCATCCGGGTTACAAGCAGGGTGAATGAATTCACTTGTTTCAAAGTAAGCATGCCACTCAATAGAGAGGCATTTTCAAATTACACCCTGAGAGTTGAACCCTCTCTGAATGCAGAAACCATTGGGTCGCATGCTGGCCGGGATCATCATCAATTACCCCGGACGGAACCGCCCCCCGAAAACAGTCCGGTTATTTTAGTTGTTGAGGATAATGATGATCTGAGGATGTATCTGAGAACAGCCTTGTCAGCAAAGTACCGTGTTATTGAGTCGGCAGATGGGAAAGAAGGCCTTGCTAAGGCAAGGGAGCACATTCCTGATATCATCATCAGCGACGTGCTGATGCCTGAAATGGATGGTGTTCGGTTGTCACAGGCTGTCAGAAATGACCAAAAAACCAGTCACATACCGATCATCCTATTAACCTCACTCACTTCAACTGACGATATGTTAAAGGGTCTGGAAACTGGCGCTGATGATTACATAACCAAGCCTTTCAATGAAGATATCCTTTTTATTCGGATAGCCAATCTGATCAAACAAAGAAAGCAATTGCAACGGTTTTATTCTGCCAAATTCGGTTTGGAGGGAGTTTCTTCAATTCATCACAAAGATGCCGGAGTGGAGAATCCCGATGAACTGTTCCTGGAAAAAACAGTGGCTCTTGTGGAAAGACATCTGGATAATCCTGACTTCAACAATGAAACATTTGCTGCAGAGATGGGTATGTCAGTAGCCGTTTTGTACCGAAAAATGAACGCCCTGATGAATTGTACCCCGGCCGATCTGATCCGTGATTTACGTCTGAAACGAGCCATTCAGCTTTTGGGGACCGGCAAACTATCGGTAACAGAAGTGGCAGGCAGGGTCGGATTTAATGATCCGCACTATTTCGGAAAGTGGTTTAAAAAGAACCAGGGTAAAGCTCCCTCGGAATTGATTCCCGGTTAGGAAATTTCTTACTATTTTACTACTTTTTGATTTCAATTGGGGATAGATTTTTGCCCATCTAAAGATAGCTTTTCACCAGCTGGCTTTACCCCAATCATTCTAATTTTAGACCGGATTGCGAATTCGGGGTTTTTAAATCAGGATCTGAAGTCTCATGAAGATGAATACCAAAAAAAAAGTATATGAAACAACTGCTTGTTCTCGTTACAGTGATTTTTTTAAATTCGGTTTTTTGCTCTTCCCAGGAGTACTCGAAAAGCTGGAAAGATTTGAATTATGCCGGTGACACCATGGTTTATCACAGGCTGGATATTTATCTGCCTCAGCAACAAAAGCAAGCTTACCCTGTGGTCATTTCACTATATGGAAGTGCCTGGTTTGCCAACAATTTCAAAGGATCCGATCTGAAAGTGCTGGGTAAAGCCTTGCTTGATGCTGGTTTTGCCGTGGTTACACCCAATCACCGTTCCAGCAGGGATGCTGTTTTTCCTGCCCAGATGCATGACATCAAGGCAGCAATCAGGTTTGTCAGGGCCAATGCAGAAAAATATCAGCTCGATACATCATTTATCGGAATCACCGGCAGTTCATCCGGTGGTAATATGGCAGCTATGGCCGGAACTTCACGATTTGAAAAACAGTTTTCGCTGGGAGCAGAATCGGTGGATATTGAAGGTTGCCTCGGACCCAATACAAACTATAGCAGCTCGGTAGATGCCGTTGTCGACTGGTTTGGGCCAACCAACATGTTGGTAATGGATTCATGCGGAGGTACTGATTTCTCGCATAATGCGGCAAATTCTCCTGCATCGCTTTATATTGGCGGGCCAATTCAGGAAAATAAGGAAAAAACCCTACTGGCCAGTCCTACAACATACGTGGATGCCGGTGACCCGCCGTTTCTTATTTTGCATGGCGATAAAGACCGCGTTGTGCCTCATTGTCAAAGTGAAATTCTTTTTGAAGCACTGAAAAAAGCCACCGTACCCTGCCGTTTTGTTCTGGTTCCCGACGGACAGCACGGACCTGTTACCCAGTCGGAGCCTTATGTTAAGATGATGGTTGATTTTTTCGTGGAAGAAGCCGGGAAAAATCGAATTAAATAAACAGAAGCAACTGAAATAAATAACGATTCATCCAATGAATAATATATCAACGACCCGTTTTTCCCTGCTACTGATCGTGCTGGGAATTTGCAGCATGGCAATTGCCCAGCCTCCCCGTGGCCCATGGGTTATTTCTCCCCAGGTACACCAGGGTGACAGCATTACATTTCGTGTATTGGCAAAGGAAGCACAGCAGGTATTCCTGGATGCCCAGTTCCTGAAGGAAAAAGTACCGATGATCAAGGATCAAACCGGAATCTGGAGAGTGACGGTAGGGCCGGTAAAACCGGATATCTACCCCTATAGCTTTTGGATTGACAACACCCAGGTAGCCGATCCGGCTAATCTGCTGATTTTTGCAAATGAGCGCTTCAAGCACAGCCTGGTTGATTTGCAGGGTAACACTCCGCTGATCCATTCACTTCAGGATGTGCCTCACGGTAAAATCAGCTACTGTTATTACAACTCAAGTACACTGGGCAGAACCCGAACGATGCTGGTATATACTCCTCCGGGATTTGATCCGTCGGGAAAGGTGAAATACCCGGTACTTTACCTGATTCATGGAGGGTCGGACACAGAAGAAACCTGGACCAAAGTGGGTCGTGCCAACCTGATTGCCGACAACTTAATCGCACAGGGGAAAGCTGTTCCCATGATTATTGTGATGCCTTATGGAAATGTGAGGCCCGGTCCGATGGACGCCTTTACCAAAGATGTGGTGAATGACATCATACCTTTTATAGAAAGTAATTACCCGGTTTTGTCCGATAGCAGGCACCGTGCAGTGGCCGGTTTTTCAGTAGGCGGCGGTCAAACCCTGAATATTGGCCTTACCAACACCGATAAGTTTGCCTGGGTATGTTCGTATGCTCCATACACTGAGACAGAAGAATTCAAAAAGAACTTCTCCAACTGGAATCCGGATGCTGATCTGATGAACAGCCGGTTGAAATTATTCACCCTCAGCGTGGGCACAGAAGATTTCCTGTTTGAAAGTGTCAAAAAGAACGCGGCCCTATTTAAAGAGAAAGGATTGAATTTCCAGCTTGACATTGTAGACGGAGGTCATACCTGGATGAATTGCAAGCAGTACCTGGCCAAAACATTGCAACAGGTATTTGTGGAATGAGTTGTAGCTTGTTTTTTTGAAACTACAATTTCACAATAGGCCAGCCCGCGGCATCCCATTCGATTTCGC
>JAWOJJ010000121.1:0-17625 GCA_046481675.1 Bacteroidales bacterium | reverse complement strand
TCACAAAAAGTGAGTTTACCTGCACCGAATTATCGCCTGATTCAGATTGAACGAGTATCTCCTTGATATAAACAGCACTCAGACCTTTGAACCCCGCCCCATCAATATGAACTGTATAATTGTGGCTCCTGAAACGTTCGGTAACATTACGGATGGCCTTTTTGAGAATAATGTCTCTTAAAGAAAATCCGGCAACCAGCATGAGAAGAACAAAAATCAGGAATGCCAATCCAAGCTTTTTGCGGTTAAACTTTTTGAGATGCATGGTTATGTTATTGGAACTGCGAAATTAATAATCTATTTGGCAGGAATCAAAAAAATGTGAAATGAGCCTGGATGTCATCCTGCATGCAAAGTTGGTTTCGAAGGTCTGCTCAGTACAAATCTTTCCTTTTCCATAATAGCTGATAATACAACCTGCTAATGTAACATTTAGGCAGTGACGTCGTAAAAAAATTGAATTTACTTATACACAAAGAAATGAGATTCATCTATATAATAATTGGCTGCCTGATTTTTTCGTTAGCTGGTGCACAAAGTCCGGATGACCTTAAGAATAAGGAAAACCTGGCACGAAACAAGGTTAAAACCCAGGTTAACTGGGATTATAAATATGTTGGTGATAACCCTGGCAAAAACGGAGTCAAAACTTCCGTTACAACCTATTCAGCATCAGGTGATGTTGTCCAGGTTAATGCTCTGAATCCGGCCGGTGCCGTATTGCATACGGAGAAATACAGCTACGATACGCGTGGTAACAAAACGGAATATACAAGGAAATCGGGTGACAATTCATACCAGAAGAAATACGTTTATAATGAAAAAAATCTTCTTGCTGAAGAGAGTGGATTTGACGGAGTTGAGAATTTTAGAAACCTGTATTCCTATAATACCAACGGCGACATGACCGAGATTCGGTACATGAAGAATTCCGTCATACAGGAAAAAAGAGTTTTTAGTAAAGACGGTGTCACCACCAACGTATCTGTTTTCAACAGGTCAGGAGTCCTGTCTTCGAAACTGGTATTGATTTATGACAGCCGTGGAAATCTGATTGAAGAATCAGTTTATGGTGTGAATCAGAATCAGCTTGAAAAGAAAACGTATAATTACGATGAGAGAAGAAAACTCAAGGAGGAAGCAAAATACAAATTAAACAAGATCTCCGTCAGAAGCACATACAATTACAACAATACAGGCGCACTGGCCGAAATTATTGAAGAAGGCCCAGGTGTTGCCAAATTCGTTAAGAAAAGCATGAGCTATGACAACAAAGGCAACCTGGTTGAGCTCAAATGGCGCAGGAATGGCAGCGAAGAGTTTAACAAAATAACCTATCAATACGACGAAAGGGGCTTGTGTACATCTGCTGATACATTCTACCCTGCAACCAAATACCGGGTTCTCACCAAGTACACCTATGAGTACTTTTAAACTTGCGGTTCAGCTGAATATGCGCTGTTAAAACCCTTCATTTTCTCTTCAAAACCAAACAATTAATTATCTTTGCCCCCTATCTTCGCATGCATTACTGATGTTGCTTAAAATACATCCTGAAACGCCCGGACAAAGACAGGTCCAGAAAGCGGTGGAAATTCTGAAAGAAGGAGGAGTACTCATCTTCCCAACAGACACTGTGTATGGCCTGGGATGCGATATTTTTAACCACAAAGCCGTGGAACGTGTTGCCCGCATTAAGGGCATCAACATTGAAAAGGCCAATTTCTCATTTATTTGCCATAATCTGAGTCACCTTACTGATTATGCCAAACACGTGAATAATCCTACTTTCAAATTGATGAAGCAATGCCTTCCCGGTCCGTTTACCTTTATCCTTAATGCCAGCAACAATGTGCCGCGTATTTTCCGGAACCGCAAAAAGACCATTGGCATCCGGATTCCGGATAATAACATCATTGTGGATATTGTCAGGGACCTCGGGAATGCTGTTTTAACAACTTCCATACATGACGAAGATGAGGTACTGGATTATATCACCGATCCTGAATTGATTCACGAACAGTATAATTCGATTGTTGATGCTGTCATCCATGGCGGATTTGGAGGCAACATGCCCTCAACGGTAATCGACTGTACTGGTCCGGTTCCCCAACTGGTCCGGCAGGGCATCGGACAGGTCGAAATCTGACCCCATGAAACTACCGGAAGGTTTTTTCCACCTTGTTTTTTGGACTTAATTGAAAGGCCCCCTGCTTGCTGACCTGCCAGCAGACAATTTGTTTCCTGCTGCAATAATCCTTCCATTGAATCGCATGCTGAAAAGGCACAGATGAGTCAATAATGATCATTGATGTTTCAAGCAAATCAGACAGGTCAGTATTGGGGACAACGCTTCCGCTCACCGTCAGGTAATCCGTATGGAAAGGACGTTCAGAAGTATGGTTGAAGAAGGTGCCATCTCGTAAAACAAGGATCTTCCGGTTGTCCAATTCAATAATTACATTATTACCCAGCCACGAACCGGAAATTGTCATACCGGGTATAGCCATTTTTTCTATTGTTCCGGCAGGTAGCTGATCATAAAAATATTGTTTTCCGGCAACACCATGCTTAATCCAGAAATTGTTCAATGCATATTTCAGCCCCCGGTCATCAAGATCAGGCAGTGAATCGCCAATAATAACTGCATTTGTTCCGGAGATTGCACTTATTAATGAAGCCTTGTTCATATCGGCCACCAGGAATACCTGTTGCTGCCTCAAACTCAGCGTATGCAGAAAAACAGTAAGCTGAATCAGCAAAATCGCTGCAAGAAAGGCAAACAATAAGTTGAAAGATTTATGCATCCGGAAAAGTCCAAAACAGAGAATGGCCATCATCAGCAGGAATGCCTGGAAACCGCTGATATGAATATTTTCAAGCAGGGCATACGGAAGCACTTCAACAAAGGCAACACTTTTATAAAGCAAAGCAAGCAGAATGGAAAGTAATTTACCTGTTAGCATCATGAAAGGATTTGCAAAAGATACCAGGAGGTATATACCTGCAACGCAAATGATCAGGGAAACCAGCGGAACAACGTAAAGGTTTGTAAACCAGAAATACAAAGGAAACTGGTGAAAGTACAGCAGGGTAAGCGGAAGGGTTGCCAGCTGTGCCGCACATGAAACCGCAAACAATTGCCACAACCTGTTAATGATGAAGTATCTCGTTATTAACATGCTGCTGATTAACGGTTGGAATAACAGAATACCCAGAACTGCGGAGAAAGACAACTGGAAACTTACATCGAAAAGTAACGGGGGCGATAGCGTAATCAACAAAAAAGCCGAAGCAAACAAGATGTTGTAAGTATTTACCTGCCTGTGAAGCATTTTCCCCCCGATTACAAAACTCAACATTACAGATGCCCGGGTTACAGAAGGTGAAAGTCCGGTTACAAAAACAAAGAGCCAAACCATGAATATAACAATAAGGGCTTTGACGATTCTGCCAGTTCCGGATCTGTCGAGAAAAAAGAGCAGGTAGTTCAGGGCTAATGCGATAACAGCAACGTTAAAGCCGGATAAGGCCATTACATGCATCACTCCGGCCTGTGAAAAAATCTGCCTGGTATGGGCTTCCAGATCATTTTTGTATCCGAGGGTTATGGCAGAAAGCAGACTGTAGAGTGTGTTGTTAAGATGAAGCGACTTGTATTTCACCAGGAGATGTTGCTGAATCGTACCGGCAAATATGCTGACTGATCTCCTGGCATTATAATCAATCAGTTTCCACTGACCAGACCTGACGAAGGCCTGATGGTGAATTCCCCTGGCTGCAAGGTATGCCTTATAGTTGAATTCATATGGATTTGAGGGAGGAGAAACCTGGTTTACCCTGGTTGCAGCGGCAATTCTGCTACCCGGCATAAGCCTCATGGAAGAAGTGTCCTTTGTAAGAATAAGAATAACCTTCCGGTTTTCGCGGTTTTCCATACCATTAACAAGCCTAAGCTTCATCACCGCCTGGGCTTTAACTGAATTCTCAGCTATTTCAGGAGGGTGTGATATATCAAAAATAAAAAGTCCCGAATAATTGCCCGGTTTGGATTGCCGGCTTGTAATTTCCTGGTAAATACCCATAACGGCCATACCCGAAAAGAATAGAACAACAGCTACCATCAGTCCCGACAGCCAGTTGGTATGATAGCCCGGAAACCTGTCGGCCCATATAAAACCGATTAAAAGCAAAAGAATTGCAGCAGCAGTGAAACCTGATCCAAATGTGTTGGGGTTAACAGAAATGAATTCAGAAGTTAGCATACCCAGCGCATAAAACACAAGTAACCTGGCAAAGGGACTTCTTCCCGGCAGTAATGATGATTTCATATAACCAGTACTTTTACAATTACGCTTAATGAAATATAATTCATTTCAACGTCATTTAAAAATAATCGTTCAAATCGTTAATTTTAATAACAACTTCAAGGATGAATGGGTATAAATTTCTAATTTTGTAGAAGGACTTAACTTAAGTGAAATAAACAAATAAATATAGAAAGCATGGTTGATCTTAAAACGAAGTATTTGGGGATTGAATTGAAAAACCCTGTAATTGTAGGTGCCAGTAATTTAGTCACCAAATTGGATAATGTTAAAAGAGCTGAACAGGCAGGTGCTGCAGCCATTGTTTACAAATCACTGTTCGAAGAACAGATTCAACTTGAATCGGCTCAAATGGATGACGAACTGGAAGAATACAATGAACGGAATGCAGAAATGGTGAAGCTTTTCCCTGCTATTGAACATGCCGGACCCGAGGAGCACCTGGTTAACCTTCGAAGGGTTAAGGAGAGTGTAAAGATACCTGTAGTAGCCAGCTTAAATGCCATTTACACGGAATCGTGGATTGAATATGCTAAATTGTTGCAGAACACAGGAGTTGATGCCCTTGAATTCAATTTCTTCTACGTTCCCCGTGACGCTGAGGCTGACGGAAGAGATGTGAAAAATCAGCAGTTGGAAATCCTGAAGGCTGTTAAATCGCAGGTAAAACTGCCTATAAGTGTAAAATTAAGTCCGTTTTATGCCAATCCTTTGAATGTGGTTGCACAAATGGACAAGCTGGGTGTAAACGGATTTGTTTTGTTTAACCGGCTTTTCCAGCCTGATATAGATATTGACAAGCAGGAGCATTTTTCACCTTTCAATCTGAGTAATCCTGAAGACAACAAGCTGAGTCTTCGTTTTG
Organism: Bacteroidales bacterium; assembly: GCA_046481675.1. Taxonomy (GTDB): domain Bacteria; phylum Bacteroidota; class Bacteroidia; order Bacteroidales; family UBA10428; genus UBA5072. Next base: position 12,432 of record JAWOJJ010000121.1, on the reverse strand, counting down.
CAGGTCTTCTTTACGACACCATTTCCGGTTCAATATGTGCAAATACAGGCATTTACAGCGGTTCAGATGTAGCCAAGATGATTCTTGCCGGAGCCGATTGTGTTCAGGTAGTCAGCACCATTTACAAAAACAAGATTGAACATATTACCACCATACTTAAGGAGTTAGAGAACTGGATGGAGTCAAAAAGCTATAAGAAGCTGGATGATTTCCGCGGAAAACTTTCAAACAAGAACCTGAATGATCCGTTTGTTTACAAACGCGCACAATACATTGATCTTCTGTTGAAATCAGATCAGATTATCAAGAAATACCCGGTTGTATAAGGGATGTTGTGATATTCAGAGACAAAAAAAGGGCGCTGTAAAAAGCGTCCTTTAATGCTGAGCCTGCCGGGCCGGCAGGCAGGCCTAGTTTCCTGACCATTGCCGTCAACTTAGGCATCTGGTCAATTGCTTACGCCCTTTCAGGGCTTGTGTTTTATCCCTCACTTAATACGCAGGGCTGTGCCCTGCGCTAGTGCTTACGCCCTTTCAGGGCTCAAATTGGTCTATAAATCCATGCCCTGAAAGGGCATCAGCAACAGCACAGGGCATCGCCCTGTGTAATTGCCAAAGCATTAAATATTAGCCCTGAAGGGGCGCAAGCAATTCTTAAGTTGACGGCTATGGTCTCCTGACTACGCTTATTTTATTACTTTAATTTTATACGGAACATCAACCTTGCATTTGGTAATGTCGTTCAATTTGCCCTTCAGTAATTTTCTTCGCAACACGTTAATTCTGTCAATGAAGAGTACCCCGTCAAGGTGGTCGTATTCATGCTGGATGACTCTTGCTTTAAGGCCCTCGTATTCCTCATCATGAGCGTTCCAGTTTTCATCGTAGTAGGTAATTCTCACCTTATTTTTTCGTTCCACATCTTCACGGATTTTGGGCAGACTTAAACACCCTTCATTCATCACTTCAGTATCTTCGCTAAGTAATTCAAGACTGGGATTGATGAACACTTTCTTAAAATCTGCAAGTGCCGGGTCTTCATCAGCAAGCGATGTAGCGTCAACAACAAATAGTCTCAAGGACTTACCTATCTGGGGCGCTGCCAATCCCATCCCGTCGGACTTATACATGGTATCAAACATGTCGGAAATTAATGCTTTCAGATTGGCATAATCGGAGGGAATTTCTTTTGCCACCTGTCGGAGAACCGGGGAACCATATACTACAATCGGATAGATCATTACTGATTTGAAAATTTGAAAATTTGAAAATTTGGTAATTTGGTAATTTGACAATAGAAAGGCAAAGATAAGCAGATTATGCTAAACCGGAAAATTGCTCCGGTATTCCAGGTATGACTGGAGGATGATGGTTGCACTGATGGCATCGATCAATCCTTTATTCTGCCGGTCTTTCTTTTTCACTCCACCTGCAATCATGGTTTGCACAGCCATTTTTGAGGTAAACCGCTCATCCATTAAAAACACTTCCTTACCGGGAAATGTTTTCTTCAACAATGCGATGAACGGATCGATATATTTAACCGATTCTGACAGGGTATTGTTCATTTGACGGGGGTAGCCAATGACAAATGCATCGACTTTTTCCTTTTCGGTATATTGTTTCAGAAAAGCTATAACATCTGCTGAACGAACAGTTTCGAGGCTGTTGGCAATTATCTGTAACGGATCGGTAACCGCAATTCCTGTGCGCTTTTGGCCATAATCCAGGGCAATTATTCTTCCCATTTCAATTACCGGTTAAAATGCGTAGAGACGCATGATTATGCGTCTCTACGACAATGTATACAAAAATCCAAAAATTATTTTGCCTGTGCTGAAAAATCCATGGCAGCCAAACGTTTGTAGCTGTTATACCGCCATTTGGCATTTTCTTCCGCAGCCTGAAACAATTCGGCAGCATCTTTGGGGAAGGCTTTCTTCAGTGAGGTATAGCGTACCTCGCTGTTCAGGAATTCCTGGAATTTGGTCCAGTCGGGGTCCTTTGAATCGAGTTCGAAAGGATTCTTTCCTTCTTTTTCGTTCAGCGGATTGTACCTCCAAAGGTGCCAGTAACCCGAATCTACAGCATGTTTCTGTTCTTCCTGCGACTTGTCCATTCCGGCTCTCAAACCGTGGTTAATACAGGGAGCATAAGCAATGATCAGTGAAGGTCCGGGGTAAGCTTCGGCTTCACGAAGGGCTTTCAGGTATTGGTTCTGACTGGCACCCATAGCCACCTGAGCTACGTAAACATAACCATAGGTCATTGCCATGGCACCCAGGTCTTTCTTTCTTACACGTTTACCGGCAGCGGCAAATTTGGCCACGGCACCGATGGGTGTGGATTTAGAAGCCTGTCCGCCAGTATTTGAGTATACCTCTGTATCGAGTACAAGCACATTAACGTTCTCACCGGAAGCGAGTACATGATCGAGTCCGCCGAAACCAATATCATAAGCCCAGCCGTCACCGCCGAAAATCCAAACGGATTTCTTCACCATATACGACTGCAGATCAAGTATCTCCTTTGCTACAGGAAGTTTTTCTCCTGAAAGGGCTTCAATAACCTTAATTGTGGAAGCCTTTGAAGCACGGGCTTCGGATTTTGAATCGAGCCACTCTTTGAAGGCCTCAATAGTCTTTTCCGATAAACCCGGGTTGCTGTCGACGCATTCTTTCATTTTGCGGGTAATCCTGGTTCTCAGTTTCTCTGCACCCAAAGCCAGACCAAGACCGTATTCGGCATTGTCTTCAAACAGCGAGTTGGCCCAGGCCGGACCCTTGCCCTCTTTGTTGGTGCAATACGGTGTGGAAGGAGCTGAACCTCCGTAAATCGAGGAGCAACCAGTGGCATTGGCCACGATCATCCGGTCGCCAAACAGCTGGGTGATCAGCTTAACATAAGGAGTTTCGCCGCAACCACCGCAAGCACCGGAGAACTGAAATAAGGGTTGGGCAAACTGGCTGTTTTTTACCGATTTGTCAACCTCAACCAGGTGATCCTTAACGGAAACCTTTTCAACCATATAGTCCCATCGGGCAATTTCAGCTGATTGCGTCCCCAGTGGTTTCATCACCAGGGATTTCTCTTTGGAAGGACAAACTTCGGCACAAACGCCACAACCGGTACAATCGAGCGCACTAACCTGAATGCGGTATTGCAGATTTTCAAATCCTTTACCGTTGGCTTTCAGTGTCGCAGTTCCGGCCTGAGCTGCTTTCATTTCAGCCTCGTCAAGCAGGAAAGGTCTGATGGCAGCGTGGGGACAAACGAAAGCACACTGATTACACTGGATACAATTTGCAGATATCCACTCAGGAACATTAACCGCAATACCGCGTTTCTCGTAAACGGTAGTACCGACAGGGAAAGTACCGTCCTCACGGCCTTTGAATGCACTTACTTTCAAATCATCGCCCATCAGGTTGTTCATGGGTTCAACAACATTCTTCACAAAATCGGGAATGTTGCGGGTATCCTTTTGGAGCTTGATTTCAAGTTTGGCCCATTCTTTTGGAACCTCAACCTTGATCACATGACTGCCACGCTCAATAGACGCGATGTTCATGTTCACAATATCTTCACCCTTGCGGCTGAATGATTTGATAACTGCTTTCTTCATCTGTGACTGGGCGTCATCAAAAGGAATGATGTTGGCAATTTTAAAGAATGCTGATTGCATGATGGTGTTGGTGCGGTTTCCCAGACCAATTTCTTCAGCAATCTGAGTAGCATTGATGATGTAGAAATTGATTTCCTTTTCAGCCAGTATTTTCTTGATGCTATCGGGAAGATGATTTTTTGTTTCCTCAACATCCCAGATGCTGTTGAGCAGGAAGGTACCGCCTTTTTTGATGCCGCGGAGCATATCATATTTGCTGATGTAGGAAGGCACATGGCAAGCCACAAAGTCAGGAGTGCATACCAGGTAAGGTGAAAGGATAGGCTCATCGCCAAAGCGGAGGTGCGAAGTAGTTACTCCTCCTGATTTCTTTGAATCGTAGGCAAAATAAGCCTGAGCATATTTGTCGGTAGAATCACCGATGATCTTAATGGAGTTCTTATTGGCACCTACTGTTCCGTCAGAACCAAGTCCGTAAAACTTGGCTTCGAAGGTTCCTTTTTTTGAAATGCTGACTTCGGGTTTAACCGGAAGTGACAAATGGGTAACGTCGTCCTCAATACCCACGGTAAAGTGCATCTTAGGTGATGCGGAATCCATGTTCTCAAATACGGTGATCATTTGAACCGGAGTGGTATCTTTTGAACTCAAACCATACCTGCCGCCGATGATCATGGGAGCATTGGATTGGCCGTAGAAAATATCCTTGATGTCGAGGTAAAGGGGATCGCCGTTTGCACCGGGTTCCTTGGTTCTGTCGAGTACCGTTATTTTTTTCACAGTCTTGGGAACCACTTTCAGGAAGTATTTCGCAGAGAAGGGTCTGTAGAGGTGAACAACAACCACACCCAACTTCGAACCTTTTACATTCAGGTAATCCACAACCTCACGAACGGTTTCGGTAACAGAACCCATGGCGATGATGATGTTTTCAGCATCAGCAGCACCGTAATATTTAAACGGCGCATATTCACGACCAGTGATCGTGGCCATATCCTTCATATACTTGTCAACCATATCGGGAACAGCATCATAGAACGGATTAGCAGCTTCCCTTGTTTGGAAATAAATATCAGGATTCTGAGCAGTTCCACGTTGAACAGGGTGATTGGGATTTAAAGCCCTGTCCCTGAATTCCTGTAATGCCTTATAATCAACAAGCTTAGCTACTTCATCCATAGACAAAGCTTCAACTTTCTGAATTTCGTGCGAAGTTCTGAAACCATCAAAGAAGTGGAGGAAAGGAATCCTTGATTTGATGGCAGCAAGATGTGCAACTGCTGCAAGGTCCATAATTTCCTGAACGCTACTGGTTGCAATCATAGCAAAACCAGTATGCCTGGTACTCATCACATCACTGTGGTCACCGAATATCGAAAGTGCCTGCGCAGCCAGGGCGCGTGCCGAAACATGAAAAACACCCGGTAGCAATTCTCCCGAAATTTTGTACATATTGGGAATCATCAACAGCAGACCTTGTGATGCTGTAAATGTTGTGGCCAGTGAACCAGCCTGGAGTGCGCCATGCAATGCACCTGCAGCACCAGCCTCAGATTGCATTTCAACCAATTTTACCTCTTCTCCAAAAATATTTTTTCTGCCACCGGCAGCCCATTCATCAACATATTCAGCCATGGTTGAAGAAGGGGTGATGGGATAAATAGCTGCAACTTCACTGAACATGTAGGCAACATGAGCGGCAGCATAATTACCGTCACAGGTTACAAAATTTTTCTTCGTACTCATCTTAACTCGCTTATTATTAATATATTATGATATAATTTTAAATAAATTACAAAAATACAATAAATTGGCTTTATTCTGCTAATGTTTTCACAATAGCGGCATTATTCATTCTCATTATAAATAATGCGCGTTTCGGTTTGTCAGCGGGTAGCTTATACGGAATAAAAACAAAAAGTGCGGGAAAATCCGCACTTTTTTTCATAATGGATTATTCGCCATTCATTGACAACAGGAATTCTTCATTGGATTCCGATTTGGCAAGTCTTTCACGAAGGAATTCCATGGCTTCAACTGAATTCATATCAGTCAGGTATTTTCTCAACACCCATATCTTGTTCAGGAAATTCTTGTCGAGCAGCAGATCTTCCCTTCGGGTACTGGACGCTGTGATATCAATAGACGGGTAAACTCTTCGGTTGGAAAGCTTTCTGTCAAGCTGAAGTTCCATATTTCCTGTACCTTTGAATTCTTCAAAAATGACATCATCCATTTTTGATCCGGTATCGGTAAGTGCTGTAGCAATAATAGTTAGTGATCCGCCATTTTCAATATTCCTGGCTGCTCCAAAAAAGCGTTTTGGTTTCTGCAGGGCATTTGAATCAACGCCACCCGACAAAACCTTGCCCGATGCCGGTGCTATAGTATTGAATGCCCGGGCCAGGCGGGTAATTGAATCAAGCAGAATGACCACATCATGACCACATTCCACAAGCCTTTTAGCCTTCTCAATTACAATATTGGCAACCCTCACGTGTCGTTCAGCCGGTTCATCAAAGGTAGATGAAACCACTTCGCCCCGGACATTTCGGGCCATCTCAGTTACCTCTTCAGGCCGTTCGTCGATCAGCAGGATAATCAAATATACTTCGGGATGATTGGCCGCAATTGCATTGGCTATATCCTGAAGCAGAATGGTTTTACCGGTTTTTGGCTGGGCAACAATCAGACCACGCTGACCTTTGCCAATTGGGGAAAACATATCCACAACCCGGACAGAAAGATTGGTTTTTTCACCGGGCTTAATCAGGGTGAACTTCTCATTTGGGAAAAGTGGAGTCAGATAATCAAAAGGCACCCTGTCACGGATATAGTCCGGATTTCTCCCGTTGATTTCAATAACCTTGATCAGGGGAAAGTACTTTTCACCCTCTTTGGGAGGCCTGATGGTACCTGTTACCGTATCGCCGGTTTTCAGCCCGAACAATTTGATTTGTGATTGTGATACGTAAATGTCGTCAGGTGAATTCAGATAATTGTAATCCGAGGAACGCAAAAAGCCATATCCGTCGGGCATGATTTCAAGGACTCCCTGGCAGGTGATGATTCCGTCAAATTCAGTAGGTTTCTCCTGAACAGGTTTGCGCTCAAAAGGAGCTTTATGTGGTTGTTCATACCTGGGTTTAATTTCAGGCTGAGGAGGCGGTATAGCCACATTTTCTCTTTCTATGTCCAATTCGCCGGGTAAAACTTCTACTGCTTCTATTTCCGGAGGAACCAGCTCATCGAAATCAGGATTTTTTGTGGATTTAAACTCATCGGTTTTGTTGTATGGTTTTTCAAAAGAATCATCTTTCGGCCTGTTGTTATCTTTATCGTTGAATCTTTTGAATTCCTTTCTTTTTCTGAAATCGTTGGACGGTCTTTTACCGTCAAAGGCTCTGCTGAAAAAGCTCCCTTTGGGTTTTTCCTGCAACGGCATGTCCGGATTTATTTCAGGACCTGAGGTTTCAACCGGTGCATCCTGCTTAACAACAGCATCAGGTTCAGGAAAAATATCCTGGTCCGGATTCTTTTTGGGCTCGTTTACCGCTTCAACTCTTTCGTTTTCCGGAACACGTGGCCGGCGTCCCCTTCTCTTATGATTATGCATTTGTGAATTTTCCGGCCTGGTTTCCGGTCTTTTGGATTCGGTGGCCATTACAGCCTGTTGATCCAAAATTTTATAGATCAGATCCTGTTTTCTTAACACGTCTGCTTTCTTTACATTTAACTGTTTTGCAATTTCTTTAAGTTCAGGAAGAAGCTTCTTATTAAGCTCTAAAATATCGTACATAAAATTTGATGTGATTTATTTATACAATTACAATTGATATCAATATGAAATATTACGCTTGATTAGGGTATTATCGTGATATGGGAATAGGATCAAAAATAAAAAAGATGGTATATTGCCTGGGAATTCTGATGCAATATTACGTAATTCAAACCAAATACCAAAAGAAAAGATATTTTTTTTCCATAACAACACATTATAAAAATATGTACCTTTATAAAGTTAATGTGGTGTAATGGCCAATTTCATTTGATGTTCCATGCAACCCAATAACTGATGTTCTGTTTATAAGTAACCGGCATTCTTTCATGTTCTTTTTGCTTTAGTGTTTCCGGAAGATTTTATATAAATAAACTCTATCGCCATGAGGCAATTGAAAATTGTCAAGCAGGTTACCAATCGTGAAACACCCTCACTTGATAAATACCTGCATGAGATTGGCAAGGTCGAGCTTATTTCAACCGAAGAAGAAGTTGAATTGGCACGCAAGATAAAAAACGGTGATGAAAAAGCCCTTGATAAACTCATCAGAGCCAATCTCAGATTTGTCGTTTCTGTGTCAAAACAATATCAGAACCAGGGGCTCAGCCTGCCCGACCTGATCAACGAAGGGAATGTAGGCCTGATAAAAGCAGCCCAGCGTTTTGATGAAACCCGCGGTTTTAAATTCATTTCTTATGCCGTATGGTGGATCAGGCAGTCCATTTTGCAGGCACTTGCCGAACAGGCCCGGATTGTCAGATTGCCCCTCAACAAAATCGGATCCATCAACCGGATCAACAAGGCATTTTCCGATCTGGAACAGTTGTATGAACGTGAGCCGTCGGTGCAGGAAATTGCCGAAATACTTGATATGGCTCCTGATGATGTTAAAATTGCCATGAAAAGCGCAGGGCGCCATGTATCCATGGATGCGCCCATAAAAGATGATGAAGAAAGCACCCTGTATGATGTTTTGCTGAGCAAAGATACTCCCAGTCCCGATAAAGGTCTTCTCACCGATTCCCTGAGAAGGGAAATTGAACGGGTGCTCTCCATCCTTACCTACCGTGAAGCAAACATCCTGAGATTATACTTCGGGTTGAACAGCAAATACCAGTATACGCTGGAAGAAATCGGGCAGGAATTCAACCTGACGCGTGAACGGGTGAGGCAGATTAAAGAAAAGGCCATCAAGCGCCTGAAGAATGCCACCCGTTGCAAATTGCTGAAATCTTATTTGGGGTAATTTCAATTACTCAACCCTGCATGCATATAAAAGAGGTGAAAGTTTTTTACTTTTGCAGCAAAGATTTTCATCAGAAATATGAGTCGATTTGTAGCTCCTTCTTTGCTTGCCGCTGATTTCACCAACCTTGGGCGTGATGTTGAAATGGTTAACGCCAGCCAGGCCGACTGGATTCACCTGGATATTATGGATGGTGTTTTTGTTCCCAATATTTCCTTTGGTATTCCTGTTGTTAAAGCTGTTAAAAGCATTGCGCGGAAACCATTGGACGTGCACCTGATGATCACACATCCGGATAATTATATTGAGGCATTTTTCAAGGCCGGTGCCGACAACATCACCATTCATATGGAAGCCTGCACTGATCCGCTCGCTACTGTTCAAAAAATCCGTTCCCTGGGAATTAAGGCCGGTGTTTCACTGAAACCTGACACACCGGTTGAAAGTCTTGAAAATGTAATTTCAACCATTGATCTTGTTTTGATCATGTCGGTTAACCCGGGGTTTGGCGGTCAGACATTCATGCCTGCCACCTATGATAAAGTAAGAAAAACCCGGGAATTGATTGAAAAATCGGGTTCCCGGGCTTTGATAGAAGTGGACGGAGGAGTTGACCTGAACAACGCAGGAATGCTTTATCATGCAGGCGTGAACATTTTGGTTGCCGGCACAACGATATTCAGGGCTTGCGATCCCACATCCATGATTGCTGCACTGAAACAGGCATCAAACTGATCATCTGCAAACTGGTGCTTGAACATTTCCACAATTGAGTATATCAAGTTTGTTTTCATTGAAAAGATCTTAATCATTCATTAATGGAATGATTTTTGTATCTTTGCAGATACGTTCTTAAATTTATGGGGCTGTTCTGGCTTTGACAGCAAGTTAGCAGGTAGGTAAGCATGCCGGGCTCCGCATGGCATCCCGTTAAACTGCAGTGCAAACAATTAAAAGGCGAAGCTAATTACGCGCTCGCTGCCTAATCGAAGTTTAGTAGATTCAGGCTGTGTTTGTTGCAAAACAAACACATTCCCTTCACTAGGTGTTGGGTCGAGCTGTTCCTCCAAAGCTATGCTTTACAGCGTTGGATCAAGGGGCATTTAAAAGGTAGGGCTGGTCCGGTTAACACCTCTGAAACCGGATAAGAAAACATGGGGATAAGATACAGATAGGCCGTCCGTTGCCAGTCTGTATTCGAAAATCAATATCGGAATATGCATGTAGAAAGCTTATGGGCGGCTTGTTTGGACCCGGGTTCGACTCCCGGCAGCTCCACGAAAAAAGAGGTTGTTTCGCAATGAAACAACCTCTTTTTTATTAATCCCAGCCTGACCGGGACGCTAGGCGTTATAAGTTGAAGAAGCAGTTTCACCTCCCCTGCCGGTCCAGTTGGTGTGGAAGAATTCACCCCTGGGTTTGTCAACACGTTCATAAGTATGGGCACCAAAGTAATCACGCTGTGCCTGAAGCAGGTTTGCAGGAAGGCGTTCCGACCTGTATCCGTCAAAATAGGCAAGTGCCGATGACATGGCTGGCACCGGTACTCCTTGCTCAACAGCAATAGCCACAACCCGTCTCCATCCTTCCTGGGCTTTCAAAACCGTATCGGTAAAATAAGGATCCAGCAGCAGGTTTTCCAGTTTCGTGTTACGGTCAAATGCCTCCTTTATTTTACTCAGGAATGCCGACCGGATGATGCATCCTCCACGCCACATCAGTGCAATGCCACCGTAATTCAGGTTCCAGTTATAATCCTGCGCAGCACCCCGCATCAGTGAATACCCCTGGGCATAGGATACAATTTTGGCAGCATACAAGGCGTTTCTGATGTCATTGACCAGCGCTTTTTTGTCTCCTTTAAATGCTGGTGCAGTGCGGGTAAGTATTTTGGAAGCTTTCACGCGCTCATCTTTAAATGAGGACAACGAACGGGCAAATACAGCTTCAACGATCAGTGTGAGTGGAATTCCCAGGTTAAGGGCTTCAATGCCGGTCCACTTTCCGGTTCCCTTTTGGCCTGCGGTATCCAGAATTTTTTCAACAAGCGGTTTGCCATCTTCGTCTTTGTAGGCTAAAATGTCCCTGGTAATTTCAATCAGGTAGCTGTCCAGTTCCCCTTTGTTCCACTCGGCAAAAATCTGGTGCATTTCATCGCAATTGAGGCCTGCAATATCCTTCATGATGTGATAAGCCTCATTGATGAGCTGCATGTCGCCATATTCAATGCCATTGTGCACCATCTTTACAAAATGTCCGGCACCATTTTCTCCAACCCAATCGCAGCAAGGAGTGCCATTATCCACCTTGGCCGAAATAGCCTGAAAAACAGGTTTTACGTGCTCCCATGCCTTAGCTGAACCGCCGGGCATAATGGACGGGCCGGTTAATGCACCTTCTTCACCGCCCGAGACGCCTGTGCCAATATATAAGAATCCCTTACTCTCCACATAAGATGCACGTCTTATGGTATCGGGAAAATGGGAGTTGCCTCCGTCAATAACAATGTCCCCGGGTTCCAGGTGGGGCAGAATCTGCTCAATGAGCTCGTCAACCGGTTTTCCGGCCTTAACCAGCATCATTACCTTACGGGGTCGTTTGATTGATTTTACAAATTCCTCCATGGTATGGGCGCCAATAAAATTCTTACCCTTGCCCCTACCCTGAACAAACTTATCTACTTTTTCTACTGAACGGTTAAAAACAGCAACCGTAAAGCCTTTGCTTTCCATATTCAGTACCAGGTTTTCACCCATGACAGCCAGCCCAATCAGGCCAATATCCGCTAATGAATTCATATTTATATAATTTAAGGTTTCTAAAATACGTTAAATCCGAGTTTACGACAGGTGTATTTGATTTCTTCCGATCCGTTGTCGAGCACAAGTGTATAGGCTTTGAACTCCCTTCGCGGGGGATAATCGCCCCTGAATTTTTCAAAGTCCGCCGGGTTCGTGCGCAGTTTCAGATCATCTTCCAACACATCATAAGTTCGCAGCAGGGCTGTCTTTAGTATGTCTTCCTCCGGCAATCCCTGGCAATTGATCCTGATTTCCGGATTCGCAGGTGCCGGAATATTATTGGCCTCCCACCCGGTAATTCCCATGTCAAAGTGCCTGCTCAATTCATCAATAACCATGGCAGTTCCCCTGGCTTTTCCGTCGGCCGAATAGCCTGCAATATGAGGTGTAGCTATATCGCAGAGCTTGAGCAGATCACGGTCAATATCGGGCTCATTTTCCCATACATCCAGCACCAGACCTCCAATAGTTTTATCTCTGATTGCCTTTTTAAGAGCGCTGCCATCGGCAACTTCACCGCGTGATGTATTGATAAGAACAGTTCCCGGGTTAACGCGGCCGAGCAATTCATCATCGATCATGTGGCAGGTTTTATCGGTGCCTGTTTTGTTCAATGGCACGTGAAAGGTAATGATATCACATTCCCTGATGATTCCATCAAGCGAAACAAACCCGCAGGCACCCTGGTTTCTGACCCTGGGAGGATCGCACAGGTAAACCCGCATGCCGATTAGCTCAGCAGTGTTCACCACCCTGCTCCCTACATTGCCTACCCCGACAACTCCCATAGTTTTGTCCTTCAGATTAAACCCGTGTTTTCGTGAAAGATTTACGAGCGCCGAAGCAATATACTGGTTCACTGATGATGCATTGCACCCGGGTGCATTCTTCCATACAATTCCGTTATTCTCACACCATGCTGTATCTATGTGATCAAATCCGATTGTTGCGGTACCTATAAACTTCACCGGGGTATTCCC
>JAWOJJ010000085.1:0-6338 GCA_046481675.1 Bacteroidales bacterium | reverse complement strand
TGTTCGGATTATATAGAATCTGTGGCGCATAAATACCTGCGCTGATTCCGCAATCGTGAACAATCAGTTGCGATTTCCGGTCGAGTACATGGCCGATTTGCTTCCAGTTTACAAGATCTTTTGAATGAAAGATCGGCACCCCGGGAAACATGGCAAACGATGAGCAAACCACATAATAATCGTCGCCTTTCCGGGTAATCGACGGGTCGGGGTAGCAGCCCTGCAGAATCGGGTTATAAAACTCATCCGGTTCCAGAGGAAAATCGTTGTAAACTTTATCGTTTCCCTGATAAACGAAATCTGTAAACACAGGTGAATTGGCTGGCTGATTTCTTTTTTGATTTTTGTTTTGACTAATTCCTGCAACAGATATCAGGGTCAGAAGAACAGTTAAAAAAACAATTCTTTTTCTTTTTACTGATAAGCCAATTTTAATCTTTCTCATAATTTCAAAATTAAAGGAATGAATACACAAATATTTTTCTGCCCCTGTCGGCCCCGGGTTGCTATTCGCCGGGAGATACAAAATCAATGGTTCATTTCTGAAGTTCCGTCCTTTTCTTCGACAACTTTCGGCGAATCGAGATAATTTTTGTACTGAGGTTCGGTCAGCCACATCCAGTAAATCATGTACCTCGAATCATGAATTCTGTAGAAGGGTTCCAGTTCGATATCTTCTTTGTTTACAATGTTAAGCGACGAAGCTGTAAACCTGAGAGGTTGACCTTTAACGGGCGTGATTTTACCGGCAATGTCATCCAGCCTGTTTTCGATTATAATCGGGGCTTTGTCAACCGGAAGCCTCTCTCCTCCTGCAATTTGTCCCCAGCGGCCATCGTCGGCAACCAGACCTTTCAAATCATCGGTGCCGGTTTTGGCGCCAAGCAGAATGGGGCCGTGCATTATAGCAATGTAATTGGGTACATTCGGCATTCTTTCAACCGTTGTATGCATGGGAAGTAAGATATGAACTTCATCGCCTTTCTTCCAGTTCCGTTCAACAGCCACATACGACGAAGGTCTGGCATCAAATTCAACAGGTTTTCCATTGACCGTAATTTTCAGGGCTCCCTCTTTTACCCATGACGGATAACGAACCATCAGTCTGAACCTTGCGGTCCCTTCTGTTATCTTCAGTCTTGAAATTTCTTCGTCTGGAAACCGGGTTTCCTGGACCACCTTTATCCCTCTTTCGCGCCAGTAGAGTTCCGAAGCTATAAACAAGTTCAGAAACAATGAATTGTTTTGACGGGTGTAGATACACTGACTGTACTTTCCATGGTTTTCCATTCCGGTGCCGACACAACACCACATGGCTTCGTTGGGTTTTGAATAAACCCGGTAATGTTGCGGACGGGCTGGCGTGAAATATACATAACCGCCATGTTCGGGATGCTGGCTCGATCTTATGTGGTTGTACAACGTGCGTTCGTAATAATCGGCATATTTTGCCTGCGGATTAACGCGAAACAAATCTTCCGTCAGTTTCAGCATGTTGTACGAGTTGCAGGTTTCGGGACCTTGCACATCGTTTATAAAATCGATACACGAAGCAGAGTCCGGGAAATGCTCCCTGCGGCTGTTCCCGCCAAAGGCCAGTGAGCGGTTTCCCGTAACAGTTTCCCAGAAGAAACTTCCGGCTTTGGCATAATTTTCATCATGCGAAAGTTCGGCAATACGCTGAAATCCGACGGCTTTCGGAACCTGGGTATTGGCGTGTTTATTGTCGAGATTGTCGTTTCCTGAGGCCATTGCATCAAGCAGCATCCGGTGCGAAAACCGTTTTGCAGCAACCATGTATTTTTCATTGCCGGTCATCTGGTAAGCATCGGCAAATGTTTCATTCATACCGCCATGTTCAGTGTCGAGCATCTGCTGCATCTGCTGGTCGGTTAATTCCGAAGTGATATTTATTCCCCAGTCGCAGAATTTCAGGAAAATATCTTTGGCTTCCTCGCTTCCGGTGTATAACCAGGCATCGCGCAAACCGGAATAAAGTTTATGTACGTTGTACCATGGAACCCAGGCTGCGCGGTAAGCTTCAAAATCGCCTTTCTGCAAAGTGCTCCAGATTTGTTTGCTGTTGGGTGCGCCACCAACATATCCTAAGCCCCATTCGGGATTGTTTATTCCGTTGGCTTCCTGGCAATCCTTCAATTCCGACAACATGTGATCCATTCTCTCTTTGCATTCGGCATTGCCGGTGGAAGCGTAATTCATAGCCATCGCCGACAGATAATGACCGCCGACATGCCCATCGAGCCCAGCCCAGTTAGGATACAATTTTGCCTTTTCGGGCAGTCCGGCTTCTTTTCTGAAAGGTGCAATCAGGCGATCGACATCGTATTCCAGAAGAACATGAATATTGAGATCCTGAGCATGCTTAAAGGGTCCGTCCAGCAATTTCACATCGCTTAAAGGAAATTCGTTGGGGTAGAGTTTTTCCTGGGCATAAGAAGTAAACCCGAATATCAAAAGACCACTTATTACAATTATCAATTCTTTTTTCAATTGACAGATATTTAATGATTTGTTCTACCAGTTATTATTGATTACCGGTTTTAATTCCCATTAACGAAAGCATCTTTTTTATTTCCACAGGTTCGGAAGAAACCGATAATACAGCAGATGCCGCCAGGTTGCCCAGTCGTGACCTCCATGACCGCCCGTATAATATTCATGTTCAATGTTATGTTTTATCAGAGCTTCGTGGAGAACCAGGCACCTTTGTCCCATAAAACCAGAGGCTTCCTCTGTCCCCTGGCCGACAAAAAGGTAATCTACCTTTTCATTCACTTTAGGGTCGTTTAAAAACTGTGTCAGCGAAGTTTCTGCATTTGTATCGCCGGCGCTGAGAATGCCAAAATTTGCAAACAGGTCGAGTGAGCGAAAACCGACAAACATGCTGTGACGGCCTCCCATCGACAAACCTGAAATGGCTCTGCCTTTTGGTGACTTAATTGTGCTGTAAGCGTTATCAACCAGGGGAATTACATGATTCCGCAGCTCCTTTTCAAAAATATCGAAAGTCAGTTCGGTGTGCTTTGGATGATTCCTGTGAATTACCTGGTTATTAGGGATGGCAATGATCATGGGCACAGCTTTTCCCTCGGCCAGCAGGTTGTCCATGATAAAATTCGCCCTTCCGTCGAACACCCAGTTGGATGGGAGTTCGCCGCTTCCGCCCAGCAAATACAAAACCGGGTATTTTTTCTCCGGGTTATATCCGGGCGGAGTGTAAACGTAAAGTTCGCGCTCCCCGTTTGTTACTTCCGAGTGGTAAACATGCCTGGTCACGGTTCCGTGGGGGACATTCCGGGCATCGTAATAAGCCGGCCCGTCGCCATGTATAATCAACTCACTGTAAGGCGGCATGGCCGTAAAGGCAGCGTAAGTATTGCCCGGGTCGGCAATTTGAACTCCGTCGACATTGAAATGATAAGCATACATATCGGGTTTGAGCGGCCCGATTGTCAGTGTCCAGATGCCATCATCGCCTTTTGTAAACGGAAGAGGCTCCCTGCCAAGGTTATTGGCTGTGTATATTGCCCCGGTTGGCAGTACAACCTTTTGTGCATTGGGCGCCTTCAGACGAAAAGTAACTGTATTGTCGTCATGCACCTCGGGCGAATTTACGGCAGCACTGAAGGGGATCAGGCCTTCGGTGTTCTTTTGCGGATTGAAATCGAGATTTACATTGGCCTGTTGTGCTCTTAATCCAAAGGGCACTATCAAAAGAAATCCGATTATCGAAATCAAATGTTTCATCTGTAGTAAATTATCAATTATTTATTCTGAAATAAAAGTTGTGTAAAAAGATGCAGGCTTTTACGCCAGGTCTGAAATTCATGAGCAGTGTCCGGCGCTTCGTAATACACATTTTTTATACCTGCTTTATCTAGCGTCTCGTGGATGGTGCGTCCTGTATTCGGACCTTCTTTTGAACCCATGCTGATGAAGAAAACTTTCACCTGTTTGTTAAATTCATCCGGCTTTGCCAGCAAACCCTTATATCCTGTTTCAATGCCGGGGAATCCGAATGGGGCGCTGAAAACACCAATATTGGCGAACTTATCCAGGTTGGCCTGTGAAATCTGGTAAGTCTGAGTACCTCCCAGTGAAAGACCTGCTATAGCACGATAAGCGCGGTCGCTTAAGGTTCTGAAATGTTCATCGATAGCAGGTATCAGGTCGGTAATAATTGTTTCGGTAAATTCGTCCCAGAAATTAGGACCCTGTCCGGGACCGCCCCGACGGCCAGGGCCCTGACCTTGCGGCCGGGACAGTATTTTGCCGGATTTATCGCGGATAGGTGTCCCAAAACCTCTGGAGATTCCTCCATCTTCCATCACCACAATCATGGGTAAGGCTTTGCCTTCTGCAATCAGGTTGTCGAGAATGAAATTTGTGCGGCCCTGATTTGGCCATGCACGCCTGTCTTCACCCATCCCGTGTTGCAAATAAAGAACCGGATAGCGGTTCTTTATATCCTTGTCGTAACCGGGTGGGGTATAGATATAGGCATGGCGGGTTTCGCCGAACGATAAGGACCAATAGTAGAATGAACGAACCTCTCCATGGGGAACATTTTTGATGTCGTAAAAATCAACGCCTTTTTCAGGAATTTCCATACCACTCATAATCCGACCTGCACCAAAAAAGGACTCACTTGACGGGTCGGCTACATCCACGCCATTAATTTTAAGTGTGTAATAATGGAAGCCCGGGTCCTGGGGCTTGGTTATGCCTGTCCAGAAACCATCCTCGCCTTTTGTAAGCGGAACATTGCCAAGACTTACTGAAACGCTTGTTGCATCAGGGGCACTAAGTCGGAAGTGTACCCTGCTCAGAGAGTCGATCCGGGGATAATCGGCGCCTAAAATGTTGGTTGATGCCGGTAAGGTTCCGGCAGGATAAACGGTTTCCTGAGTAAACCCCACTGTGCAAATTGACATGAGCAGCAATACTAATAATAGATTTTTCATATCTGGTTTTTTAAAATTGTCTGGTAACTATTTTAATCCGCTGTTCTTTATACGGAAGTAGTCGAACGAAACATCAAAAGGCGTGTCTGGCTTTGTTGCATCAGAATCGAACCAGAAAGTGCTTTTCATGTATTGGGTTACGATACCATCGCATACAATCAGGCCGGCCCTGATGTCTTTTAACAACATACCGGCGGTTCCAAGCAATTCGAAAGTTTTCCCGTCAGTTGAATAATAAGCAGTGTAGTTGCTTCCTTTTTTCTCCAGTTTGAGAGTCAGTGCATTGTCGCCAATGACTTCATTTCTGAGGTTGAATGTTGCCAGGGATTTTGCAATGCCGTTTTCTTCCATAACCAGGTCGATTGTACCGGGTTGCACTCCCCTGGCCCGGGTTGTTTTAATCACTGCCCTGAACATAAGTTTCACAAAATTATCATCGTTCTGATAAACCAGGATTCCGGCATTTTCGGGCTGAGACGGAGTTCTGGAACAAACCAGCCGGGTTTCAATTGTCCAGTCGTTGTTGGCACTTTGCAGCAATATGTTTTTCGCATTGTTTGTAGCTTCCAGAACACCTCCCGTTTCACTTGTAATGGTTAGTGAACCTGCTTTCCGGGTTAAACTGTAGGCTGCTTTGTTTTCACGAATCCATTCCCACCGGGAGTCAACAGCGCCGCCATTGAATTCATCGCTTACCGATTCTGCATCAAAATTCAGATAGTAAACATTCTTCTCGAGGGTGATATCGTCAATCAAATGGACTGTAGCAGTTCCCGGTATTGCTTTGGCTTGTTCAATCTCAACAGAAATACCGTTGCCCAAGGCCTCAGCTTTCACTACCGGTATTTTTGAAATGCTTTTCAGCAGGTAACTATACGCTTTTACATCTTTATCGAAACCCTGTATTTTTTTCCCGTTAATTGTAACTGATTTGGGATTCAAATCGGGCATAACCTTAATGGGGTAACTGTTTGAAACTGTTGTCCCGTCAATTGTAACATAAGCATAAATCGATGCAACGCCAACGCCTGCAGCTGTTACCCTGCCCTTTTCGTCAACTGTGGCAACCAGCGGATTGTTACTTTTATAAACAATCTGAGCTTTTGCGATATCGTAGAAGCTATCGTCCGACATGCTTGCCGTAACACTTGTCTGCACAACATTTCCGGGTCTTAACACCACCCTGTCGCATTCGGCAACAACCGTGGTCAACACAGGGTTGTAACTGCCGGTCATAAGTGCTTCCACCTGTCCTTTGATGTCTCTTGATGATGCACCTATCTCAAAGACATACCTGCCCGGATCGAAAGTAATTTTTCCTTTTTCCGAATCCCAGAACCAAAGGTCCTGGCA
>JAWOJJ010000139.1:0-3589 GCA_046481675.1 Bacteroidales bacterium | reverse complement strand
TAATTTATAGCATGCCGAATCACGAATCACAAATTCGAGGTAGACATCCTGGAATTTTACCAGTGAATTGAGGTATTTTTTTCTCATGCCTGCAACCTCTGCAGGATGGGTTTTTTGGATTTGCAAGGGCATATGGTAATGTTCAACTTATAAGATGCTAAGATAGTAAGGTGGATTGGATTTTAAAGCGGGGGACATCGCTTCGTTCAGCCTTAAGTGCAATAATATTGAAGTAAGTATGTACAAATGAAAGAATATCAACAATATGCATCCTTTGCTTGACGGCAATGGGCACAGCCTACGCCGAACGCCTGTAGACACTCAGTTGAACGAAGAAATAAATCCGCGAAAATCTGCTCAATCCGCGAAAATCTGCGAGAAATTCAGTTAGGAGCCCGGCCCCATCACCCTTCTCAAATACCTCCCGGTAACCGATCGTTCGCAATGAGCAAGGTTTTCGGGCGTACCCTGAAACAGCAGCTCTCCGCCTTTTTTTCCGCCTTCGGGACCCATGTCAATGATCCAGTCGGCATGCCTGATGATATCCAGGTTGTGCTCAATGATGACCACGGTGTTGTTGTTGTCGACCAGCGATTTGACAATGGTATAGAAATTGTCAATATCCGACATGTGAAGTCCCGTTGTGGGCTCATCCATGATATAGATATTACCGTCTTTCTGCAATTCAGTGGCTATTTTCAGACGTTGTGATTCGCCGCCCGATAAAGAGCTTAGTGATTGTCCCAGGTTCAGATAGCCCAGGCCAACCTGTTGCAACAGCTTCAGGTGTTTTCTTATTTTTGGAGCGGTGAAATGCTCGTATGCCTGGTTCACCGTCATGTCCAGCACTTCTGCAATGTTTCTGCCCCCGAATTTCAGTTCCAGCACTTCGGCATGATAGCGTTTCCCTTCACATTCATCGCAAATGGTTTTCACCGAGTCGAGAAAATGGAGTTCAAAAGTTAACACGCCCTGTCCGTTGCACTTGGGACAAGCCCCTTTTGAGTTGAAACTGAACAGGGAGGCATCGCTGTTTGTGGCAGCCGCAAATTCTTTCCGGATCAGGTCGAATACACCGATATAGGTAGCGGCGTTGGCGCGAGAAGACTTCCCAATAGGTGACTGGTCAATAACAATTGCTTCGGGATGTTCCTTAGCAAAGCATTCGTGAATCAGGCTGCTTTTACCGCTACCGGCCACACCTGTTACGCATGTCAATACTCCTTTGGGAATTTTCACCGACACATTTTTCAGGTTGTTGGCCGTGGCATTCCTGATTTCATAAAAGTCACCGGCGTTTTTTCTCCGGTAAGCAGCCGATCCCTTTTTTTGCAGGTATTCGGCGGTAAGACTTTGTGTATGCATCAACCCTTCCGGTTCACCGTTATAAACCACAGTTCCTCCCAGTTTTCCGGCACGCGGACCCATGTCAACAATCCATTCTGCGGCACGGATAATATCAGGATCGTGTTCTACCACAAATACCGAATTGCCCCTTTCTTTCATGCGGAAGAGTATCTGCATCAGGTTGTCAGTATCGCGCGGATGCAGTCCGATGGAAGGCTCATCAAGCACATAGAGCATATCTACCAGGTTGCAGTCGAGTTGCTTCGCCATTTTCACCCGTTGCGATTCACCACCCGACAGCGTGCTCACGGCACGGTCGAGCGACAGGTAACCCACGCCAATTTCAATGAGTTGCTGCAGTAAAAAATGTGCTTTCCGCAACACAGGTGTTGAGATTTCATCATGGATTTCTGTCAGAAAGGGCAGCACATCCAGCAGTTCCATGCTGCAAATCCGATCGATGGTCATGCCGTTGATGCTGACACTCCTGGCCCTTTCGTTCAGCCGTGTGCCACCGCAGTGTTCACAGGGTTTGTAAATGAAGAACCGGGTATAGGCGTTCTTTTCTTCTTCGGCAGTTTCGTCATCGGCCCTTGAAGAAACTGCTTTTTCTAGCTTGCGGGCAATGCCTTCGAAGTTCCGGTTATATGACAGTTTTTCCTTGGCATCCTTAATGGCAAATGGCTCGGCATACAACAAGACGTCCAGTTCTGTTTCAGAAAAATCTTTTAAGAGTTTGTCAGGGTCCACTATACCCAGGCTTACCAGTTCTTTCCATAGGAACCCGCCCACTTTATAGTGCGGATGGTTGATGGCACCCTCCCTGATGGATTTTTCCATGTCCAGAAACAGGTCGAGATTGATTTTGATTTGTTTACCCAGTCCGTGACAATGCGGGCACATGCCTTCGGGATGGTTGAATGAGTAGTAAAACGACGGGCCAATAAAAGGCTTTCCAACCCTCGAATAAAGCAGGCGCAGGTACGTGTTTACTTCGGTTGCCGTTCCTACCGTACTCCGCAGGTTGTTGCCCATTCGTTTCTGATCGATGACAATGGCAGTCGACAGGTTCAGGATTTCGTCAACATCCGGGCGTGACAGTTTGGGCATGCGGGTGCGGGCAAAAGTTGAGAAGGTTTCGATTAATTGCCGCTGCGCTTCGGTATAAATGGTGTCAAAAAGCAGCGATGATTTTCCCGATCCTGAAACCCCGGTGAAAACTACCAGTTTGTGCTTGGGGATCTCAATGTCAATGTTCCTGAGATTGTTGGTGTGTGCATTTTTTACGATGATTGGATTTTGATTCATGGAGTGATTAGTTATTTGCGGCAAAAATATTGTGATCGCAATCGGCAAAATTGTAAAAAACAGACATTTTTAATCAACCTGAGCTTAACACGACTCGGCATGCAGGCTGAAGCCGGGATACCTGGTAATGAATTCTTTGGGGGTGAATCCGGAGTGTGTTTTGAAATCCCTGATGAAATGCGACTGATCGTAATAGCCATTCCTGTAAGCAATTTCAGTCAGCGTGATATGTTTATGATAACTGAAATCCTGCAATACCTGTTGAAAACGGATCAGCTTGACCAATTGTTTGGTGGTTTTGCCCAGGTAATGCGAAAACTTTCTTTCGAGACTTTTTGTGGTAACAGACAGGTCTTCGGCCAAAGATGTGGCTGAGATTTGTCCTTTGCAGCATTTAATCAGATCAATTCCCTTATTTATTATTTTTTGATCATAGGACGCAATTGGCGCAAACCGCCGGGCTAAGAATTCTTCAATAACCGTTACCTTCCCTGTCAGGGTATAGGTATTGGATAAATCTTCTTCAATCCGTGTTGTTTCTTCCTTTAATAGATCGCACAGGTCAACGCTCAGGTTTTCCACTTCAGACAGGGGGAAATTGAAGAACTGGCATGCCCCGGTTGGAAAAAAGCTGACAAAAACCACACCTGCATTGCCGTTGGTGGAAACATCCGAAAATGAATTGCACAACCCGCTGATAATCGACCGGGGTTGTTTTCTGAGCATGTTGTTGGTATGACAAACTACAAAGGGATTCCTGTAGTGAAACATGAGCTGGATGTTTTCGGCGGGAATCACCCTTTCGGTGACATCCCCCTCATGCAGATCCGACTCCATGAAGCAATAATGCCTGATGTAGTTTTTCAGGAATCCGGTTGGGTGTATGACGTGGAATTTCATGATGGTTTACCGGCTGCAAAATTAGCGACTTATT
>JAWOJJ010000054.1:0-10575 GCA_046481675.1 Bacteroidales bacterium | reverse complement strand
CCCGATGTTACCGCCACGCTGTCCCGTTTTTCCGTGCCGTCCTCCTTCCTGCAGAGGAGTCACCAGTCATGAGCCGGAAGATCAGCATCGATCCCATCACCCGTCTTGAAGGCCACGGCAAAATCGAGATTTTTCTCGATGACGACGGGGCGGTCAAGGACACCTTCTTCCAGATTCCGGAATTGCGCGGGTTCGAACGTTTTGTCGTCGGCAGGCCGATCGAGGAACTGCCGCGGCTGACGTCAAGGATATGCGGAGTATGTCCCGCGAGTCATCATCTGGCCTCCGCGAAGGCCGTGGACGGCTGTTTCGGCAACGAGGTCGCGCCGGTGGCGCACAAGCTCGCAAAGATCCAGGCTTAAATAAAAAAATAAACAGATGAAAAGAACCATGAATAAATACAATTTTTTGAGGTCACTACAAACGTCTTTGTTGGCTGTTATCATTGCTTTTGTTGCAATATGTAATGTGCATGCTCAAAAAGCAACCAAAGGAAAAGCAATCAAAAATGCCCCGGTTTTTTCCCATGTGGTATACCAGGGTGATGACCAGGTTTATAAAAATTTTCCTTTGAAACCCGGGGAGTTTTACAATCCCATTCTTCAAGGGTGTTATCCCGATCCGAGTATTTCCAAGAGAGGAGATGATTACTACCTAATATGTTCGTCATTTGCCATGTTCCCGGGAGTACCCATCTTTCATTCCAACGACCTGGTGAACTGGAAACAGATTGGTCATGTGCTCGACCGCACTTCGCAGCTGAAAGTAGAGGATTGCGGCATCAGCGCGGGAGTTTATGCCCCCCAGATTATCTATAACACGAACAATGAAACCTTCTACATGATTACAACCCAGTTTTCAGGAGGTTTTGGTAATATCGTTGTAAAAACAAAAGACCCGCTGCAAGGTTGGAGCGATCCGTTCAAGCTGAATTTCAACGGCATTGATCCGTCGTTATTTTTTGACGATAACGGAAAGGGCTATGTCATTCACAATGATGCACCCGACAGAGGCAAGGAATTGTATGACGGACACCGGGTGATTAAAATCTGGGAATATGACATGGAAAAAGATCAGGTTATTGCCGGAACCGATAAAATTATTGTTGACGGCGGCGTTGATCTTTCAAAGAAACCCATCTGGATTGAAGCACCTCATATTTACAAGAAAAACGGCAAATATTACCTGATGTGCGCCGAAGGCGGTACCGGTGACTGGCACAGTGAAGTGATTTTTGTAAGCGACAGCCCCAAAGGTCCTTATAAACCGGCCTCCAATAATCCCATCCTGACCCAACGGTATTTCCCAAAAGACCGGGCCAATAAAGTGGACTGGGCCGGTCATGCCGACCTGGTGCCAGGACCCGACGGGAAGTATTATGGCGTATTCCTCGCCATTCGTCCGAATGAAAAGGACAGGGTAAATATCGGGCGAGAAACCTTTATTTTACCTGTTGACTGGACCGGTGAATTCCCCGTCTTTGAAAACGGGCTTGTGCCGCTGGAACCCAAGCTGAAAATGCCGGGGGGAGTAGCCGAAAACAAAACAGGGCAAGAGGGATTTCTGCCCAATGGCAACTTTACCTATACAGAAGATTTCACTTCTGATAGGCTCGATTACAGGTGGATAGGACTAAGGGGCCCCCGTGAGAATTTTATCTCGGTAAACAAAAATGGATTGCAGATCAATCCGTTTCAAACCAACATCAAGGAAGTGAAACCGACCTCCACGCTTTTTTACCGCCAGCAACACAGCGGTTTCTCCTTTACAACTGCACTTCAGTGCAAGCCTGCGTCGGAAAAGGAACTGGCCGGCATTGTTTGTCTGCAAAGCGAAAGATTCAATTACGTTTTTGGTATTACAAAAAAAGACAAAACTTATTACCTGTTGCTGGAAAGAACAGAAAAAGGACAATCGAAAGTATTGGCAAGCACTCCGATAGATATTAAAAATCCGGTTCAGTTGCAGGTAAAGGCTTCAGGTGACAACTACACGTTTAATTATTCCGTTAATGGAACCGACTTTGTAAACCTCGGGGGCACTGTTTCCGGTGATATTCTTTCAACTAACGTAGCCGGCGGTTTTACAGGGTGTTTAATTGGTTTGTATGCTACTGCCGCTAACGATGCCAGCCCGGGACAATAGGTCAATAATTAAACAACTTCAATGCAATAAAAATGAAACTATTGAATAGGCTGTTGGAGAAAAAAATGCACGGACGAACACATCGGGCTTGGATATTCGCTGCAGCATTCTTGCTGGTTTCGCCGGCAATATACGCACAGACAAAGCAGGCAGGAAAAGAAATCAGTTCCGACCTTTTCGGACTGTTTTTTGAGGATATCAATTATGCAGCCGATGGCGGTTTGTATGCCGAGTTGGTTCAAAACCGTTCGTTTGAATACAACCCTGAGGAACGACGCGGTTGGAACCCCTTTTCTTACTGGGAATTTATCGTACCCGGCCATTCACTGGGCCAGATAAGTGTGGAAACAAAAGCACCCATCCATCCCAATAATCCGCATTATGTGGTGATGGTTGCCGAGTTCATAGGCGATTATCCACAAGTTAAAGCTGATATTGAGCCGGGGGTTGGGTTGAAAAATTACGGATTTGATGGTATTGTAGTTCGACAAGGTGAAAAATATAATTTATCCCTATTTGCTAAATTGCTTGCCGGGGAATCAATGGATTTCCTGGTTAGCCTTCAGACGCAAAAAGGGGAAGTATTGGCACAAAGTAAATTGAATGTTGCCGCAGGTTCATGGCATAAATACGAAACACAATTAACAGCAACAGCAAACAGCGACAGTGCTTCGCTGATTGTTCTTGCAAAAACCAGTGGCGAAGTGGCGCTGGACATGATTTCGCTTTTTCCTGAAAAAACGTTTAAAAACCGCCCCAATGGTTTGCGCGCCGACCTGGCTCAGAAACTGGCCGATTTGCAGCCGCGTTTTATCCGGTTCCCGGGTGGTTGCCTCGTTCACGGCAACAGCCTGAACAATATGTACCGCTGGCAAAACACCATTGGCCCTCTTGAGCAGCGCAAAGCACAGCGCAACATATGGGGATACCACCAAACAGCCGGTCTGGGCTATTTCGAATTCTTCCAATTCTGTGAAGATATAGGCGCAAAGCCGGTACCCGTATTGCCTGCTGCCGTAAGTTGCCAGAATTCAGGAGGCACACATGTTATTGGTGGTGCGGGCCAGAAAGCACTCCCCATGTCTGAAATGGATGCGTATATTCAGGAGGTACTCGACCTGATTGAATGGGCAAATGGCCCGGCAACATCCACTTGGGGCGCTAAACGTGCTGCAGCAGGCCACCCCGCTCCTTTTAATCTTCAATACCTTGGCATTGGTAACGAAGACAAAATGACGCCTGAATTTGAAGAGCGTTTCCGTATGATTTGCAATAAAGTTAAAGAGAAACATCCCGAGATTACATTAATTGGCACATCAGGCCCTTTCCATAGCGGAAAGGACTTCGACAAAGGCTGGGAAATTGCCAACGAACTGAAGATTCCAATTGTTGACGAGCATTATTACGCGCAGCCCGATTGGTTCCTGGCCAACCAGTACCGGTACGACAAGTACGATCGCTCTAAAGGCAAGGTTTACTTAGGCGAATATGCCTCATGGGGTAACCAGGTACGCAATGCCATTGCTGAAGCAGCATACATGGCAGCACTCGAGCGCAATGGTGATGTGGTTAAAATGGCTTCTTATGCCCCATTGCTGGCCAAAAAGGGTTTTACTCAATGGAAAACGGATATGATCTTCTTCGACAATGTAACCATTTGTCCCACTCCGAATTATTATGTACAGAAATTGTTCTCAGTAAACCAGGGTGACCGGTATTTCGACCAGGTCATTTTGAAAGATCAGAAGGATACGCTATTGGCTGCCTCGTGTATAACCGACAGCAAAACCGGGGATGTCATCCTGAAACTGGTTAATGCCGGAAGTGATGAAAAGATCATGAAGGTCAACCTTTCCGGGTTTAATAATATACAGGCACTGGCTGAACAAACTGTGCTTACCGGAGCAGCTGATGCAGAAAATACTATTGACAATCCGTCAAAGGTGGTTCCGAAGGTTTCTTCACTGAAAATCACAAAAAAATTTGATTACAAAGTCCCGGCAATGTCATTGACAGTGATCAGAATAAAAACGAAAACCTGATTGAATATTCATTAATCTGAACAATTAAAGGCATATACAAATGCCTGATTTGCTTAAAAAATACTTACTTTTCGATTCATTACAGTAGTAGTATTTATTTGAAAAACGAGACGATGACAAATGCATTCTTTCAAAAATTCGTAAAAATATGCCCTAAAACAGGTAAAATAAGGAGTTTTATTGTGCCCGGGGGATTCTACAAGATTTTGTTTCCAATTGCAGGCTTGGCTGCTTTAATCTGGATTGCTTTTCGTGTAATTCCAAAGCCCAGCAGGGTAACATATCCCTGCATAAAAGCCGCAACCCCGCTGGCATCCGGATTTTTGGTTTACTTTGCGATTCTTGCCGCATCAGCTTTAACCTTTCTGAAAACCAAAAAGAAACTATTCCTTTCCCCGTATTTTATGACCGGGGCAATTTTGGTCTTCGGTTTTACCGGCACTTACCTGGTTACAGACAATTCCAATAATGCCGATGTCGTTCTTCAGAATTCGATTCATACAGCCAATGCACCAACCGGTGAGGGAAAGGGTATTTTCCCGGGAAGGGTAGTGTGGATTCATGATCCAAATGCGACAAATGAAAATTGCAATCCGACTTCAGTTGGTCATGCCTGGTGGATGGATGAAAACAACGACCAGGAAGTTATCGACAGCATGGTGAGCAAGGCAATAAGAATATTGACAGGCCAGGCAAATGACCAGGATTCATGGGATGCAATTTTTAAATATCACAACAATACAAGAGGAAAAGGTAGTGTGGTGTATAGCCCGGGAGAGAAAATATTTATTAAAATCAACAACGTAAGTGGCTGGGGTGGTAATTACAACACTTCCGATTTATCTGTTGTTGCCAACTATGCATATGGCATTTCTGAGACATCACCGCACGTTATCATTGCTTTATTGAGACAATTGGTTAATGTCGTCGGGGTTGCTCAGGATGATATTTATATCGGTGACCCGCTCAGAAATACCTATAAACATTGTTATGATTTGTGGCACAGCGAATTTCCCGATGTTCATTATGTGAGTCACGATAATTATTCATCGTTGGGGAGAGAACAGGCTGTAGCCAGCACCACTGCCAGAATATTCTATTCAGACAAAGGAACAATACTTCGCGAGAATGTTTGGGATGCCTCCAGGCCAGGTGGCGCTGCAGTAACAAGCGATTATTTGTATACCGTTTTTGAAGATGCTGAATACATACTGAACATTCCGGTGCTGAAAGGTCATAAGCGTGCCGGAGTGACCATGTTTGCAAAGAATCATTTTGGCTCACATACCCGTGCAGATGCATCGCACCTGCATAACGGATTGGTTGATCCTGAAGAAACACCCAATAAGCCGGGCGTAAGCCGAACAGATTACGGAATGTACCGGGTTCAGGTTGATATTATGGGGCATCCTCTGCTTGGAGGAAAAACACTTTTCTATTTAATGGATGCCTTATGGGCAGCTGACCAGGAAATCAGTTTTCCGAAAAAATTCTACATGGCTCCTTTTAATAATGATTGGATGTCATCTGTTTTTGCTTCACTTGATCCGGTTGCAATTGAATCTGTCGGTTATGATTTCCTGCGGTCGGAATTTACGGCAGCCCGCAACCCGGGAGACGGTGCAGGCACTTATCCTCAGAAACCGGCTACCGATGATTATTTGCATCAGGCATCCGATACTACCTTGTGGCCCGTGGGTATCAAATATGATCCGGATGGCGATGGAATTCATTTAAAAAGTCTGGGTACCCATGAACACTGGAACAATGCAAACGACAAGCAATATTCCAGAAACCTGGGATTAAATGTCGGTATTGAGTTGGTTACAGATGCAGTTATTACTGGTGTGGAAACAGGAAAATATAACTTTGAGGGTTACAGGCTGGATCAGAATTATCCCAATCCCTTCAGGTACTCCACCCACATTACCTATTCAATTCCTTTAAATGCCAAGGTAAGTGTCAAAGTAATTGATGCCGCCGGAAGGGAAGTGGAGACCATTGAGAACATGAACAAGCAGGCAGGAACCTATACCGTAAAATTTGATGCGAAACAGCTTCCGAATGGCACGTATTACTACAGGCTTCAAGCCAATGAATTTGTGGCAACAAAGAAATTTATAATAATGAGATAGCGATGGTAAGAAGATTTTTTTTCGTATTAGCCATTTTGGTTGTATCGGCTCATCTTATCCTGCTTTCGGGTCAGACAGAGCAAGCGAAAAACCCGATCATCTATGCCGATGTGCCTGACATGTCGATGATTCGTGTGGGAACCACCTATTACATGAGCAGCACCACCATGCACATGAGTCCCGGTGTTCCCATTATGAAATCAAACGACCTGGTAAACTGGCAAATGGTAAATTATGCCTATGATATACTGGATGATGTGGATTCATTGAATCTTAACAACGGGAAAAGCAGCTATGGCAGAGGGTCGTGGGCCAGTTGTATCAGGTATCACAACAATACCTACTATGTTTCTACTTTTACGGCCACTACCGGAAAAACCTATATTTATTCCACAAAGAACATCGAAAAAGGTCCCTGGACAAAGATTTCATTTGCTCCTTCATTTCATGACAATACACTGTTTTTCGATGATGATGGCCGTTCTTACCTGATATACGGTGCCGGCCGACTCAACATAGTGGAATTAAAAGAGGATCTTTCAGGAGTGAAACCCGGAACAGACCGGGTGCTCATAGAGAATGCCAGTGCACCTGCAGGTGACAATATTATGCTCGGGGCCGAAGGCTCGCAGCTATTCCAGGTCAATGGCAAATACTATCTTTTCAACATCACCTGGCCCAGGGGCGGCATGCGCACTGTAGTTGTGCACAGGGCCGATAAGATAACCGGTCCCTATGAAGGCCGGCTTGTTTTACAGGATCTGGGTGTGGCTCAGGGCGGAATTATTGACACACCCGAGGGTAACTGGTATGCCTACCTGTTCCGCGATTTCGGCTCGGTTGGTCGCATTCCTTACCTGGTGCCCATGAAATGGGAGGATGGATGGCCGGTTCTGGGTGTCGAAGGAAAGGTGCCTGAAAAACTGAACCTGCCGGCCAGCAAGGGCTTAATCCCGGGTATTGTGGCCAGTGACGAATTCCAGCGCAAAAAAAAGGATGCTCCGTTGCCATTGGTATGGCAGTGGAATCACAACCCCAACAACAAACTCTGGTCGGTTACCGCCCGCAAAGGATTTCTGCGACTGACAACCGGAAGAATTGACACTTCTTTTGAAATGGCCCGGAATACGCTTACGCAGCGTACGTTCGGACCGGTATGCTCGGGTGCAACACTTGTTGATATCAGCGGTCTGGAAGAAGGCGGTTTTGCAGGCCTTTGTTTGTTACAGAAAAAGTACGGATTGGTGGGGGTTCGCATGGAGAACGGGAATCCGTTCATAGTCATGGTTAATGCCGATACGCGAAAACCAATAGAAATGCAACGTGTTCCCCTTACCCAGAAAACAGTGTACCTGAAAGCGGAATGTGATTTCAGAAACCGTGCTGACCGGGGCTATTTCTATTTTAGTATGGATGGTAAAGATTGGAAGACCATCGGAAACGAACTCAAAATGGAATACACATTAATGGAGCATTTCATGGGCTATCGGTTCGGACTTTTCAATTATAACACGAAATTAACGGGTGGTCATGCTGATTTTGACTATTTTCATATCAGTGAAGAAGTTTCCTTTTTGAAGTAACCCTACTCAACTAAGTTTTCTGTTATGAAAAAATTAAGTTTTCTTGCTCTGTCACTTGCCCTAACCCTTGGTAATATTAGGGCCATCGAAAACCAGGTTAGTAGTCCCAATGGCAGGTTGATTGTTACGGTTTCGGCAGAAAACGGACTTCCTGTATACCAGGTTACCTATGATGGCAAGCCATTTCTGAAAAACTCACCCCTTGGTTTGAAAACAGATCTTGGTGATTTCACCCGTGAGTTAACCATGCTGGAGAAAGAAAGTCCATTAGAAATTGAAACCAGCTATCAGCTTCCCAACATAAAAAACAGCAATGTTAACTATACAGCACGGGAAGGGGTGTTTACTTTTCTGAAAGAAGGAAAAGCCTTGTTTGATGTGATATTCCGGGTAAGTAATAACGACGTGGCATTTCGGTATCAGGTTTTCCCGCAGGGTGAACGGTTGGTATGCATTGTTGAGCAAGAAGCAACAGGTTTTGTTTTACCTGACAGTACTACCACTTTCCTTTGTCCGCAAAGCAAGCCCATGGTTGGTTTTGCCCGCACTATGCCGAGTTATGAGACTTCTTATACTGCCGATGCACCAATAGGGCAAAACGGCTATGGTGAAGGGTATACCTTTCCCTGTTTGTTCCGGTTACAGGATCAGGGTTGGATGCTGATTTCTGAAACAGGCGTAAGAAGCACTTATTGTGGCAGCCGGTTAATGGGTCACCCCAATGGTTTGTATACTATTGGATTTCCCATGCCAGGTGAAAACAATGGCAATGGCACAGTATCTCCGGGAATTTCGCTTCCGGGTTATACACCCTGGCGTACCATCACCCTGGGTGAAACGCTGAAACCCATAGTGGAGACCACCATCGCCTTTGATCTCGTAGAACCGCTTTATGAAGCTTCCACAAAATATCAGTATGGACGCGGCTCATGGAGCTGGATTATTGGTATGGATGAAAGCACCAATTTTGACGAACAAAAACGCTATATCGATTTCAGCGCCGCCATGGGCTATGAATCGGTACTGGTAGATGCCCTGTGGGATACACAAATAGGTCGCGATAAAATAGCAGAGCTGGCTCAATATGGCGCAGCTAAAAAAGTAGCACTTTTCCTGTGGTACAACTCCAATGGTTATTGGAATGATGCGCCCCAGAGTCCGAAAGGAATCATGGATAACCCGATTTCCCGGCGGAAGGAGATGGCCTGGATGAAAAGCATCGGCATACGCGGTATCAAGGTGGACTTTTTTGGCGGCGACAAGCAGATGACCATGAAGCTGTACGAGGATATCCTTTTCGATGCCAATGATTATGGCCTCATGGTGATCTTTCACGGATGCACCGTTCCACGCGGATGGGAGCGTATGTTCCCCAATTTTGCGTCTAGTGAGGCAGTAAGGGCCAGTGAGAACCTGCATTTTGCCCAGGAAAATTGCGATGCTGAGGCTTTCAATGCCTGCCTGCACCCGTTTATCCGGAACACCATCGGAAGCATGGATTTTGGCGGAAGTGCGCTGAATAAATATTACAACAGTAAAAACAGCGGTGAAATGTGGGGCGGCCACCGGATCACATCTGATGTATTTGCCCTGGCAACAGCAATTCTTTTTCAGAGCGGTGTTCAACACTTTGCCCTGGCACCCAATAATCTTACCGATGCTCCTGAATGGGCCATCAGCTTTATGAAAAATGTTCCGGTTTTGTGGGATGAAGTTCGGTTTATTGACGGCTACCCGGGAAAGTATGTGGTAATTGCCCGCCGGCATGCCGATAAGTGGTACGTGGCAGGAGTAAGTGCACAGAAAGGCATACTGAAATTGAAACTGAACCTGCCTATGATCCAGGGTGGTAAGGAAATCAAATTGTTCAGTGACAGTAAGGAATTGAATGGAAGCGTTACCCTTACGAAACTGAATAAAAAACAGCAGATTGACGTGACCATTCCTGAAAACGGGGGATTTGTATTTATTGATTGATATGTCCATTTGTTAAACAGGGTATGTTCGCGGAAGGATTACCCGTAAGTCATCCTGTGGGTATTCCGGCAGCATCCCATTTGTCATTATATAACTATTTATCTAAAACATGATGAAGAAATACAACACAAGTTTTAAGTCGCGATTTTACCTGCTTTCAGCAATGCTATTCGCGCTGATCATCCAGGTATCAGCCCAGAATCCGATCATCAGGGACCAGTACACAGCCGATCCATCGGCACGTGTTTTTAACGGAAAAGTATACTTGTTTCCTTCCCATGATATTCTTGCCAAAGAGGGCATGGGGCGTCCGGGCTGGTTTTGCATGGCGGATTATCATGTGTTTTCATCAGACAATCTAACCGACTGGACTGATCACGGTGTTATTGTAAGCCAGAACAAGGTACCCTGGGTTGATTCCACATCATACAGCATGTGGGCACCCGATTGCATCTTCCGGAACGGGAAATACTATTTTTACTTTCCTGCCAATGGCACCAAAGAAGTCAACGGCAGAAGGATGTTTGGCATTGGCGTGGCCATTGCCGACAAACCCGAAGGCCCTTATGTGCCAGAACCCGAGCCAATAAAAAACCTGCCGGGGATCGACCCGAACATCTTTATCGACAAAGACGGACAAGCTTATATTTATTGGTCAATGGGCAATATTTTTGTGGCGAAACTTAAGGAAAA
>JAWOJJ010000046.1:0-12397 GCA_046481675.1 Bacteroidales bacterium | reverse complement strand
GGCTTTGTTGAGATGCCGGAGGCATCAAAGTCCAATATCCATGGTCCCATCCATGGTGGAGTGTTAGTGTGTTTGGTCAACACCGGAGGTGTTGAAGGAAATCTGACGCCATAATAATCTTTCTTCAACCCACTCCGGGGTTGACACAGAAAGCTCCTGCCACCCCGGATGTTACCGGGGACATTGGACTTCAAAGCCTCCGGCTTTATTCCGATGAACCTGCTTTATTCATGTTACCGGGTTGGACTTCAAAGCCTCCGGCTTTATCCCGATGACCCTGCTTTATTCATGTTACCGGGGACATTGGACTTCAAAGCCTCCGGCTTTATCCCGATGAACCTGCTTCATTCATGATACCGGGGACATTGGGCTTAAAAGCCGGAGGCTTTATCGAAATGAACCTGCTTCATTCATGATGCCAGGGGACATTGGGCTTAAAAGCCGGAGGCTTTTAAAAGGAGTCTCTCATTCAGTTTCAGAACAAAGAACATCTTGGTGCTGGCCCTGTCTTCTGCCTTAATTTTAATTGATTAAGGTACACCTATGTATATTTTCTATCCTTTGGCAGTAATTCATCGGAACTATTCTCAGGTTTTTTTGTTAGATTAACACAATTAAAAATTCTGACATGAAAAAGCACTTCTTAATACTAAAAGCACTTCTTATTGTCCTGGTAATTTCCGGTTTAACAGAAATCAAATCTCAGGTATTTCTTGACCTTGAGTCCGGAGTAGTATTTTCGGGATATAATGATGTCCGGATTCCGGGTGATCAGGGAACTTTGTTTTCCCTGAGCGAGGAACTTGATGCATCACCTAAGGTATTTTACCGGGTTCGCGCAGGGTATACGTTTGGAACCCGTCATAATCTCTCGGTTTTATATGCACCTTTTGAAGTAAAATCAGATGGCAGTCTTAACCGTGACCTGACATTTGAAGGCGTTATTTTTCCTGCCGGTACACCTCTGGAGGGAACCTACAAATTCAATTCCTACAGGCTGACCTACCGGTATGATATTGTCGAAAGGCCAAAATTTGAATTCGGTCTGGGATTTACAGCAAAAATCAGGGATGCAAAAGTCGCGATTTTATCCGCTGCCGATGAAAGCATCAAGACGAATGTCGGATTTGTTCCGATAATCAATTTTCATGCTGAATGGAAAGCCGGTGAAAAACTGTCATTCCTGGTTGATGGCGACGCACTTGCTGCCCCCCAGGGAAGGGCAGAGGATGTTCTGGTCGCCATGCAATACATGGTTTCAGAGAAAGTCGGAATTAAGGCCGGTTACCGGATACTCGAAGGCGGAGCTGACAACGATGAAGTTTACAACTTCTCACTGTTTAACTATGCAGCGGCAGGAGTTGTGATCAGGTTTTAAAACGGCTCATCGGAAGCATAACCACCAAATCTTATTGCAGAATAAATCTATCAAAATGTAAGGTTCTTCAGATATTCAGATGCCGATTTCAGGCAGGTAATTCCATCCGGAACATTATCCCGTTCAACCATATAGTGTTGAATGCCCTGTGAATAGGCTTCCCTGAATATCGGTCGAAAATCAATGATTCCGCTACCCGGGCATTCAAAATCCTTTCCTTCGCCGGGGGCCATATCCTTTATGTGCAGGATAATATATCGTCCTCCGTACATTTTAAGTACTGAAAGAGGATCTGCTCCTCCTTTTGCGACCCAGTATATATCGAGCTCGCATTTGACAAGATTGCTGTCGGTGCTGGCCATCAGGTAATCGAATGGAAGGCCGTTTTCCATAGGGATGAATTCCTTGTCGTGATTATGCCAGCAAAAAGAGAGACCATTATCATGGCATTTCTTTCCCAGAGTATTCAGCCTTTCAGCACTTCTTTTACATTCATCGAGGCCGAACGGACCACCCGTGTACCATGGCCAGTAAGTGACGGCGATCTTCATCCCAAGCTTACTGATCAGGTCAAAGCTCTTCATTAGTTCCTCATCGGTGGCCGTGAAATTTATTCCTCCGGCAATGGGCTTAATTCCGATTTCATTAAGAAAGGCCAGATAGCTCTCAGCCGATTCTCCCAGGTAACTTCCTGTTTCGATTTCAGTGTATCCGAATGAGGCTGCCATTTTGAGAACGGCTTTCCAGTCGTCTTTGAGTTCCTTGCCGATGATTCCTGAAATAAAGCCAAATTGCTTTAATCTTTTTCTGGCAGGAAGATCGAGACTGTCAGTTGGCAACGAAACAGCAGCAATTAAGGCTGCGGTGCTGGATATAAATCTTCTGCGCGTAATCATTTTTGTCAATATTCAGGTAATACCCATGGTTGTCTGTAAACCGGTGTTATTAAAGTGTTTGCTTTTTCGCTGTTGGTGAAGCGGTTGCTGGTATTGTCCCATAGCAGTACGGATTCTCCGCAACGTGCTGCAATATTCGGAATATGCACATGCATGGCAGCAATCCTTGCTGTTTCAGGAGGGCAGGCCGGTTTGCTGCCACTCCTGATGCACTCAATGAAATTCTTCACATGTTCTCCGTGAGATTCTTTGCCTTCAGTATACCTGTATTCGTCGGTCTTCGGTTTTTTTGCCTGACCGTCCCATTCGGGATAGAGTATCAGTTTTGAACGATCGGCGAAGATTGTTCCATGATCTCCGATGAAAACAAGCCCGTATGATGAATCATATGGCCCCCTGGCAATTCCTCCTGTCATATCCCAGTTGATAACAAAACTGTTTTTCGGATAAATTATAGTCATCGAATCGAATGTTTCCCTGCTTCTCGGTTCGGGAAATGTATTAGCGCCGTAAACCAGTACTTTTTCAGGTGGCTCTTTTATATCACCGGCCCATAGTGCAATATCGAGAAGGTGTACACCCCAGTCTGACATCAGGCCGCCGCCGTAATCCCAGAAATGACGCCATGATCCGTGAAAACGGGTTCTGTTAAATGTTCTTTGAGGTGCTGGTCCGAGCCACATATTAAAATCCACGCCTTCAGGAACGGGTTCATCGGGCACTATGCTCTGTCCGACACCATATTCGAAATTAGCCCAGATATTTATCCGGCGAAGTTTTCCGATAGTACCGCCTTTAATGAGTTCAATGGCTTTCTGGAAAATGAATCCGCTCCGTTGCTGCTGACCAACCTGTACAATTAGTTTATTGTGATAATCGGCGGCTTTTACCATAATGGCACATTCGGTGATGGTATTGGCCATCGGCTTCTCCACATATACGTGCTTGCCGGATTGCAGGGCAAAAACGGTTAAAAGGCAGTGCCAGTGATCGGGAGTGCCGATTATAACTGCATCAATATCCTTCTGCTCCAGTAACTGGCGAAAATCTTTGAATAATTTCGGCTTCTGGTTATAGGTTTTCTGAACTTCAGCTGCCCTGTCATTCAGAACCTTGTCATCTATGTCGCATAATGCCACACAATTGACTCCGGGATTTGAAAGATGATGCTGTAGGATACCGAAGCCCATATTCCTGCATCCGATCAAAGCTACATTCAGGATATCAGCTGGTGATCCCTTTGATGACCATGCCTTTGAGGGAATCATATTTGTTATCCCAATACCTGCCGAAGTGAGAGCTGTTTTGCGTATAAATTTTCTTCGGTCCATAATTGTATGATTTTATTTATCATGAAGATAAGAAAAATTTAAATTTGAAGTAGTAACAGCCCTGGCCCCGGCCGGGGTAAAATTTAACTCGTATTCACAGGAGTTGGTTCATTTGTGAATTAATCATAAACAAGCCAGGCTGTTGCTGTACAATCCCTGCTGGCGATAAATCTTATCCATCGAGCTTCCAGCCACCGGGGGAATTCATAACTGAATGTTTCCCCTGGCGCAACAGTAAACACTTCCCATGTCATCCAGGGCCCATGTCCAACAGGCTGAAACTGAACCATAAAACTGACAGGTCCGGCAACTGTATGCGAGAGGGATAATTTACGCTTATCGTAGAATCCGAATAAATATGGATCTGATGGTTCCCCTTCTTTTACTGCGCTGTTTTTCCACGGACCTCCCTTGCCAGTCGGTTTGCCCATCTTCCAGAGATCGTCAATAACACCCGCCCAGACAGCTGCCTGACCGTCGTCGGAAATAATTATGTGAGGATTCTTTTTACCTGATCTGGTGTTGAGTCCTGTGATGATCAGCATACCCCTGTATAAAGCATAATCGTTGATCTGGAAATTATGTGAAGCAATAGGCCTTATTTTGGCATAACCGTCGGCATTTTCAGCCGGTAGTTCGTAGAAGGTTCCATGACAATTGAACATATCCCGTTCGGTGGCTACTTCGCGGCAGATACGCAGAACCCCTGCTGCTGTAAGTCCTGTAAACTCCTTATGCCCCATGGGTAAACGCCAGCGGCGACCCTTATCGTCAACAATAAGCACAGAGGCTTCGTCAATGGTTACAGCATCTTTTGGGATCACAAACTTCTCTTTAATAAAGGAATGCGTTTCTTCATCATTTTTTTTTACAAGCTTCATGTCTCCGTTCAGTTCATAATATCCTGTTGATTCACTATCAAATCCGTTGATCTTATTAACGGCGATACCCAGGGCACGACGATCGTCCCCGAGTCCGTATAATAATCCTCCTGTTGACACAACTTCTCCTACTTCTGATAACCCTATAAATACAGGATCAGCACGGTTAGTTCTTTCATCTTCATCTGCATAGGTAAAGTGTACCGTTGCTTTTGTATTGCTCCCGGCAACCACCCTGATCCATTCGGCTGATGTGTTCTCTTCAAATGGAACGACTGCAGATGAACCGGCAGGCAGGGTTATCCTTTCAAGACTTGTCCATTTCCCGGCACCATTTGCGTCCACTTCGAATGTGAAATCAACCGGCTGCTTTCCTTCATTGAGTATCCATGCACTGCGTTTTTTCCATCCGGCAAACAAAAAAGGTTCTGAAACTTCATTTGCATTAATCTCCTCATCCAGCCAGACAGATCCTGATGCTGTAACGGGTCCGAGTAGATCAGGCTGTTTGACAGGAGTGAACCATAGATTTGAGTTGGATTGTCCCGGTCCCTCTATGTCTCCTTTAGCCTTACGCTTGTTAAGGAACTCACGTTGTGCCGAATCATCGCAGCCAAATACCAGATGATCGTTCCACCGGGTAAAATCGCCTATAACTTTTAGATAAGCTGACCTTGGCCGTATACCTGTACTGTTTAAAGAGGTAAAGTTTCCGGGGAATCGCCAGAACATGCCATGCATTGTCATCAGGTAGTCGGGATTTTCTCCGGTTCCGATATTTCTTATCCGCGGCCATTCGGTATTCCAGCCGTGAGCGCCATCGTAACTACTGCTTGCCTTAGGCAACCTGTAAAAATCCCAACCGGTTAGCGGATTACGAACACCGACCAGAACCGACTTATGGTCCCATCCTGTTGTCCAGATGGGATCAGTTTTTGGATTTGTATTCCCGTATATTCCTCCCGGACCGGTTACTTCGACGAACTGGTTACGGCGAACCAGTTCCCAGTCATAACCATCCCATTCATACAGCGCGCCGGATTCAATATCAAAACGTTCGAGGGCCGCCTGACCAGTTTCTCCATTGTTTGAATATACCACTACACCTTGTCCCGAATAGAGTCCTTTGCCGTGTGCTCCAAGCAACATTAAGTTCTCCTGAGCCATCTGACCCTCCTTACGGACAACATTCCCGTCTTTATATAAGGTATTAACCTTCAGGGTATTTACATCCACCTCATAAAAGCCTTCTTCCATGGTCCCGTAATAAATCTTCCCGGCAGGTTCGAAAAGATGGCGGGCATTACCGGTATGGCGTCCCGGCATGCTTTCGTATGGTATTACCCTTACATTCCTTTTGGCATCAATGGCATATGGTCCGATAAACAGTTGATTGCTCTCCCTGTGGATCATCCTGTTTGCGGGGGTACCTCCGATACTTTCCTCCCTCGCTGTCAACTGAAGCTCCGGATTAATCTCATAGAGCTTATCTGAAGATCCTAATGGAAGGTGAGGCCCGTAGGTAATTACCCAGAGCCTGTCTGCCCAGGGAACTACTGCACCTGTCCCGCACTCTGCTTCGTT
This sequence comes from Bacteroidales bacterium, assembly GCA_046481675.1. Lineage (GTDB taxonomy): Bacteria > Bacteroidota > Bacteroidia > Bacteroidales > UBA10428 > UBA5072. The sequence goes on along the minus strand of JAWOJJ010000046.1, from coordinate 6,327 downwards.
GTTGTAATATGCCAGGTGCGGATAAATACCGCTGAAGTTGAGAGGCGACTCAGCAGACCTTTTTCCGGAGCAGCCTGATAAAAGCAAAGCTCCGATTAACAAAATGCGGGTTGTCATGATTTTGAAAGAGGTGTTATTGTTTAAATTTTCTCTCCCCGATTATCAGTACCCGTGGATTATTGTCAGGTGCTTCAAAAGTACCCACATCTGTAGTAATACCTTCATCTTCAAATACTCCGGTTTTGGGGTTAAACCAGTAAAACGGCAGGCCTGTGACCATATTTTTTATTGTTATTGAGCCTCCCTTGTCGAGGTATGAAACATAAAATAATCCTTCCCTGGCAAGCAGTGGTTTGTCTGAACCTGTCAGATCCCATCGCCTTTCCATGTCTGTAAAGTCGAAGCCATCAAAGGCTTTTGAGACATATCCGGTGTAATTGCTGCCTTCCAGTACAAGTGCTTCTTTCCACGACATAGGGGCATTTGTCCAGCTGTCCCATCCTGGTTCGTCGGGAGTGATCTTCCATTGCCACAGGCAGGCAGCACCGTAAACAACACCCATGGTACCACCGTGCATGAGCTGGTTCCATGCCTCTTCCCCCTGCCACCAGCCAAGACCGTTTTTACCGTTACCCATTCCTTCGTATGTGGGTTCTCCGTTCAGGTTTGCCTTTACAGGTTTGTTGTCGTACATCCTTTCGACTTTATGGTAGAGATGTAATCCGTCGTGGCCTGTCTGTGCCCACTGAAAGTCGAGCCAGAGCTCATCCTGGTATGAACGGTTGTAATGGAAACAGCGCGAACTGTCACCCCCTGCCCACGAAGCTAAATAGTCATCGGCGGGATTATAATGAATACCTGTCGGCTGATTATAACAGTCCCATTTTTCAATGGTCTCACCCCCCGGTTTAACTCCGGCATCCAGTCCGTGAGCATCGCCGCTGACAAGCCAGAAAGCAGGCATGCTTCCGTAACGGGCAACGAGATACTTACAGTATCTGGCGTATTCATCAGGGTCTGCTGAGGGACCGAGAACTGTTTTCCCCTTCCATCCGAACCCGTGAAAAACAGGCTGATAGACAGGAACAATACCATGATCGACCAGTATTTGCATCAGCGAATCGAGGTACTGGAAATAGCCGGGTTTGAGTTTGTTCAAATGTCCTTCATGAAGATCTTCAAAGCCTCTTGCAAAACCCAGAACTGTATTCCTGGCATCGGGTCCTTCGGCATACATGTCAGGCTGAACGCTCATAAGAAGCGCAGCATTGAATCCTTTTTTCATCCTGTCGGCTGCATATATCTTCACCTGGTCGGTTGTTGCCCTGAATGGTATGGACCAGGGCGTATCGCCAACCAGAAGAAAGGGTTTTCCATCAGCATGAATGACATTGCGTTTCCCCTCCGACATCCTCAGGAGACCATGTTTCAGAAGGATGTTACTGCCGGAATAAGCAACGGATGTCAGAGACCCTTTATTACCGGACAATTCTCTGTCATCAGGGATTGAGAAAGTCGTCCAGGACCAGGTTGAACCGGCATCAGGAGGTGAAAACCTGATTTTCCAAATGTTCCCGCCATCCCAGAATGCAGGCCTTATGAGGGTGTCTCCTTTTCCGTTCGTAAAGTGAGCCCAGACATCTATATCGGCATAGCCGTTATTGTAAGATGATTGTGAGATCAGGGTTATCTCATGGGTGGTCCATTGCTGAACTTCCGGAATTGACAACTGATTGGCACAGCCTGATGCCATTACAACTGTAAATAACGCTACAAATATGTTCTTCATGAGAAACAATAGGGTTTGGATTTGATTTAATGTTGCTTTTTTCATTTTCGGGGACTTATAACTTATTATGCATTACACAATATATTTTGAGCTTGCAGAACAACCAAAGCACAGGAACCCTCAGGAAAAGATTTATTCCGGATAATCCTTTCGGTTTATTTTCTGCCGGCAATCACTTTTTCAATTTTTTTTCTGAGAGTTATCAATTCATCACCTTCAATGAATCCTATTACTATATTGATCTCCCTTTTTTCTCCTGGTTCCATAACCGGCTCGTATTTAACGCTTTTATCAATGTTGCCGTCATGATCAAGAGGGCTGGACCCGATCTCGATACCCATTCCGTCCCAGTTTTTCTTAAGCAGGGACTCTCCGTTCCTGAATGTGAACTCTTCTGAGCCTTTCCCCCCACAGCAGAACCAGGTCTGGAAGTAAGGCGTAGGAGTGACTGACACCTCAATACCGGTATTATCAGGATAAAGAAGTAGAGATGTTGTCTGTTCTTCTCCATTTGATTTTGTCGTCGAAAGCCTCTTGTGAATGATTCCGGTTTCGGTCCTGATATTTTCATCAGCGGCTTCATGCCATGTTTCAATGTCATCAGGCAATTGGCCTCCACCACGGATCTCGGCGTGACTGGATGGTACAAGATACCTGGCTCCTTCTTCAGGTCTGAAAGTTATATGATAGCCATAGTCGGGAGTCTGTTTCTGTCCGCTTATGTTTTCAATGATATCCTTCAGCCTGATGACATTGGAATCGTCACTCAAAATAAGTTTTCTTATTACCCTGAATAACGGGCTTCCTCTATCGTACCACGGTTTATTATCGTCGCCCTCCAGGGTACGGTAAGTAAATGATGCTTCAATTGTGCATTGATTTTCTTCAGCGATAAACATAAACCCATCGGCCGGAACATTTGATGTTTCACCATGGAGGGGATGCAGCTTGCCTCTTTTAATCACAGGCATACCCCAGTTATTTAAACCATACATTTCAACTCCGCCTGTCAGAGTTTTAAGAAATGTAAAACCCGGGGCAGGTGTTCCGTTTATGGAGATCTCGTCAGACCAGAGGTCGATTATTTCTGTATCTGGCAGACCTATAGGGGCCTCCCAGAACAACGGCCTGCCTTTGATCCAGGCCTGCCCGAGTGAAAAACCTTTTGAAGGCAGCATCTCAACTTCCAGGATGCCATTTGAAACCCTTATCCTGTTTGCCGTGGGTGGTTCGTCATCGTTATGAAAGAGAGCTGCTTTGAATCTGTTATGAATTATAATGGATGAAGGATTTTCCTCAATCTCCTTTACATTAAGTTTGTATGAGACTTTATTCCTCATGAGCAGGCAGTTCCATTATAAAATTGAGGTGATTATTTATGCTGGTATAATTCCCATCCCATGTAGTTAACGACAGCTTCTTCAATTTCATTGGCCACCAGTCCACGTGACATGGCAACGTGATGTTCGAAGCCGTTTTTACAAATAAATTTCAGCAGCTGTTGCAGGTTTTCAACGCGCGAAACGGCTATTCCACCATCCATTCCATACGGATCGGCAGTAAATTCTCCTTCGCCGACATACGCCTGAATGGTTCCCATTACATCGTTGGTAGAAATGCGGAAGAACGAGAACGGACCAGCCGCAACTTTTCCCTTGATTGCTCCAAAAGTATCTTCGTGGCCTAAAACGGTGCCCAGAATGTCGAGCGTTGAAATTTCAATATCATTTTTCATGAAGCTCTTCGGGTAGTTGCTGCAATGTGTGCAAACACACATGTTGCGGTCGGCCCCAAAATTATTATTCCAGTCGAGCAGGGCAGGGGTGTTGCCTGATGCCAGCAGCAGGGTGTACATCGAAACCACTCCGGCAATATCTACCTCGCAACCGCTGGGGATGAATTTCTCGCCCAACATGCTCATGGTAAGGCAAGAGGCGCAACCATAATTTTTCTGTATCGATTCCCAGCACTGGATGGCTGTTGCATCAATTTCATTTTCGGCAATCCAGTTTTCAACTGCCATTCCGAATTTTGCCTGAAGTGCAATTTTTTCTTCCCTGATACTCGACGGGATTTTTCCATAGGCTTTTATTTCTTCTATCTTTTTAACAAGGTCGGCTGCCTGGTTGTCAATCTTTTGGGCAGCTCCAAATATTTCTGAAAGGTCGAGCGGAACGACCGTAATTCCTGAAGCCTGAAGCAGTTTTTCGCTGGCGCGCATGGTTTGGAAAGCGCCGGGACGTGCCCCGATGGCCCCGATACGTGCCTTCGACAATCCGTTTACAACCCTGCAAACGCTGGCAAAGTAATTCAAATCCTGTTCAAAGGTATCGCTGTCGATTGGATAGGTGTGGAAAGTGGTGTCGGTAAATGGGATTCCATACTGAACCAGGTTGTTACATACCGAAATTTTTCCGCAAAAAGCATCGCGCCGGCTGTAAACATCCACTTTGTCATTGTCGTCGTCGCAGGCCTGAACCAGCACCGGAACACCCAGTTTGGCCATGTTGATGGTATTTACCACACCCAGTTCGTCGCCAAAATTGGGCAGCACCACAATGATGCCGTCAATTTTATCGCGGTTGTCGCTAAATAGTCTGGCGCATTTTTGCGCGTCTTTAATTGTTTCGATGTTGCCGGTTGGCGTTTCTGAAGAAGGAAGGATCACATAGTCGAATCCCAGTTTGTCCACTTTCTTCAACAGGGTTTCGCGCGCTTCAGATGCCAGTTTTGAGCTGAAAATGTTGCGGGTTCCTACGATTAACCCGAATGTAAGTTTTTGTTTGTAAGCCATTTTGGTTAGTTTGAAGTTGTTATGTAATTATTGCTCTTTTTACTGCTTCTTTCCATCCTTTATAAAGTATTGCCACTTCTTCCGATGGCATTTTCCATGTGATAAAATCGTTGTTCGTACGAAGTTGTGCCAGCTCGTCAATATTCCGATAGGTACCCAAAGCCAATCCGCAGGCCAGTGCGACTCCCAGCGCCGAAGCTTCTTCAATATCGCTCCGGTTGATGGTTGCACCGAGCATATCAGACTGAAACTGCATCAGGAAATTATTCTTTACCGGGCCGCCATCCACCCTTAGTTCTTTCAGTTTTATTCCTGAAGAGTTGGTCATCAGGTCAATCAGGTCTTTCACCTGGAAAGCAATGGCTTCCAAAGCTGCCCTAACCACGTGGGCTTTTGATGTTCCACGTGTCATGCCACAAATCAGCGCGCGGGCCGAGTGGTCCCAGTAAGGAGCGCCCAGGCCTGTGAAAGCCGGGACAAAATAAACGCCGTCGGTGTCGGTTACTGAAAGGGCCAGCGATTCGCTTTCGCAAGCATTTTCAATCAGTTGCAGGTCGTCCTGAAGCCATTTAATGGTGGCGCCGGTGCAATGGATGTTTCCTTCAAAAACATACGTAACTCCCTTTTGCAGGGCATAACCAATGGAAGTTACCAATCCTTCGGGGCTTTTATGCGGCTGGCTGCCTATGTTCAGCATGATGGACGAACCCGTTCCGTAGGTGGCTTTCCCCATTCCGGGCAAAAAACAGTTTTGTCCGAAAAGGGCGGCGTGCGAATCACCCAATACCCCGGCAATTGGAACCGGAGCTTTGAAAATACCGCCAGCGACGGTTTCTCCGAAAAGTTCATCCGCGCATTTAATTTCAGGCGCCATATTTTTTGGAATGTTTAATTCCTGTAGGATTTTGGTGTCCCACGAAAGGGAGTTGATGTTGTAAAGCATTGTCCGGCAGGCATTCGAGTGGTCTGTTGCATGAACCTGTCCGCCGGTAAGTTTCCAGATCAGCCAGCTGTCGATGGTGCCGAAAAGGAGGTCGCCCTTGTCAGCTTTCTCGCGGGCACCTTTCACGTTGTCGAGAATCCAGGCGATGCCGGTAGCCGAAAAATAGGGATCGATGACGAGGCCTGTTTTCTCGCGAAAACTACTTTCAAGCCCTTTTGCTTTCAGTTCATCGCACTTTACGGCTCCACGGTTGCACTGCCAAACAACTGCATTGTAAACCGGCATGCCGGTGTTTCTGTCCCACACCACCACTGTTTCGCGCTGGTTAGTGATGGCAATTCCCAAAATATCGGTAGTTACTATTCCTGATTTTTCAACCACTTCGCGGATGGCTTTGATGGTATTTCCGAAAATTTCAACCGGGTCGTGTTCCACCCATCCGGGTTGCGGGTAGTACTGGATGTGTTCCACGTTTGCACGCGCAATTAAACGTGCTTCAGTAGTAAAAATCAAGGCTTTGGTGGCCGAGGTGCTTTGGTCGATGGAAAGGAAATACTTCATGTCCAATGGTTATTTAATTTTTGTAAACCGCACTGCTGTCATGGGTTTCTGCGGAAGTTCAATCATGCAATGCCCGGTAAATTTACCTTCAACAGGCTGAATGGTCATGTTCCAGGCATCGATAATATCAACTTTGAAGTCTGCATTTTTTGGAAGGTCGAACACCATGCTGCGCAGTTGGTCGCGGTTGAAATAACTTAGGAAGTATTCGTTGTTGTAAGTCACTGTTGAATATGGCAT
>JAWOJJ010000129.1:0-13910 GCA_046481675.1 Bacteroidales bacterium | reverse complement strand
ACCGGACCTGTGGGACAAGGTCCCAGAACCGGAAGATCATTAGGCTTATGCTCGGGATATGACAGTCCGGGTTTTACAAAAGGATTTGGAATGGGAATGGGAAGAGGCTTTGGCTCCGGAAGGGGATCCGGAAGGGGCTTTGGAAGAGGCTTTGGCCAGGGACAGGGCTTTGCAAGGGGTCGGGGACCTGGCCACGGTATGGGCCGCATGTCTTGGAACTCTGATTCGGTGAACCCCTGGCCCCAATCCATGAGCCGGGAGGATGAGATTGCCATGCTGAAATCACAGGCTGAGGCGTTGAACCTTTCGCAGGCTGATATTGCCAGGCGCATTGACGAACTCGAAAAACCGGCTAAATAGGCATGCATCCCGATTGCATGAAATGTCTTGTTTTACAGGCGGACAGACTGTTGACAAAACATGATGTTGATGCTTCAACGGCACAACGTGTTACCAATCGTTTCAATGATTATATCATCAATCCTGAGAATAGTAATCTTTCATCGCCTGAAGTTGCCTGTTTCCTTCACCGGGTTGTCAAACGAGTCACCTGCACAGGTGATTTATATGAAAAAGAGAAGAATGACTTCAACCAATTGATGTTGGATATTGAAGAGCAAACACGACAGATTATCAGGCAATCTGAAAATCCTTTTAAAACGGCGCTAAGATACGCTCTTGCCGGAAATATCATTGATTTTGGCCCTCCCGGTTCGTTTGATGTTTTCCGCACACTTGCTGCCGCTGCTTCAAAAGAACCGGCTATTGATCATTCGGAAGTGCTTTATGAGGCCCTGAAACAGGCTTCAACAGTTTTGTATCTGGGCGATAATGCAGGGGAGATTGTGCTTGATAAGTTGTTTATCGAAACCATCAACCATCCCAACCTTTACTTTGCCACCAGGGGCGGTCATATTATCAACGACATTACACTGGAAGATGCTGCAAGAGTGGGAATGGACAAGGTAGCCAAAGTCATTTCAAATGGTTACGATGCGCCATCAACCATACTTAACCGGTGTTCCGTTGAATTCAGGCAAATATTTGAAGCTGCCGACCTGATTATTTCCAAGGGCCAGGGAAATCTCGAAGGACTAATTCATAACCGTGAAAAGCCCATATTTTTTCTGCTGATGGTGAAATGCTATGTAATCGGGGAAATGCTGGGTACTGAAGAAAAGAATTCCGTTGTGTATTACAACCTGAAAACACGGAATACCTGATTATGCTTTCACCTGTTTTTGAACAGACTGCTATTTGGCAGCTATCCGGTAACTGCTTTGTTGGGTGATTACACGGCCAAACATATCGGTTACCTTTATTTCAATGATATGTTCGCCTGCAGGTAGTCTGGTGGGAATACCAATTCGCCATAAATGGTTGCAGAATACAGGGTTAGAAGGTCTCCGACCATCAAGCAATTCTTCTGCAAAATCATATTCATGTAACAGGTGCAGGTAAGCCGGGTCGTAATCGTTTGTGAATTGCATGACCTTCCAGGGCCCGTCGTCAATCCTGCAATACAACGTATCGGTAGCGCTTCCCATGAAGTAGTTGGCATAAATTCCGGCGCTGGTCGACCGGTTCTGCTCGACCACTTTGGGGGCATAGATGCCGATGCGGTAATCGGGAGACTGGCCGGCGACCTTGTAGTCGATTGTATACTGATTACCGTTAATATTCAAAAAGGCATAGCCTTTGGGTGTGCCGTCGCGCATGGTTGAAAAGGGCACGCCATGAGCGTCAAGACGCCCGCTGTACCAATCACCACATGTTGTTCCCACGTTGTAATGGTGATGCCTTTTGGGTTGAATCCATCCGTCGGCTGAAGTGAAAAAGTCCTGGCTCTGAAAATGGGTGTGAGCTGAGAGTGTAAGGGTGTGGGGATAATCCCTGAGTAATTCAAAAAGCTTCAGCCGGTCTTCGTCATTGAACGGATCACCGCCTTCAAGCTCGCTGATGGGTATGTGAAAGGCAAGGATCACCAGGTGATCCTTGGGCACCAGGCTGAGATCGTTTTTGATGAATTCCAGCTGATCGTTGCGGAATCCGCCCCAATAGCCTTTCCCGTCGCGCGGATCGGGATAGAGAATATCGTCCAGGATAATAAAGTGTGCTTTCCCGTGGTTGAATGCATAGGTGGCCGGACCAAAGTTCTGTTCGAAAGTCTCATCGGACAGGCTGTCGGCTTTAACATCATAATTTTCATCGTGGTTACCCATTACATTGCACCAGGGTATGCCTATATCTTTAACAGCTTCAATATAGAGTTTATGCAGATCGAGGTTGTCGCCAACCAGATCGCCCATGCTGATGCCGAAATCCACCCCCTGAACGCCTTTTAATTCCGATATAATGCCTTTGTGAAAATAGGATACCTCTTCGGGTGAGTAGGGCTGGGGATCTCCGAAAACCAACACCCTGAAACTGTCCTTTACTGTGGCAGGAATTAACGGAAAATCGACAGATGCCGGGAGAGGTCCGGTAGGTGGAACACCTGCATATTTGAGTTCCGGTGAACCATTGGGTTTGTGAATGTAATAAAACAATGGTAGGTTGTTTGCATTAACCGGCACATCGTAGCTAGCAGGTTTTATTATAAAAATAATATTGTCATTGGCTACCGGAAGCGTGTATTCTCCTTTGGCATTGGTAAGTACAATATCTTTGCCGTTTGAAACCGGAACCCGGGCAATGCCCTTTTCTTTGTGGTCCCATATGTTGTTCTTATTCAAATCGGCATAAACTACACCACGGACAAAAGATTGACCGTTTATGGTGATGGATGTACTTGACAGCAGTATGTATGCGATCAGCAAAGCAAATAGGTTTTTCATGTCATACAGGTTTTTGTTAAGAGGAAACGGGCTGAAAGCAATATTATCATATATTATCCAATTTTCTATCTTAATAAACACTCCTTAACACAAACTTCATAAATCTTTTATTATTAAACAAAACTCAATAGCCCCGCTCTGATGATGTATGGCGCTTATGCCGGTTGGGTTATGTGTTATGTGATTTGACCTTATTTTCGCTATATGCTTTGGATGAGTTTACTGGCAATTGCATAGGGAATGCCCACTACCACTTCCTCCTTGTTGATTCCTCCATGCCTTCGCGATTCGGGACACCCGAAAGACATGGATACATTTTTGTTTTGATAGCAATTTGCAAATACATTACCACAAACCGACAGTAGAGAATATGGCGGTAACGAAGGAATAACAGATTGCCTGGCCAAGGCATGAATTATTTTTGTAATGGCATGGGGCTTTACATAAACAATGAACAAATCAGGTTGTGTTTCCTGTTCCATGAATTCTGTCATGCCAAGTATGATGTGGTTGAGGCTATGTATCCTGGGTATGTTGTGTAAGGCCCGGTCGATAAATTGAAGGGGAATTCTGTTATTATCCGATATGGTTTTGGTGAGTTTAACTTCGTGATTGTCAAAGCTAAGGCACCTACGGGCTCCGGGACAACCCAGATTGGAGCTGTTGATTTTCAAAGGGATATCGAACGAGTGGTTAACAGCTTCGCAAAATTTCATTTGCTTTGAAGGTGTATTTACAAATTCCGTTAACTCGGCGTTTACTATTATAGCGGAGCATTTTGGCCCTAATAGTTGTTTGAGCTGTGTAATCATTTTATGGAGTCTTCTTTATTAATAATGTTCCTGAGGTCCTGCATTTCAAAACCATATATTTTCCGCAACCGGCCAATTCTTTCGTCAGGCAAGGCGTATGTAATGTTCAATGCTTTAGTAATTTCATTCAGCGGTATATTATACTTTTCAGCAACTTCTTCCAATGTCATGTTGCCATATATGTCGGGTTGTTCATGGGCCCTTTCATGTTTTGAATCAGACTGATGTCGGTGTAACCGTTCGTTTTCATCCGGAAAAACATTATTTGAAGGTTTTACCTTATGAGCAGTTGTATGGGGTTCTTCCCCATATTCTTTAATCACATTGTTGTTGTGGATATGTCTGCGGGGCATTGGCACTGTTTCAGGAGATATCAGAAAGGGTAATACGACAAGGATAAGCGAACCCATCAGCAGGAAAATGCCTGTAAAATAGCGAATTGCCTTTGTTTTGATCATTCGCGAAAAGATGCAGGTAACTATATTCCAGTGCAGAATAATATGCAGTAACAAAAAGAAAAGTAATATAAAACCCAGCCATAAATGAATATTGCCCCATTCATGCCGGTCGAGACCCAAAAAGTATAGATCAACTTCGCCATCATATAGGGCATTTCGCTTATATCCTGCTATTAGTACATACTTGATGAGGAAACCCAGACCGGCTATGGCCATAAGCAAAACCAACATGAGGGCATCGATAACCAGGTTAATCATTGCCTTTTCCTTATTCCAGTTTATCATAATCAAAAGTAAATGCTTTATGAATAAGCATGGTAAATAAAAATGTTGATCAAAAATAAATGAACTTTTGTTCATATAGAAATTAAACACACTAAATTTGAGTAATATTTTACACTTCAATTATTCAATAAAAAGAGGGTTAGTGTGGGGGATTGAAATCGTTATCGCGGTGAAATTATTAAACAGAATGTCATGGAAATTGAGATACTGAAATCGAAAATTCACAGGGCAAGGGTAACCGGTGCCGATTTAGACTATGTCGGGAGCATTACCATTGATGAGAACTGGATGAAACAGGCAGGGCTGTATGAATTTGAAAAGGTTCATGTGCTGAATATCAACAATGGGGAAAGGTTTGAAACATATGTGATTAAAGGTACAAAAGGAAGCCATGATATTGTTTTAAACGGCGCAGCAGCCCGTAAGGTACAAACAGGCGACCTGGTAATAATTATGGCTTATACCCGGATTGACAGCAAAGACGTTGAAAATCAACACCCCAGGATTGTTATGGCCGAAGAACTGGTCTAAACAAAGTTTTCAGAAATGAACATATGTGCATTAAGTTTGCTGGTCAAAAAGTCGTGTCGGATACCCCTTCAAGCGGTTGCAAACCCTTGAAGGGTTGTGGGTAAACGATACTGGATGCTGGATACTAGATGTGTGGGTATTTTGATTCGGGGTTTGGGATTTGACTGCCACTTCTACTGCCACTGCTACTGCTACTGCTACTGCTACTGCTACTGCCACTGACCTTGCCTCCATTTGAGAATTATTTGTATATTTAAACTTTCGTGCTGACATCTGATATGTTATGTAAAGCAGTAGTAAACCTGTTAAAAGAATTACACCTTATGATGACAAAGCCTTTTCGTTTTTTCTGCATTGGTTTACTCATATTCACCAATTATGGTCTGCAGGCACAAATCAGTTTGCAGCAAAAGTATGTTGCTTCCGATTCCCTGGTGGGTATGTCAATGATTGAAACCGGTTTTTTCAGTGATGCTAACGGACCACAACCCATATCATCTGAAAAAATTGATTTTTCAGGTTTTGGTTTTACAAATGAATTATCGCTATTTGAACTGCTTCAGGGCAGGGTAGGCGGACTGGATATCATAAGTGCTTCAGGTAATCCCGGAAATAGTCCGTTGGCGGTTCTGCGAGGTCAGCAAGTCATGGGTAATCGCGCTCCGCTGGTTGTAATTGACGGAATACCCTGGAAATCAAATGATCTTTTTTTCAATACCTTTCATTCCGGCATGGAGGACCTGTACAGCCTGATTCCTGTATCTGCGGCGGATATCATTTCTGTTGATATTCTGAAAGATGGCGCTTCCACGGCATTATATGGTGCCGAGGGTACCGATGGCGTAATCCTCATTGAAACCAGGAAAGGGATCCCTCAAAAAATGCGCCTGACTTATCAATTCAACCAGGGAATCATCTGCGAGCCTGAGTTTCTGCCCATGCTTAACGGGGACGATTATATAGTATACCAACAGGAGGCTTATCACAATGCCGGTATCATGGATTTGCCTCCGGAAATCACATATGATCCGGATTATGTTGGTTTTTATAATTACTCAGCCAATACTGATTGGTTAAAAGCGATCACTCAAAAAGGGTCACTTTCAAACCATCATTTGAGTATTCAGGGAGGAAACAAAAAAAGCAGGTACTATGGTTCCATTGGTTACCTGGATCAAAATGGTACTGTCATCCATACCGGGAACAACCGCTTCATGGGCAGGTTAAACTTTGAGCATGACTTTACAGATAAACTTACCCTGGCATTGCATGCCAACTATGTGCATCAAAAACACAGCGATAATGTGGTTGTGGAAGATGAATACGGTTATGGAAAAAGTGTTCTGGAAATGGCTTTTATCAAGGCGCCGAATATGAGTATAAGGGAATATGATGATTATGGCAACCTGACCGAAAATTATTTCATACCTATTCAAAGCTATCAGGGAACAGGCCGGAACTATTATAATCCAATAGCTGTATCAAACATCGGGAGTGCCAAATGTACACTGAATGAATTGGCAACAACAGCATGGGTTCAATATCATTTTAAAGATTGGCTGAGATTCCGGGATTTTTTTACCTATCAACGATCATCAGCGGATGCAGCCGCGTTTCTGCCTTTCTACGCCATTGGAGCGAATTGGCTGGAATCGACAACACCCGTGGTAAATACCCGGAATGATTTGAAATTTCAACAGTTCCGGAATGAATTTCAGACAATTGTGAAATTGCCATTCCGGGATCAGAAAAGGAATTCGCTTGACGGTATGTTTTCGTGGATTGTGCAAAATGAAAATTATTCCATAAAGCCCGAAAGTATTCTGATCTTAAGCAGGCCTCCCGAAAGGAATATAAACGCTATAGTATCATCATTGCAGTATAAACTCCTTAACAAGTACATTGTTAATGCCAATACCAGGTTTGAATTTGTTTCAAATGTAAACAATATGCATACCTGGGATCAACATTACGGCGTCTCAGTCGGTTGGCTTTTTGCTGAAGAACCTTTTGTGAAGAAATTACAGATTCTGAATAAAACCAGTATGATTCGGGCAGGGTGGAGCTATTCAAAATTCCAGCCGGCCGGATATCTTCCGCCCCCGGTGATTAATTTCAACCCGGAGTTCGGAATCATGTCATACAATGCAGGTCTCGAGCTGGGTGTATTTAATTCCAGGGTACATGTGATCATGGACTTTTATAGTAAAGAAACCCGGTGGATTAACTATTACGGAATTGGTGCCGATGACATGCTTCAGGTTCAGAACTGGGGTTGGGAATTTGGGGTTAATTATGAAATTGTCAAAAAGAAAAATCTCAATTGGAACCTGTACTTTTCCACGGCGCACAACCAACAGATCCTTGTTGAAGCACCTGTTGATATTAACAACAGGGAGTCTGCCACCCTGCGTAACGGGAGATATGTTTCTTATCTCAATGAGGGGAATCGTGTAGGTTCAATATATGGCTTGGACTATGAAGGTGTATACCCGACGGATCAGGATGCTGTTGCAGTAGACAGAGATGGCAACGCTATTTATGACAATTACGGATCGCCTATTCAGGTTTCGTATAAAAACTTCAGCTTTCAAGGTGGTGACGCAAAATACCGCGATGTGAATTATGATGGCATTATTGATGAAGATGACCTGGTTAAGCTGGGGAATTCCTATCCCAAATTCACCGGGGGCTTCGGAAGCACGGTCAGGGTTAAGAATCTTTCACTTACCTGTAATTTTCATTACCGAACAGGTTATCAAATTATAAACCAGGCAGCCATGGCTTCTGAAGGTCTTTATACCAAACACAATCAGAATGCAAAAGTCTTAAGCCGATGGAAGTATCCGGGACAACAGGGTAAGAATCTGGTACCGCGTGCCTATTTGGACCATCCGGCAAACAACCTGGGATCCGATCGTTTTGTTGAAAACGGCAACTTTCTCAGGATGAATTACATCAATCTGACCTATCAGGTTAGTCAGGAAATCTGCCGCAAAATCCATGTTCAGGATCTTTGCATCAGTTTAAGCGGACAACGTTTGTTCACCATAACCGGGTATACTGGATCAGATCCTGAAACTGAACTGGACTATTCAGGCATCTTTTCGCTGAACCTGGATGAAATCAAGGTTTATCCGCCGAGACTCTATGCATTCAGTATCCAGATAATGCTGTAACCCAATGAACAATCCAGTAGGATGGCATTCAACAACGCTGACCTAAAAGTCTCTCTTATTTGCATTATTTTTGCAATATCATAACCACCACCATGAAAATCAATTCTCTTTGTATTGCCATACTGCTGCTGGCAATTCCAAGCCTGGCAAATGCGCAGGAGAACACCCGGAAACTGATTATATTGCATACCAACGACCTGCACAGCCGGCTTAACGGTTATTCACCGGAAATCGACTACAGTCCCGAAACCCTTAACGACGACAACACCCTGGGCGGATTTGCGCGAATTGCCGCATTGATTGATGCCGAAAAGAAAAAAAAAGGTGATCAGGTGCTGGTGATGGATGCAGGCGACTTCCTGATGGGTACGCTGTTTCATGCCCTGGAACAGCAGACAGGCTTTCAGCTGCCATTGATGAAAAAGGCAGGTTACGATGTGGTGAGCCTGGGAAATCATGAATTCGACTTTGGTCCTGGCACACTGGCTGCTATTATCGACCGATCATTGAAAAGCGGTCCGGTTCCGTTACTTACCCTGGGTAATATGGTGTTTTCGGAGAAAGATACAGCAGATGACCGGTTGAAAGCCCTGGTGGATAAGGGTGTTATTAAACCTTACCAGGTGATCGAAAAAAACGGATTGAAAATTGGCATTTTTGGCGTCCTGGGATATGTTGCCATTCACGATGCACCGTTGTCGAGACCAGTTGAATTTAAAGATCCGCTGAAAACGGCAAAAGAAATGACTGCATTGCTCCGCGAAAAGGAAAAGGTAGACCTGGTGATCTGTTTGTCGCATAGTGGATTGGGTAAGGATGACGCAGGTAACTGGACCGGTGAAGATGTTACCCTTGCGCAAAAAGTACCCGGTATAGATGTGATTATCAGCGGGCATACCCATACACTTATTGACAAGCCGCTGGTGGTAAATGGTATACCCATAGTTCAAACCGGGGCATATGGTTCAGGCCTGGGCCGGCTTGAACTGGAAATAGGCCAGGGCAAAGTGTTGCGATCGGAGGCCAGGGTAATTACAATTAACGATTCGATAGCTGCAAGTACAGCTTTTCAAGAGGCTATTACCGACCAGGAGCAACTTATTACACAACATATATTGCAACCGTTGGGTTTGCAATACAATTCGGTAATTGCAGAAACTGATTTTCCGTTGATTTGCATCGAGGGTAAGGAAGCAGAAAACAGTAACCTGGGACCCCTTATCGCCGACGCCATTTATGCCTATGTTAACCTAAACACTCCTGAAGGTGCTGATATCACATTGTTTCCAACAGGCATGGTGCGCGATAACATAGTGCCCGGCGCCACCGGTAAGCAATCGGTTGCCGACTTGTTCAGGGTGGTATCACTTGGCAGCGGAAACGATGGCGTTCCCGGTTACCCGCTGGCCCGTGTTTATGTCACCGGCAAAGAACTGAAAGGGATTATGGAAGTGCTTTACCTGGCACCATCAAGTAGCCCCAGTAATTACATGTATTTCGGCGGTCTTAATGCCACCTTCAATCCCGAAAAGGGTCTGTTAAGGAAAATCACTTCCATTCAAACCCGTGAAAAAGACAAAAAGGATTATGTGCCGGTTGATTGGTCAAAGCAAAATTCCAAGCTTTACAGTCTTACCGCTAACACCTATTTGCTTGAGTTTATTGGCATCATTAAAAAACTGAGTAAGGGACTCATCAGGGTAACCCTGAAAGACGCCAACGGGAATCCGATAAATTCAATCAATGAGGCTATTATCGATGCTGATATGGCTGTTGAAGGTGTTCAGGAAATTAAGGAATGGATGGCCCTGCTCTGGTACCTGCAGCAACAGCCCGATAGCAATGGCAATGGTATTGCTGATATTCCTGAAACATATCGTACCGGGTCGCCCCGATTGCACAGGGAGTAATCCTTTTTTGCAATCCTAAGTATTGTCATATGTAGAAAAGTATATTTGTTTTATTTTTGCAATAAGATTCACAGGTTGTGAGTAACTTAGTGAGAGGAGCAATTTTTAAAATAAATCAAACCATATGAAGTATCTGATTGTAGGCGGAGTAGCAGGTGGTGCCACCACGGCGGCACGTCTCCGGCGTTTGGACGAAGCCAGTGAGATCATCATTTTTGAAAGGGGCGAGTATATTTCCTATGCCAATTGCGGATTGCCTTATTACATTGGTGGAACCATCAGTGAAAGGGAAAACCTGTTTGTTCAGACCCCTGAAACGTTTGGCAAGCGTTTTCATCTTGAGGTAAGGATTTTTTCTGAAGTGATTTCTATAAACCGCGCGGCTAAGGAAGTTACTGTAAAAGATTTGCGAACGGGCAAGACATATACCGAGCATTACGACAAGCTGGTACTGTCACCTGGGGCAGAACCGGTTAAGCCGCCGCTTCCGGGGATCAACTCTGAAGGCATTTTCACTTTGCGCAATGTGCCCGATACCGACAAGATCAAAAAGTACATTACCGAAAAGAATCCCCGCCATGCTGTGGTGGTTGGTGCCGGCTTTATAGGTCTTGAAATGGCTGAGAATCTGCACGAAATTGGATTGCGGGTGACCATTGTTGAAATGGCCGAACAGGTGATGACGCCGCTGGATTATTCCATGGCGGCACTGGTGCATCAGCACCTGAAAACCAAGAATGTGGAGTTTTACCTGAATACTGCCGTAGCTTCATTTGCAAAGGAAAACGACCGGTTGCAGGTCAGGTTGAACTCATCGCGGTCCATCACCACGGACATGGTTATCCTGTCCATTGGGGTGAAACCCGACAGCAGGCTGGCCAAAGAGGCTGGCCTGGAAGTTGGTAAAACAGGAGGTATTGTGGTAAACGAATACATGCAAACCTCCGACGCGGATATATATGCACTGGGCGATGCCATTGAATATAAAAACCCGGTTACCGGTACGAGCATGATCACCTATTTGGCAGGACCAGCCAACAAGCAGGGCAGAATAGTGGCAGATAACATTTATAAAGGAAATTTCAGGGCCTATACCGGTTCCATTAATACTGCTATTGCCAAGGTTTTTGATGTTACCGTGGCTTCTACGGGTGTGTCAGGAAAGCTGTTGGGAAAGCTGAATATTCCACATATCGATTCCATAACCCATTCGTCATCGCACGCAGGCTATTACCCGGGTGCGGTGCCCATGTCCATTAAGATTTCTTTTGCCCCGGATACAGGTCGTCTGCTGGGAGCACAAATCGTGGGTTTCGGTGGGGTTGATAAGCGTATCGATATTTTTTCCAGTGCCATACAAAACCGGGCAACGGTATTTGATCTGGCCGAGATTGAGCATGCCTATGCTCCTCCGTATTCCTCGGCCAAGGATCCGGTGAACATTGCCGGCATGGTGGCCCAGAATATTCTGGAAGGAATAACCCGCGTGGTTTCGTGGCGCGAAGTGGTTGATTGCCCATCAGGTGACTCCTTTTTGATTGATATACGCACACCCGATGAATTTCAGCTGGGAACCATTGAAGGTGCGGTGAATATTCCACTCGACGAGCTCAGACAGCATTTGGGAGAGATACCGCACGACAAAAAGCTGATTGTATTTTGCGGGGTAGGACTCAGGGCTCATGTGGCTTGCAGAATTCTGATGCAGAGTGGTTTCTCCGAGGTCTTTAACCTCTCGGGTGGTTTGAAAACCTTTGAAACGGCCAGCCAGAAACAAAGCAATGAAGATATTTTTGCCAATGATTATATCGGGCATGATGATCATATTTACCAGGGTGCTAAAGAAAAGACTGCTTTCAAACCGGTTGATGTAACGAAGTTGAAGGAGCTGGATGCCTGTGGGTTACAATGCCCGGGTCCGATTTTAAAGCTCAAACAGACCATTGATAAGCTTGACGTTGGGGAGGCAGTGAAAGTAAAAGCTACCGATGCCGGCTTTTACAAGGATGTGAAAGCCTGGGCCAATGTTACCGGAAATGAATTGGTGGAATTAACCCAGGAAGGTGCCCAAATTACTGCTATTGTGCGTAAAAGCGAACCGATAGTTAAAAACATCACGCAACAGAGCAGCAACAAGGCTACCCTCATTTGTTTCAGCGATGACCTGGATAAGGCGCTGGCTACCTTTGTCATTGCCAACGGCGCGGTAGCTTCGGGCAAAAAGGTAACCATATTCTTTACCTTCTGGGGTTTGAATGTAATCAAACGGGAACAGAAACCTGCAGTTCAAAAAGACCTGTTTGGCAGAATGTTTGGCATGATGATGCCTCAATCGAGCCGGAAATTGGGCCTGTCGAAAATGAACATGGCGGGCATGGGCAGCAAAATGATGCGCATGGTGATGAAGGACAAAAATGTTGACACGCTGGAGAATATGATCCAGGATGCGCTGCAAAATGGCGTTGAGATGGTGGCTTGCCAGATGTCGATGGATGTGATGGGGGTTAAAGCCGAAGAGCTGATCGACGGCGTTCAGATAGGCGGTGTGGCCACTTACCTTGAGCGTACAGAGGGTGCCGGACTGAACCTGTTTGTTTAATCGTTATTGTTTTTCAACCTTTCTCCTCTTCCTTTGTGTCAGTCTGGTTTGAATCATTTGTCTGGTTATTTTGCAACCACCCGAAGGCAGAAAACGTGAAACGATGCTATCGGGCTTGGTCTGAAGGCTCATGTTGGGCAGGAAATTCCCGTTGTTGGAAAAAAACCGAATGAAAAAATCCCGAAAAATTTTAAAATGAACATAAGTTCACTTAAGTTTGTTCCAGTTTTGCATTTTATCTTTCTGATTTTGTAAATAGGGTGTTTAAACAACTTGAAAAGGATACACCAACTATAAAAGATATTAAGAATAGGAGGGTTATATGTCTGCAGGCAGTGATAATTTCATTTACATATTAGTATTTGCCATTCTGGCAGCAGTTATTAACGGAGCGGGCATTCTGGTTTTATACTGGAACAGCGAATGGGCTGAAAAGGCCAAAGCCTATTTCATGTGTTTTGCTGCCGGTGTGCTGATATCAACTCCACTCATGCTGGCATTACCCAAGGCAATTCAGATGAACTTTTATGCCGGGTTCATGGCTTTGCTGGGGTTTTTGTTCATGTTTTTTTCAAACGAACTCATCAAGAAGTATACAAAAAAAGATGTACTTGCTTTTGGCATTGTCGCAGCTGAAGGAATAGGTATTCATTCATTCATCGACGGAATTATTTATACAGTTACTTTCAGCGTTAGTTTGCTTACAGGGTTATTGGCTGCAACCGGACTGGTAATTCACGAGTTTGCCGAGGGAATTATTACGTATTCGCTATTTTTAAAAGGAGGGGTGAAGAAAAAAACCGCCATACTTTATGCTTTTCTGGTAGCCGGTTTAACCACCCCTTTGGGGGCTTTGGTAGCCTATCCTCTGGTTAACAAGCTTAGCCAGGAGAACCTGGGTTTATTGCTTGGCTTTGTTGCGGGCGTGTTGATATATGTTTCGGCTTCCCATCTTTTGCCTGAGGCCAGGGGTGAAGAAAAGAAGCATTCAGATATGGCATTTCTGGCCGGAGTGGCTTTGGCCTTGTTCATTGTATTCTCAAAAATGATAAAATGATGGAAAAATGGAAATTTCAGTGCCTGAAAAGCACCTTAAGAATGAACGTAATTACCGTTCAATAACGTTCTTGGTCAGTGATTCACGAATCAATTTTCGCAATTCGAGTTGCTTGTTTTCTACTACATTTTTTCGCTTCGGACGGTAAAATTCGGGGTACTTGCTTGCAGTGAGTGGCACATATTTGATTTCGTCTGTCGTTCCCCTGACATCAATGGCCAGTTTTATAGGTAAAGGGCAGT
>JAWOJJ010000037.1:0-44554 GCA_046481675.1 Bacteroidales bacterium | reverse complement strand
CATCAGCAAAGCCGGGAAAAAGAACAACAGACTTTTGGCATTCATCGGACTGCGAAGCATCATTTTTTATTGGTATAAAAGCAAATTACAGGCAGGTAAAAATAGCAAAAGAAACGATGCAACCGGCTCATTATATTTCAGGTGGGAATGTCTCGCTCCTGAGCTGGGGGGGTGTGCGCATGGTTGCAAAGGATTTAGGCGTGTACATATGAGCTCCATCGGAGCGACATTATGGTAGCAAAATGATTTAGGCGAGTACCCAATGAGCTCCGGCGGAGCGGCATTATGGTAGCAAAATGATTTAGGCGAGTACCAAATGAGCTCCAGCGGAGCGGCATTATGGTAGATGCAAAAAATGCATCATTATCACCGGATATTTCAATAGAAATTATTAAATTTATTTAACAACGCCGCAACCAAGTTAATGCAAATCAATAATATATAAACATGGCAAACACCTATACCCAACTAAATGTGCATGCCGTTTTTTCGGTAAAAGGAAGAGGCAATTTTCTGTCTTCTTCGGTTAGATCAGAGCTGTATCCATTCATTTCAGGAATATTAAAAAAATCAGGTAATTTTCCGCTGGCAATAAATGGATATAAGGACCATGTTCATGCGTTTTTTGAAATTAATCCCGCAAATTCAGTTTCCGATGTTTTAAAAGAAATTAAATCAAATTCTTCAAGATGGATTAACGATCAAAGATTCATGCCTGGTAAATTCAACTGGCAAACGGGTTTTGGCGCTTTTTCATACTCACGTTCACAAAGAAACAGTGTCATTCAGTATATTGTTAATCAGGAGCAACATCATCATGTAAGTACATTCAGAGAAGAGTATTTGAAGTTGTTAGAGAAATTTGAGATTGATTACAATCTTCATTTTACATTTGAATTTTATGATTAACCATATTGCCGCTCCTACGGAGCTGGGGGTGGTGATGTGCGCATGGCTGCTACCATAATGCCGCTCCTACGGAGCTTAGGATTGGTGATATGCACAAGGTTTCTACCATAATGCCGCTCCTACGGAGCTTAGGGGTGGTAGTGTGCGCATGATTTCTACCATAATGCCGCTCCTACGGAGCTTAGGGGTGTTGGTGTGCGCATGGTTTCTACCATAATGTCGCTCCTACGGAGCTTGAGGGTGGTGGTGTGCGCATGATTTCTACCATAATGCCGCTCCTACGGAGCTTTGGGGTGGTGGTGTGCGCATGGTTGCTACCATAATGCCGCTCGGAGCTTGGAAGGAATAAAAGCACCAGAGGCCTGCCTGCCGGCTAGGCAGGTACGACATTATGGTGGCAAATGATTTGGGCGAGTACCCAATGAGCTCCAGCGGAGCGGCATTATGGTAGCAAATGATCTAGGCGTGTACCTATGAGCTCCATCGGAGCGGCATTATGGTAGCAAATGATTTAGGCGTGTACATATGAGCTCCAGCGGAGCGGCATTATGGTAGAAAAAGAAGAAGAACTATGTACCCGAGGCGGGACTTGAACCCGCACAACCATTACTGATCACAGGATTTTAAGTCCTGCGTGTCTACCAATTCCACCACTCGGGCAATTTATTTGTTGATTTGTTGATTTGTTGATTTGTTGATTTGTTGATTTGTTGATCTTTTGATTTATTGATCTATTGATCTATTGATCTATTGATTTAGGTTTTCTCTTGTTGATTTCTTGGAAGCAGAAAAAATATATAAAAGCTCTTCTGCTTCTTTCATCAACAAGGTAGTCTTTTTGTTGTTCAATATTCCGGAATCCTGGATAAGTTCCAACCAGAACAGTGATTCATCACTTTCTTCAACAACAATACATAACTTGGAATAGAACTCTTGTTTGGATCTCGACCGGCAGGCAGCTCTGTAATTAGAAGCTACTGATGTTGCAGACCTTAGCAATTGTTTTCCAAGTATTTTTGCCTCATCCGTTTTTGGCAATGTTTGAAAGAACCTGATGTTTTCTAATGCAAATTGTTTTGTGCGACTAATTAGTTGACTTGCATCCATGAGTCTCTTTTTTATTTCAGTTAACGAACGGGTTAATTCAAAAAAAGAAAACCAATATTACTTGGTTTATAATGGACTCTTTGGCGATGATCAATCAACAAATCATCAAACCTGCCTGCCGGCAGGCAGGTCAACAACTCGCCAGATAAATTGAGCGGAAAACGAGACTCGAACTCGCGACCCCGACCTTGGCAAGGTCGTGCTCTACCAACTGAGCTATTTCCGCAATACTTCTTTATCCAAGAACTATATCCACTTTGTGTTTGGCACCTCAAATGGTGGTGCAAAATTAAACTACTTTTTTATTTGTGCAAATAAATTGTGGTGCATTTTTACTTGATCTGCTCTTCTGAACAATTATTATGGTTGTGAAATGAGGTTCGCATTTATGTTTCCTGTATTGAGAACGGAATGAAGTGAAAACAGTTAAATTTGTTTACCCTTAAAAATAATCGTCATTCAGCAAGCTATAAACCCATGTATATGAAATCACCATTCAAATCAGTTGCCATTGCTTTAACAGCAGTTGGTATTATTTCTTTTTTGCTTTCATGTTTCGGATCTCACAAGGAGCCCATGAAAACGCTTTCACTTGTTAACACCAGTAACGGCACAGTTCAGGGCGCCCTAAACAGCGATGGATCTGTTGCTGCTTTTAAAGGCATACCCTATGCTGCGCCCCCGGTGGGCAAACTGAGGTGGCGTGAACCCCAGCCTGCGGCATCGTGGGAAGGCACACGCGATGCTAAAGAATTCTGCACCAGCTGTATGCAAAACAGGGTGTTCACCCAGCTTCCCAATGCCCCCTGGTCGGAGGAATTTATGGTGCAGGACTCGGTAAGCGAGGACTGCCTTTACCTGAACATCTGGACGCCGGCAACAACGCCGGAGGATAGCCTGGCCGTGCTGGTATTTATTCACGGAGGCGCTTTTACAGAAGGCTCCGGCTCCATTGCTGTATACGATGGCGAAGAGCTGGCCAAAAAGGGGATCATTGTAGTGAATATCAATTACCGCCTGGGTGTATTCGGGTTTTTCACGCATCCTGAACTTACCGCGGAATCGGCCAATAAGGCAAGCGGTAATTATACACTGCTCGACTGCATAGCTGCCCTGAAGTGGATTAGAAACAATATTACAGCATTCGGCGGAGATCCTTCACACGTTACCATATCCGGACAATCTGCCGGTGCTGCCATTGTGCATGCACTTACCGCCAGTCCGCTGGCAAAGGGTTTGTTCAGCGGTGCCATGGCCATCAGCGGATCAAGCCTGGGCCGGTTCAACACCAGGGTGCTGGCAGATGCTGAAAAAAGCGGTGTGGAATTTGCCGCACAGAAAGGAGCAAAGGACCTTGCCACGCTGAGGGAGCTGGATGCAGCTGCATTAATTGCCAAAGGCGCAGGCAACAATCCCATTCGCTTCGGGATTGTGGCCGACGGGTATGTGCTTCCGGAAAACCTGAAGGATATTTTTGAAAAGGGAAAACAAAACGACGTACCCACCCTTACCGGTATTACAGCTGACGATGCTGGTGCACTGAACCGCAAGGTAACCCGCAGGGAGTTTACCGAAAATGCCAAACGGGCCTTCGGGGCAAAAGTTGATGACTTTTTGGCGCTTTATCCGGCAGCAACTGACGAGGAAGCAGCCGGTAATGCCATTCAGGCGGCACGTGACATGAATAAAATGGAAACTTATAAATGGGCGGCCTTCCGGGCAAAAACCGCAACTACTCCGGCATACACTTATTATTTCGACAGGGCCATTCCCTGGCCCGAACATCCGGAGTTCGGCGCTTTTCATTCGGGCGACCTACCGTATTACTTTCTGACTCTGAAAAAGTTCGACAGACCCTGGACAACTGCTGATACCCTGGTTGCAGAAACCGTTTCGTCGTACTGGGTTAATTTTGTTAAAACTGGTAATCCCAATGGTAACAGCTTACCTGAGTGGCCGGCATTTGATGCGGATCAGAAAGTCACCTTCAGGTTGGGCGAAAAACCGGAGGTGATGCCGCTGGCAGATGAACAAATGATTGAATTTTATATTGGTTTATAAAAAAAAGACGCACAACGGTGCGTCTTTTTTTTATATGCGTTTGTTGTAGAGACGCACTGCAGTGCGTCTCTACGGCCGTGCGTCTCTACGGCCGTGCGTCTGTACGGCCGTAAAACACGGCCGTCCGTTTTTTAATCAATTATAACCCGGATTCTGTTCCAGGGTGTTCAGGCTTCGGTCTACCTCTGTGCGCGGAATGGGCAACAGGTTCAATTTATTATCCCACGTACGATCGAGCAGTTTATTTGATGTATAGTCGTAGGTTTTGGTATCGTCTGTTTTGGTGATGGTAATGCCCATAATGGGAGCCACCTCGGTCAGGTGACCTATTTTCCAGCGACGGACATCATAATAACGGTGTCCTTCAAGAACCAGCTCGATGCGGCGCTCATGCCTGATGCGTTCCAGAAGTGCCTCGCCACTTTCGTCAACCAGAGGCATGTTAACCCCCATTCTTTCCCTGAGATCATTTGCATAATCCCGGGCTACGTCCTCATGTCCCAGCATGAATTGAGCTTCTGCATAGTTGAGTAAAATCTCTCCGTAGCGGAATACAATCCAGGGTGAGGTGGCATAAATTGTACTTCCGGATACGGGAACAGCTTCATCAACAAACTTTTTGATATAGTAACCCGTCATGGAGCCATTCCAGTTATCAATCGGACCGCCTCTGCTGTCAAGTCCCCCGGTGTAGGTTTCTGTTGCCCGGTTCATCCATACAGCGCCGTCGAACAGGATGGAGGCATAAAAACGTGGGTCGCGGTTCACATAGGGATTCTGCGGATCATAACCCGAAGCGGGATTTACAGAACCATCCGGAAGGTAGGGGAGTTCCCCGTTGGCCATTTCATAATCGTTCACCAGGTTTTGGGTAGGTGAGTCGGAACCCCAGCCATGATCACCGTTTCTGCCTACCTGCAAACTGAGCGCAAGTTGGTTAGCTTGTGAATGATACCGTGCGAAAATAACTTCATCGTTATGTGACAGGAACAAGCCATGATAATCATTATGAAGCGAGTACCGTGTATTGATCAGTTCTTCAGCTGCGTCGGATGCTGCCTGCCACCTGGTCAGGTCATTGGTAGGGTTGTTCAGCGGGCTGGCAGCATATAAAAGAACCCTGGCTTTCAGAGCTCTTGCAGCATCGGCGGATGCCCTTCCCAGAAACTTACCCGTCTGTTCGCTGGGTAGCATTGCGATGGCATCGTCGAGTTCATCAATTATAAAGGTAACACATTCATCATAGGTATTCCGGGTAACTGAGTAGTTTTCCTGGCCTAAGTCAAACTGGTAATCAATAATGGGAACTCCTCCGTATGTCCAAATAAGCCGGGAATAAATGTAAGCGCGTACGAATTTCATTTCCCCGATCATCCGGTTTTTAATAAAATCCTCAATTGGTGCAGTTTCAATTTTTTCAAAGAAAATATTGAGGTCGCGGTTCAGTGAGTAAAATTTCGACCAGCAATTGAGAAAAGGATGTATTTGAGCATTACCGCTACTGATATTGTCAGGAGTGATGACGCCCTGGACAATTTGTTTATAGTATACACTTCCCTTAATACTGTGCAGTTCATCGGTAGCATGGCCGATTTGGGTAGTGCGAAACAAACCCTGTTCGAAAGCAATATTATAGCAGTTGTTCATGTAGGTACGGACAAGATTGGAATCGACCCAAACCTTATCTTCTGAAATTTGTCCCAGTGGCTGAATATCCAGTACGTCTTCGCATGAACATAGTGTAATCAGCGCCAGCAGGATAATGGCTATATAGTTTTTCATAATATTACCGGTTAAAATGTTAAGTTGAATCCGAAATTGTAAGTTCGCTGTGGCGGATAATACCAGAAATCGTAGGTTTCAGGATCGAAACCCAGGTCCTTCATCTGGTCGTATATCAAAAACAGGTTGTAACCACTTACATAGGCTCTCAGGCCTTTGATCCGGACTTTTTCCAGAATTTTTGCAGGAACGGAATACCCTATTTCAAGGCTCTTCAGTCTGAGGAATCCTGCGTCTACCATCCAATGGGTACTTGGCTCCGTATTGTTGTTGAAATTTCCTGTTGAAGCGCGGGGCATTGTGGCACCATTCGGATTATCGGGAGTCCATCTTCCATCACCCCTCCATTGAAGGAAATTTCCGAGTGAATAACTCATCACGGCAAAATAGGGTTGAGGCGTTTCTCCCGGGTCATGAGCATAATCAGAAAAATAGGTTGTTGCGTTTTCCTGTCCCTGGAACATGAAGGAGAAGTCAACATTTTTATACTTCATTGAGCCGCTGAAACTGTATACAATTTCCGGGGTGTAGCTTTCGTCAATTCTTTTGGTGTCTCTCGAATCAATGGTACCATCACCGCTCAGATCTTTGTAGATAATATCACCGGCTTTTGCGCCTGACATATGGGGGGTTGCATTCACCTCATCCATGGAACTGTATATGCCAATGGCTTCATAAAACAACCCGGATCCCAGCGGATGTCCTTTGGCCATTTGATAGGGCATGGCTGCCGGTGCCTCATCGATCACCTTAACTTCATTTCGGGCAAAGGAGAAATTGCCAATCAATGAATAGGAAAGATCATTGGTTAGCTTATGCCTGTGAGAGAGCATCATTTCAAATCCGTGATTTTCCACTTCGCCGTAATTCTCACGGGGTAGTTTTAAACCTGTATAATCGGGAACTACAGCAGTTCTTCTTAACAGGATGTTGGACCGGGTGGTCTTGAATACATCAAATTCAATGCCCAGCAAACCATTCCACAATGATGCATCGATACCGAAATTGAACGTTTTGGCAACTTCCCAGGTAATCTCAGGATTTGGTACAACGCTTGGAACAAGAGTTTGGTTGTCATTACCACCTGAGACATAGATATTCGAAGCACCTGTTCCATAGGAATAACTGGCCAGGTAATTGAATGGAGGAATACTGTCGTTACCCATTTGTCCGTATGAAAATCTAAATTTCAGGTTATCCAGGAAATCAACTCCGTCCATGAATGCTTCATCTGAAACTCTCCAGCCGAGTGAAAATCCAGGGAAGTATCCCCATCTTTTGTTTTCCGGGAAATTGGGGGACCCATCAGCCCGGAATATGAACTCGGCCAGGTACTTACCGGCATAGTCATAATTCAGTCTGCCAAAATAATTGGATCGTGAAGTTTCAAAAGCTGAACCATTGGTGTTCCATTTGGTTTTATCGCTGCTTCCGGCAAATAACTCGGGAACAAAGGTGGAGAGATAGTCAGTACGTCCGGCAATGGCATAATTGGTATTGAATTGCATCTGTTCATAGCCAACCATGGCCCCAATTCTGTGCTGGCCAATCAGCTTGTTGTATTTCAACAGGGCGTTGATGGTCATGCTGGTGGTCTGATCAAACCGCTCGGTTAGCTGCGCCGATCCGGGCCAATTGGCTGATTGAACCTTTTGAGATGTATTTGTTTCTAAGTTATAGCTATAAGCAAAAGTCGGCTTCTGGAAGTACTTGGAATGGTTGTAGCCGGCATCGTAGTTGGCACTACCTACAACTGACAAGCCTTTAACCCAGGGGATGTCCAGTTCAAAATGCAATTTGGTTTGTGCAGCCCTGTATTTTTCATCCTGTGAGCCACCCAGGTCACTGACCCAGTTGATCAGGCTCTGGTTGTCGCGATTGGCCCTGGGTAAATTGGTGCCCGGCACGTATAAGGTCCACATGGGCTGATATAAGGATATATGACTGTATATGCCACGTGCGTCCGGGTTACCCGGCAGATGCGTATCATTGAAGAGGCCTGATACATCCAAACCAATCTTCAGGTATTTGGTGGCATTCACGGTTACATTGGAACGGAAATTGTATCGGTCAACCCGTGTGGAGCCGTGTTCGAAATGGCCGTCCTGCCCCATTTTACCTAATGATAAGTAGTAATTCAGTGCGTCATTTCCACCTGAAACAGATAAATTCACCCTGCTTTGCGGGGTATAATCTTTGATCATGGTTTCAAACCAGTCGGTGGTGGTATATCCAACCCGGGTACCTTCTTTGAACCAACTCAGCTGTTCTTCAGTGTACTTGTCTGAGGCACTGCCTCCGTCGTTATCTATACCTTCGTTTTTAACACTGGCAAAAGTATATGAGTCGGCCATTTTGGGATTCCGGGTGGGCTGCGAAAATCCCTGGTTATAGGTTAGGTTGAATACCGGCGGGCCGCTAACGCCCCTCTTGGTAGTTACCAGGATTACACCGTTGGCAGCACGGGCACCATAAATGGCAGCTGATGCATCTTTCAGTACAGAAATACTCTCAATGTCATTGGGGTTGATCCGGTTGAAATCGGGCCTTTCTACACCGTCAATGATGATTAAGGGCTGTGTGGAACCTGAAGTACTTCTTCCCCTGATGAAAATGTCGATATTTTCTTTTCCCGGTTCGCCGGTCCTGGTGTTGATCATCACACCGGGGAGCTGGCCGGATAACGAGTTCAATACATCGGGGGTCTGGCCTTTCAGCACATCAGTCCCTTTAATGGCTGCTACTGCACCTGTAACAGAAGCTTTCTGCTGGGTTCCATATCCCACTACGATAACTTCTTCCAGGTTCTGCACATCTGCAGCCAGGGCAATGTCAATAACCGTTCTTCCTTCGGGAGACACTTTTTCAGAAAGGTAGCCTACATAGGAAAAGGCAATTACGGCATTGTTATCCGGAATGTCAATACTGTACTTGCCGTTTGCATCGGTTACCACACCGGTATTGGTTCCGTCGAGCACCACATATACACCGGGCAGTGGTTCGCCTGTGACTGCATCGGTTACGGTACCCGTAATTCGGATAGACTGAAGGATGGTTTCAGTGAGGTAATCGGGGGCCAGAATGATCTTCCGGTCGAGGATGACATATTTCACATTGGTGCCTGAAAACAATTCATCCAAAATATCGCTGACCAGTCGCTCATCAGCTTTTACGCTGACTTTCCGGTCGGTTTCAAGTAGTTTTTCATTATAGAGAAAAAAGAATTCACTTTCTTCTTCGATTTTGTCAAGAACCTTGATCAGCTCGGTTTCTGTAAAATCGACGGATAATCTGGTTTTCTGGGAGTAAACGTCACCGGCACGTACTTGCAAAATCCCAATCATAATGAGAGCAATGGCAATACGCATAATTAGTAGGGTTTTTTTCAGGGAATGGAGGGTCAATTCCCCGTAAGGTTTGTCTTTTTTCATACATTTGTAATGTTTAAGGTTAAAAAATACCGAAAGGAGTTTTTTAGGGAAATCGTAGCAGCGATTTCCTTTTTTTTTGGTTTTTCGTTTCAGGTGCTGTTGCTGTTTTTCATGGTTAATTGGTTTTAATGTTGAGGGCTATGTTTTATTAAATGCACAGTGACAACTTCCTTTGTAAAGCTTCCGTCGGGTTTCATTTTGCGGGGCTCTATGTCAAAACTGATTGGGGAGGTCATGCTCAGGAACCGGAAAACTTCTTCCAGTGAATCATCTTCAAAGGTGCCCCGATAAGAGTATTCTTTAAGTTCATTGTCGGCCAGTTCGACTTCTACGTTATACCAACGTTCGATTCGCCTGGCAACTTCTTCCATGGGATCTCCCCGGAACACCAGTTGCCCTTGGGTCCATGCGGAATATTTCTGTGGGTCAACCACGCTGATGCTGGCCTTGTTGCTCTGGAAAACCAATCGTTCCGAAGGTTTCATTATCATTTTATAATTGGTTTTTGGATCTGCAAACCTTACTTCCCCTTCCTCCAGAACAACTTCAATATATTCTTCATTGGGGTAGGCGTTCACATTGAAACGGGTTCCCAGTACTTTAACTTCTGAATGACCTGCGGTGATGCTGAACGGGTGTTTTTTGTCGTGCCTGACATCAAACCAGGCCTCACCTTCGATAGCCACGTTGCGGTTGTTGTTGAAAGGCAAGGAATAGGTAAGATGTGAGCCGCTGTTGAGCATGCCGGTGGTGCCGTCGGGCAGGTTGAACGAAACCCTTGATCCAAGCGGTGCATAAATGGTCGAGCTGGCGGTTCGCTCGGATGCAGTTCCGGGGTTCCTGCTATAAGCAAAGTATATGATGCCTGCAGCAACCAGTAACGGAATAAGCAAAACTGCAGCCGCCCTTGAATATGCCCTGAAAAGTTTCCGGATCAGGGTTTGTTTCTTACCTGATTCATGGGCTTTAATACTTTCAGAAATTTTTCCGTACAGGTAATCCATATTTCTTTCATCGATACCGGGTGATGCAGCCATTGCATTCCAGTCTTCCTCAAGCATATGCATCAGATCGGGGTTGATGTCCCCATTGGCAAAGAGCGATTCCACATAAGCCTTTTGATCGTCATTGGCCAGTCCGTTCACATAAAGTCTGATAACTTCAATATCTTTTTGTTTCACCTTGTTATTATTAACTGTTTTGTTTTCTTCCTTTACTCATTAAAGTGATATCCATGAGCAAAAGAAATCTCATATAAAAAATGGAAATATTTTCAAATGGATTGGAATTCAGCGTTTTAATTCGCTAAAAAAGCTGAATTTTGAGGCGGCAGGTTATAAGAAGAAGAAAGAGAGCATTACCGGCAAGGCAAAATCTTTGCTTTTCAGTTTTGATCGTACCAGTTTAAGGGCTCCTGATATGTAATTGTCAACAGTTCCCGGCGAAAGGTTCATTTCCTCGGCAATTTCCCGGGAAGACTTGCCTTCGATACGGCTTTTTACAAAGGCCGTCATTTGTTTTTCGGGTAGTTTCCGGATCACTTGCATGACCAAATTCAATAACTGGCCAGCATTGATTTGTTCCTCGGTTTGTGAATCATGCTCCTGTGTTTCAAGGAGCTTACCCGACAGGAATTTCCGCATGTAGGTGCGCTTTCTGAACAGCTTGCAGATGTCGTTATAAGCAATGGTAAAGATGTATGATTTTAATGAAGCGTCTGTTTTCAGGGTCCTGCAGTTTTCCCATATTTTGAGAAAAACCGACTGTGTGAGTTCTTCTGCATCTTCTTTTGACTTCAGGTACTTCATGCCAAATGAAAAGACCAGACCTGCATACTTCTTGTAAAGCAGGTTGAATGCTTGCTCATTGCATTGCTGCAATTGTTCGACAAGCGCAATATCTTCTGGTTCAAATTTCACTAGCGGATAGGGAAAAGGGATATAAAGATAGGGAAATAATTGGATTGGGGAATAATTAGCTGGGAGCCCATTGCCGTCAAGCTAAGAAAAGCTTACGCCCTTACAGGGCTTATGTTTGAGAGCTTACATAAGACCCAGGGCGATGCCCTGGGCTAATGCTATAATGCCCTTTCAGGGCTTAAATAGAAGGATGAGTTTATGCCCTGAAAGGGCATCAGCAAACAGCACAGGGCGAAGCCCTGTGTGAAAGTCAACGCATTGAATATAAGCCCTGTAAGGGCGTAAGCAATTGATTAAATTCTTAGCTTGACGGCTATGGCTACGAGCCTCACTTCAAACCTATCATCTTTTTGATCTCATTCAGCTTGTTCAATGCTTCAATGGGCGTAAGGTTGTTGATGTCGACCTTTCTGATTTCATCGCGTATTTGTTTCAACACGGGATCGTCAAGCTGAAAGAAGCTCAGCTGCATACCTTCGCGTTTGTCGGCCAGGCCGTCCACGGGCCTTGATAACTGATGATCATCATGTGAGTTTTCGAGCTCGGCAAGTACTTCATTGGCTCTGCTTACCAGGCTTCTGGGCATGCCGGCCATGCGGGCCACATGAATACCAAAGCTGTGTTCGCTGCCGCCTCTTACCAGCTTTCTCAGGAAGATTACCCGGTCATCGAGTTCCCTGATGGATATGTTGTAATTCTTCACCCTTTCAAACGAATTTTCCATGGCGTTCAGTTCGTGGTAGTGGGTGGCAAAAATGGTTTTGGGTCTGAACCTGCCGTTACCGTGCAGGAATTCCACCATGGCCCAGGCAATGGAAATGCCGTCGTAGGTGCTGGTGCCGCGGCCGATTTCATCGAGCAGCACCAGGCTTCGTTCCGAAAGGTTGTTGAGGATGCTGGCTGTTTCGGTCATCTCTACCATAAAAGTGGATTCGCCCATGGAGATGTTATCCGAGGCGCCCACGCGGGTGAAAATTTTATCAACGAACCCAATGGAAGCACTTTCGGCAGGTACAAAACTGCCTGCCTGCGCCATCAGCACGATAAGTGCGGTTTGCCGGAGCAGGGCCGATTTACCCGACATGTTGGGGCCCGTGAGGATGATGATCTGTTGCTCTTCGGTATCCAGCAAAACATCATTGGGTACGTAAGATTCTGTTGCCGGCAGCTGTTTCTCAATTACCGGGTGGCGGCCCTGTTTGATGGCAATGGTACAGGAGTCGTTAATGACCGGCCTTACGTAATTGTTTTCAACAGCACACCGGGCAAACGACATCAGGCAATCGAGGCGGGCAACCAAAGAAGCATTTAACTGCACCGGTTCGGTATATTCGGCAAGAGCCATTACCAGTTCGTTGAAAAGCCGGGTTTCCAGTTCCAGGATTTTTTCCTCGGCACCCAGAATTTTTGATTCGTATTCCTTCAGCTCCTCTGTAATGTATCTTTCGGCATTCACCAGGGTTTGCTTGCGGATCCAGTCGGCAGGCACTTTTTCCTTATGCGTGTTGCGGACTTCGATATAATAACCGAAGACATTGTTATAGGATATTTTCAGCGAGGTGATCCCCGTGCGCTCTATCTCACGCTGCTGCATCATGAGCAAGTAGTCCTTGCCCGAATGCAGCATGTTCCTCAGTTCATCCAGGTCGGCAGAAACGCCGGGTGAAATGATGTTGCCGCGTACCATAAGAACCGGGGCTTCCGGCTGAAGTTCCCTTTCAATACGCTCGCAAATGAGCTGGCAAGGATTGATTTGCTCACCAATGCGTTTGAAGACCGGCTCTTCTGAATTGCTGCACAGTTCTTTTACCGGAATTAAAGAAGTAAGCGAAAGCTTCAGCTGGATCACTTCGCGTGGCGTGATGCGGCCCACGGCCACACGTGATATCAGCCTTTCCAGGTCGCCGATGCGTGAAATGTGCTCATCCAGCTCCGACCTCATGTCGGTATGATCAATGAGGCATTCAACAGCGTCATGGCGTTCGGCAATGGGCTTTATGTCTTTCAGCGGCATGGCTATCCACCTTTTCATAAGCCTGGCCCCCATGGGGGAAATGGTACGGTCGATGGTTTCTAAGAAAGCTTTACCCCCTTCAAACAGGGGATGAAAAAGTTCCAGGTTGCGGATGGTAAACTTATCAAGCCAAACATAATGGTCTTCCTGAATGCGCGAAAGACTGGTGATGTGCTTTACCTGTTTGTGCTCGGTGATGTCGAGGTAGCTCAGGATAGCGCCGGCAGCAATAATGCCCGACTTCATGCCGCTGATACCAAACCCTTTCAGTGAAACGGTTTCGAAATGCTTCAGCAGCCTGTCAGAAGCTGTTTCTTCGGTAAAGATCCAGTCGTCGAGTTTAAAGGTGCAGAACCGGTTTCCGAAAATTTCCTGGAACTGGGCCTGCTTGCCCCTTTCAAAAAGGACTTCCTTGGGGTTGAAATTGGTCAGCAGCCTGTCGGCATATTCAAAATTGCCTTCGGCAGTCAGGAATTCACCGGTTGATATATCCAGAAAGGCAAGGCCGGTCATATTTTTATCCAGGTGCACACAGGCCAGGAAGTTGTTCTCCTTGTGCTCCAGTACATTCTCGTTCAGAGCAATACCGGGGGTCACCAGTTCGGTAATTCCCCGCTTCACTATTTTTTTGGTGAGCTTGGGATCTTCGAGCTGCTCGCAGATGGCAACACGCTGGCCTGCCCTTACCAGTTTGGGCAGGTAGGTGTCAATGGCATGATATGGGAAGCCTGCCAGCTCTACAAACGAGGCCGATCCGTTGGCCCTGCGCGTGAGCGTAATGCCAAGTATTTCTGATGCTTTAACCGCGTCTTCACCAAAAGTTTCATAGAAATCACCCACCCGGAACAGGAGTATGGCGTCGGGGTGCTTGGATTTGATGCCGGCATATTGCCTCATCAAAGGGGTGTCGATGATATTGTCAGGTTTCAGATGACCATGGTTTAGTGTATAAAAGTAATGTAAGTTGAATGAAGTGTCAAAATTCAACGGGTATTTGATTTGAGATTTTAATTAACAATAGATGTGAGATCCAAGAGCCAAGAGTCAAGAGCCAAGACAGGGACAAGTGACAAGTGACGAGTGACGAGACTGTATGACTAAAAGCCAACAGCTAACGGCTAACAGCTAACAGCAAACAGCCAACTGCTATTTTTACTACTTTTGATGCATAATATGCGAAACATGGGTGTGGCGGAATTTATGGAATTGTTCATCAGGGAATTGGAAGGTAACGCGGAACTTCGCGGTTATTACAAATTGCTCGATAACAAGCAACGGTATTTGTGGAGAAAATCTTACCTGGAGCAACGGCTTGCCTTTATCAACCGAAGCGTTGCTGCTGCACCTTCATGTATTTGGGATGCCGGATGCGGATATGGCACCACAGCCCTGTTTCTTGCGCTTCAGGGACATGAAGTAATGGGGAATACCCTGGAATTTTACTACGACAAAATCAGCAGAAGGCTCGATTATTGGAGCAGGTATGGCGATGTGAGCGGTTTCCGTGTTGAATACGCCAATATTTTCGACATGCAGGTAGCGCCCCGGTCGTTTGACGCCATCATTGCCCAGGATACGCTGCATCACCTGGAGCCCATTGGCGATGCACTCCGGATTTTCAACCAGTCGCTCCGGCAAAACGGAAAACTGATTGTGGTTGAGGAAAACGGCAATAATGTTTACATCAACCTGAAAAACTTTCTGAAAAGGGGATTCAACAAGGTGACGGTATATTATGATGAAAAGTTGCAGCAAGAAATCCTGTTTGGAAATGAAAACGCGAGAAGCCTGAAAAAGTGGGGCATGCTATTAACTGAATCCGGGTTTGAAGTTCCGGCCGATTCAGTTGAATACATCCGGTTTTGTCTTCCTGTTGGTTTTAATGACCGCAACACCAAAATCATTCAGGAGCAGGAAAGAAAATTAGCAGGCAATTGTTCCCTGTTGCGTGAATTGTTGTTTTTTGGTATTAATTTCACGGCGGAGAAGAGCAACAAGAACCAAGAACCAAGAGCCAAGAGCCAAAACCTAAAGCCTAAAGCCTAAAGCCTAAAGCCTAAAGCCTAAAACTAACTACTATGACCGAAGAATACATGCCCACAGAAGTGTTTGCCGGAACCCAATGGGAAGCCGCGCTGGTGAAAAGCTTACTTGAGAATGCTGAAATAGAGGCTTTTCTGAAAGATGAAATCCGTGGAACCACCATGCCCTGGCAGGTAACACCCGGAGGTATCAACGCTGTAAAAGTAGTTGTTGCCGGTAAGGATGTTGAACTGGCCAAACAGGTAGTGAATGAATTTGAAGCCAACCGAAGGCGTGAGGACATTTAGTATTTTTTTATAGATTTGTGCCCCAACAATCATTAAATGGCATTGAACTACGGATCAGATAAAAAACGTGCTGTGCAGGCTAAATATGATGCACAAAAGATTGCCTTTGGCCCGATCATGTTTCAGGCAGCCCTGGCTTTAAGAAACCTGGGTATCCTCCAATTGGTCAAGGAATCAGAGTCAGGAATAACCATGGAAGAGGTTGCTGAAAAACTCAAACTTCCTTTGTATGGGGTAAAGGTACTGCTTGAGGCAGGCCTTAGCCTGGAGATGGTTTGGGCTGAAGACAGCAAGTTCCGGCTCGCCAAAACCGGATGGTTCATTCTTTGTGATGAGCTTACCCGCGTTAACATGGACTTCACCCAGGATGTGAATTACCTCGGCATGTTTACACTTGAAGAGTCCATAAAAACAGGCAAGCCTACGGGACTGAAAGTTTTTGGCGGCTGGCCAACCGTATACGAAGGACTCTCGCAGCTTCCGGCACACGTGCAAAAGAGCTGGTTTGGATTTGATCATTTTTATTCCGATTATGCCTTTCCGGAACTGATGCCTGTTATTTTCAGGAATAATCCGGGACGCATCCTCGATGTTGGTGGTAATACCGGGAAATTCGCGCTTCAATGCGCCAGGTACAACAGCAACGTCAGGGTGAGCATTCTCGACCTTCCCGGTCAATTGGCCAAAGCTGCCGTGAATATTAAAGAAGCCGGTTTCAGCGAAAGGATCGATTTGTTCCCCATCAATTTGCTCGACCACAGCAACCCCTTTCCCAAAGACCCGGACATCATATGGATGAGCCAGTTCCTGGATTGTTTCTCACAGAAAGATATTCTGGGCCTGTTGAAACGTTCAGCCGATGCAATGAACAGCAATTCTTCACTGTATATTCTGGAAACATACTGGGATCAGCAAAAATATGAAGCATCTGCTTACAGCCTTCATGCCACTTCCCTTTATTTTACCAATATTGCCAACGGTTGCAGCCAGATGTACCATTCCGATGATATGCGAAAGCTTATTGAGAAATCGGGGTTGGTATTGGCAGAAGAAATACTGAATGTTGGCGTCAGCCACACCCTGTTTATTTGCAAAAAGAAATAGGGAAAGGGGCTGTAAAACGGTCTTTTTAATATTAAACTGGTATTGATTATTTCTTAATAGAAGTGCCTTCAGGCTACCGACCTGCCCGTATTATTCACATTTTTCATTGAAATCATCATCTATGAACAGTTCAAGCAGACGTAAATTCATCAGAAGCGCCACCGGATTAGCAGCTGTTGGTTTATTAGGAAACTCAGCCATGGCTAATGCCATTCCATCAGTTGGGCATGCCGCTAGCAGCGGGGAAATGATTTTCCGGACCCTCGGAAGAACCGGGGTGAAGCTCCCGATTGTGAGCATGGGCGTAATGAACAGCAACAATCCGAACCTGCTGAAAGCCGCATGGAATATGGGTATGAGGCATTTTGACACAGCCTGGATATACCAGGCCGGCAACAACGAAAAAATGGTTGGCTCGGTACTGAAGGAATTGAATGTGAATCGGAAGGACGTTGTAATAACCACCAAGATTGTTATTGAACCGGTTTTAAAGAAACCTGAGAATGGTGCCGAAAGGAAGAAACAATTCCTGGAACGGTTTGCACAGAGCCTGGAACGGTTGCAGATGGATTATGTAGATATTCTCATGTTACATGATGTTGCCCAAAGTGAGGAGTTAACCAATCCCTATATGGTTGAGGCCATGCAGGAACTGAAAGCCCGGGGCCAAATACGCTTCCCGGCTTTTTCGACCCACATGTACTGGCCCGAATTGCTCAGCAATGCAGCTGATCAGGGTGTGTACGACGTGGCGCTGATCACCATAAATTATTCCATGGCCAATGACGAGAATTCATTGAATGCCATGAAATATGCCGCATCAAAAGGCATGGGACTGATTGCCATGAAGACACAATGCCAGCAGGAATGGTATAAGCAAAATCTACCCGTGGAGTCACAAAAATTCTACGAGGGTTCAATCATGCATTCAGCCCTTCTGAAATGGGTGCTGCGCCATGAAAGCATTACAACTGCCATACCCGGTTTTACCACGTTCGAGCAATTGCAGACTGATGTTGCTGTTGCCTATAACCTGGATTATTCCGAAGATGAGCGGAAATTCCTGGAAGACCACAATGTGATCACTGCACTCCGCTCAGTTTGTCGTTTTTGCGGTGGCTGTAAAGGGACCTGTCCGCATGGTGTGGATATTCCCAACCTGATGCGCACCCACATGTATGCCGGTGCCTATGGCAATTTGCATATGACCAACCAAACCTTTACCGCTATTGAAGCCGGGAAAGGACTGGATGTATGCAGGAATTGCGGAGAATGTGTTGCACAATGCATGAACAATGTTCAGATTGCATCACGACTGGATGATCTCAAAATGCTGATGGTCTGATAGCACCAACAGGGTTTGGATGGCTTTCAATGTTAAAAGCAAAAAACCAGGCCTGTTAATGGCCTGGTTTGTAAGGTATGGGCTGACCCTGATCATTTCCCTAACGGTCAACCCATGGCAACAGCAGAGGTAATAAATAAATGGGTAAGGTCGATTAAGTGGTTTAGCCGAGTTGTGTTTAACTATCTATTCACCTCTACCACTGCGTATTTGGAAATCTTCCAGAAAGTTGACGGATCCTTGATTTCGATATAGGCAATCATGTTGTCATCGTCTTTAATGAGCTCATAGGAACTGGCAGGATGTTCCGTAACCAGTTTGGCTGATTTGCTGTTTACAGGTATGGTGAGCGTTTTGGTGATATCAACCCGGGTGAACAGGTTGTCGTTGAGTGAATTTTCCTGCAGCGACTCCTTTTTGCCCAGGCCAAGTACACCACCTTCTTTAGTCACCAGCCCTTTTTCTTTCAGATCTTTATAAGTTCCCGAAACCACAAAAGCTTTGTTCATTTCCTCAGTTTGCTGGCTGATTTTAGTTTCCCGGTCGGCAATAACCACAGACATGGTGTCAACTTTATGCACCAGCTGGCCGATTTCAAGGTTTCTGTTTTCGAGATCGTTCCTGAGTGCTGCTATATCCCGGTCGCGCAGAGCAATATTGGCATCCAGTGTATCAACACGGGCCTGAAGGCTGGCGATTCTGATACCTGAATTTTTCAATTGCTTGTTCAAACCGGCAATTTTCTTCTTGTTCTGATCGATCATTTCACGGATCAGCTGAAGCTCCGCCAGGATCTCTTTCCTTTTGTCTTTTGAAATTTCGGGATTCATAGATTGCAGGCTGAGCATATTTTCCCTGGCAGTGATCTTTTTGATGTCACTTTCAATTTCATTGAATGCAAGCACCCATTCGTTGATGATCGAATCGCGCTGGCTGAGCTGAATGGCTAGTTCAACCTTCTGGTTTTCATACATGCCGGCTTCCTGTAACCGTTTATTATGGCTTTTTGTAATCAATACGGCTCCAAGAGCCAATACAATGAGCAAAGCAACAACCAGGGCGGGTACTAAGGCCTTGTTGCCCTGGTTCTGTGTATTGCTGTTAACGGGATGGGTGTTTATATTTTCATTTCTCATGACGTTTTCCTCCAATAGTTTTGTTAATGATTCGGAGGCCTTAGGGCAAGGATTGTTCCGTTTTATGCCATAAGCTACAACAGTCAGATAAATAGATCTTTAATAGTTTTTGTTCATCGCAATTTTCTCATTTTGAGAAAATCGGTGTTGATTTGAGAAGGATCAATGAAAAGAATTTAATAATGAGATAGGCATGATAAGGTAATACATGCTAATGCATTTCTTTCATGAGCCTGTAAATGGTAGAAACGCCGATGTCGAGTTTTTCTGCTACCAGGCGGATGTCGTTATTGTATTTACTAAGGTATGATTTGATGATCTTCAGTTCATAATCGCGCAATGTCAGCTCGTTATCCGGTTCATCCCCGGTTACAGACCGGTCGGTATCGAAAATCAGGTCGGCAGGTTCGATTTCCTCATGATCTGACAGCGTCAGCGCAAGTTCCATAATACTTTTCAATTCCCTGATGTTGCCCGGAAAGGTATGTTTCAGTAATTTGTGCTGGGCTTTTTCAGAAAGTTTTTTTGCCGGCAAATGGTTTTCCCTGCTGAAAGCTTCAATGAAGTGCTTGGCCAGGATCAGCACGTCGTTCCCTCTTTCGCGCAGCGGCGGCAGTTCAATAGGCAGGCCCAGCAACCGGTAATACAGGTCTTCACGGAAATTTCCTTTCCTGACCTCTTCCTTCAGGTTTTTGTTGGTGGCAACAATGATCCGGCAGTCGAATTTGATGGTCTGGTTGCTGCCAACCCGTACTACTTCCTTTTCCTGCAAAGCACGCAGGAGTTTAACCTGGAAAGACGGATCCATTTCGCCAATTTCATCCAGAAAGAGGGTTCCGCCGTCGGCTTCTTCGAATTTGCCAATGCGCCTGTAGGTAGCTCCGGTAAAAGCGCCTTTTTCGTGACCGAAAAGCTCGCTTTCTATCAGTTCCGAAGGAACGGCTGCTACGTTAAATGCCACAAACCCCTTGTCTTTTTGCTTTGAGTTATAGTGAATGGCTTTTGCCACCAGTTCCTTGCCTGTTCCGGTTTCACCGTATACCGAAACAGTGATGTTGGTATTGCGCGCCTTTTCAATCATTTCATAAACCAGGTTCATGGAAGGGCTTTCGCCCAGGATGCTGTTTTTAAAGCTGTATTTTTTCTGGACTTCTTTGCGCAACTTCGAAATTTCGTTCAGCAGTCCCATTTCTTTCCGGATGTTCTGTACCGTATTGAGCAACCGGTCGCGGATGTCGTTGGATTTGATGATATAATCCCGCGCTCCCAGTTTCAGCAATTCTACCACCACGTTGATGTCTTCCTGTTCAGAGATGAGGATCACGGCAATACCCGGATGTTCCTGCCTGATGTGTTTCAGCAATTCTGCCCCGTTGGAATCAGGCAGCCTGTAGTCGAGCGTCACGATATCCGGTTGATCATTCAGGGCATTGAGAAAATCGGTGCCGTTAAAAAAGCTCTTTACCTGGTAATCGGGGTTCAATGACAGGGTATGTACCAACAGCCTGTTATACCAGTCGTTATCTTCTACTACATATATCTTAACCGCATTCTCAGCCATCATGCTTCCATTTTTGCAAGGTGTTCTTCAAGTTCTTTTCTGATCTTTTGAAACTCCCTCAAGGTTTTTCCGGAAAGTTCCGCCAATATAGACATATTTTCACCACGCCGGGCATGTTCTTCTATCGATTTCAACTGGTCGTACAGCAGCGATGCTCCTATGTGCCGGCACGGTGAGGATATTTTATGGGCAATTTCACCGGCAGTTTTTTCATCAGCTTTTTCAATGGCCGCAGCTAAACTGTCCAGCCCTTGTTCGGTGCTTTCAATAAAGGTAACCAGCAGTTGCCGGACAAATGTAATATCGTTATTGGCCAGGTGGTACAGGCTATTCAGGTTAATTGCCGCTTCTTGTGCTGGATGCTGGATACTGGATGCTGGATGCTGGATGCTGGATGCTGGATGCTGGATGCTGGATACTGGATACTGGATACTGGATGTGTGGGTACCGGGAGTTGGGATTTGGGAATTGACTTCTGCAGTATGCTGAGCGGAGCCGAAGCATGCCCCTGCTCTTTCCCCAACAACCGAAACAATGGTGTCAAGCAGTATTTTCTCAGTAAAAGGTTTCGGCATAAAGGTGTTCATGCCTGCCAAATCATACTTACCCAGATCATCGGAAGTGTGCGTGGCTGAAATGGCTATTACCGGCAATTCATCCCTGCTTTTACACAATTGTTTCCGGATGTTTTCAGTGGCTGTTAGTCCGTCCATTACCGGCATGCGGGCATCCATGAAAACCAGGTCGATTTTTTCGGATTCAAGTACTTCCAGGGCTTTACTGCCGTTCTCGGCTTCGTAATAGTTGGCACCCCAACGGTTCAGAATGGTTTTAAACAGCAACCGGTTGTATGCTTCATCATCAACGACCAGGTATTTCAATTTTTTTACGTAAGCAGGTATTTCAGTTATGCAGGCAGGTTGCTGTATCAATTCGGGATTACCCGTCTGGCAGGGAAGCCGGAATGTAATTGTGGTTCCCAGTCCCTCAATGCTTTCCAAAGACAGGGTTCCCTGGTGCAATTCCACCAGCTTTTTCACAATCGATAATCCCAAACCGGTTCCGCCGTATTTCCTGCTGGTACCTGCTTCGGCCTGTGTAAAATCGTCAAAAACCCTGCTCTGCATCTCCTTGCGGATGCCTATTCCCGTATCCCTTACGAAAATTTTCAACGTGCAACTGTGTCCTTTGATCTCCTCTGCTTCAACACCAACCCTTACTTCACCCCCGGAAGTAAACTTCACCGCGTTGCCGATCAGGTTCAGCAGTATCTGTCTCAGACGGTATGCATCGCCATAGAGCACTTCGGGAGTTGAGGGGTGGATGTCGAAGATGAGCAGCGTATTCTTTTCAGCAGCTTTCTTTTCAAACATGAGCCGCAATTCATCGCAAACCGAATGAATCCTGTAGTGTACATTTTCGAGCTGAATTTTGGAGTTCTGCAGCCTGGAGAAATCCAGGATGTCGTTGACAATTTGCGCAAGGTGATCGGCCGCTGATTTGATGATACCGGCCATTTTTCTGCTGCTTTCACCCAGGGGCTCGTAAAGGAGCTCCCCGGCAAAGCCGTAAATGGCATTTACCGGAGTTCTGATTTCATGGCTCATATTGGCCATAAAAAGTTCTTTTGTGCGGACCAGCTGTTCGGTTTCTTCTATCGACCCTTCCAGGGCCTTCTGAGCTTCCCTGGTTTTTCTGACATACCGGATCACCAGGAACAGCAGAATTGCAGCCAGCAAGCTGCCAGCAACGGCATAAATTGCCAACCGCCGGTAGGTGACCCGTGCCATTTGCCTGGCTGAAGCCGCGTTCTTGCTCATTGACAGGGAAACTTCAAACTCCATGCGGGAAATCAGCGTGTATAACCGTTCCCTGATTTCATTCCCGGTGGCGGCAAGCATGGACTCGGTCATCAGCAATTTTGTTTGCTTGAGGCTGTCTTCCCGCTCAATCCGGTTGATGTCTTCGATCAGGGTCTGACGCACTGAGTCAGCCGCTTCGGCAAGCCTGGCAGCTTCTGCTTTTTCAGCTTTCCGGTTACCGAATAACCTTTTCAGGATTTTTTTCTCCGGAGCCTGGGTATTCAGGGTTGATACGGCAACTTTGGCAGAAAGCCTCCGGATATACAGGTCGAGTGAATCGGTATGATACAGGTTCAGCATCCGGTTCCAGGTCATCATTTTTTCTTCGATCAGGCCGCTGATTGTGTCTATCTGAGCGAGCAAAACAGTATCATTGCGGCTTGTTTCGCGCAGGGCGATGATTTTGTCGTCAATGCCATCGAGGACGTTGTAATAGGGCCTGATATCCAGTTGTTTTCGTGTTAATGTATAAATCCGCACACTGTTGTCGGCCTTATCAAGATCCGATGCAATTTCCCGGATGGCCATCAACCGCATATCGGGCTTCGATTTCACCTCAATGGAAGCAATGATGGAAGAAATGCTGTTGTAAGTCAGATATCCTGCCGCCAGCAAAAGAGCAATGGCAAGTGTTATGAGAAAGCCAACCTTAAGGGGCAATGAAACCTTAAGCATGAGAAATCCGGATTTATTTTTAACAAATCTAGGTTTTTGTTCGTAATTATTGCAGGGTTATTTTCAGGTTGCCCACAATGTCTATCTTTGTGGCTTCTGTATTTTAAAGTAAAACCAGTAAACATGAATGTATTCCAGGCCATAATTATCGCTATCGTTGAAGGACTTACTGAATTTCTTCCGATTTCAAGTACAGGTCACATGATCATTGCCCAGAAAATTCTGGGCATCGCACCGGGTGATTTCATCAATTTGTTTACGGTGAACATTCAGTTTGGCGCTATTCTTTCAGTGGTGGTATTGTACTGGAAGCGGTTTGTTGCGCCGCTGAAGAATGCACCGGTTGAAGGGCCGCTTTTCAAAAAATTTTTACACAGGTATGATTTTTACCTGAAACTTCTGGTAGCCGTGATGCCGGCAGCCATACTGGGATTGTTGCTGAACGATTATATCAATTCGATGCTCGGGAGTGTGCTGATAGTTGCTGTTTCCCTGGTTCTGGGCGGTATTATACTGGTTTTTGTTGATAACTGGTTTCAAAGACCAGTTGATGACCAGCAGATCAGTTATCCGAAAGCTTTTATTATAGGTGTGTTTCAGGTAATATCCATGATTCCCGGTGTGTCACGGGCCGCTGCCACCATCATTGGCGGGCTTACCCAAAAACTCACCCGCAAGAATGCCGCCGAGTTTTCATTTTTCCTGGCCGTTCCTACCATGCTGGGTGCATCCCTGCTTGAACTCTATAAGAAATATGAAATAATCAGTTCCGCTGATCTTAAGATACTCATTATTGGCAATGTTGTGGCGTTTTTTGTGGCCATGGCTGCCATTAAAGGTTTCATCACCTTTCTTTCAAATCACGGGTTCAAGGCATTTGGCTATTACCGGATTGTGGTGGGAATGGTTATTCTGATTCTGCTGGCACTCGGGATCGATCTGAGCCTGGTAGACTGACGCCCTATTGGCCACCGGGTTCTTTATCCAGGGTGTCTTCATAACAGTTTTCATAAACATATTCTGCCGGGAATTGTTATATTAGCGCTACGCGAATCATAACAACATGGCAAATACACTTAGATTATTGTCCTGGAACGTAAACGGCATAAGGGCCCAGGTTGGGAAAGACTTTTATAACACAGTGAGAAACCTGAATCCCGACCTGTTGTGTATACAGGAAACCAAAGCACAGCCCGAAACCATGCCCGACCTGAAAAAAGAACTCAACGGGTACGAGCTTTACCTGAACTCGGCCGTGCAAAAAGGCTATTCGGGCACAGCTGTTTTATCACGGATTAAACCGCTGGGAGTTACGTTGGATCTTGGCATAGAAGAGCATGACCAGGAAGGGAGGGTGATTACCCTGGAATTTGATTCTTTTTACCTGGTGAATGTGTATGTGCCCAACTCGGGACAGGAAT
This sequence comes from Bacteroidales bacterium, assembly GCA_046481675.1. Lineage (GTDB taxonomy): Bacteria > Bacteroidota > Bacteroidia > Bacteroidales > UBA10428 > UBA5072. Next base: position 19,897 of record JAWOJJ010000037.1, on the reverse strand, counting down.
TGAAGCGACTTGATTACCGGAAGGAATGGGACCGGGAATTGCTGGCACACCTGAAAAAGCTCGACTCGAAGAAGCCGGTGATCTTTACCGGTGACCTGAATGTGGCCCACCAGCCTGTTGACCTTGCCCGGCCTGATGAAAATTATAACAAAACAGCAGGATATACACAGGTTGAAATTGACGGGATCAGCAAGATCCTGGATTCAGGCTTTACAGATACTTACCGCATGTTGAACAAAGACAGGGTGCAGTATTCATACTGGAGCATGCGTTTCAGAGCCAGGGAGAAGAACCTCGGATGGCGGATCGATTACTTCCTGGTAAGCAACCGGCTCGCCAATAAGGTAAAAGATGCCTACATCCTCGACCAGGTGATGGGCTCCGATCACTGTCCGGTTGGAATTGATATTGAAGTCTGATATTCAGAATTTTACATTATTGTTAATTTGTTGAAATTTTTAAGTTTTGTTAAGATTTGGAGTTTGGTTTTCAGGGAAAGTTTCACTACATTTACAACAACACCAATATACAAGGAAATAGTCAGGCATACTGCCGGTGTTTTCCGGAATTGGTAATGAGTATTAATAAACTATTGTTTCACTAAGCTGGGATCCATATCATGAGTGCTGCAGCAAGAAGTATCGCAAGCCTTGATTATCTGAGGCTGATGAATCTGATTAACAACAACGTAGGACATGCTACCATACCTGCTGAGAATTTGCATCAGCTTTATGTGCTGCTCAATACAGCCCGTAAAGTAAAATCAGATGAAATCCCGGCCAATGTAGTTACCATGAATTCCGAACTGACCATCAGGTTTGTGGTATCCGGCAAAACCAAAACAGTGCGGATAGTTTATCCGGCTGATACAAATGCCTCCAATGCAGCCGTTGGTGAGAAAGATGACATACCCGTTTACAGTCGGCTGGCGTTGTCGCTACTCGGACTGCATGAACACGACATGTGTTATAGCCGGAAAGAGGATGCAATAGCTGAAGAGCCTGTGGTTATTGACAAGATTCTCTTCCAGCCCGAGGCGCACAGAAACTATAATTTGTAGGATTTTTTAGCCCCCAATGATTTCTGCACCGGGCTTTAGTCCGGTGGCAGAATTTTTTTTTTATATACCAACGCAACTTATTTAATTATTAATATCATGAAAAAGAATTCAATTGTAATAACAGATCTGGACTATCAGCGACTGACAGCGCTACTTTCAGACGGTTCTTTTCGTAGAAAAGCAAGTCCTGACAACCTCAGCCGCCTGGCCCGCGAATTGGACCGTGCTAAGAAGGTTGACCCCAGAAAGGTGGCCCCGGATGTGGTAACCATGAATACGGAAATCGAATTCACCGACATGGACAACCAGATCAGTAAGAAGCTCAAGCTGGTTTATCCTGAGCGTGCCGACATCAGGCAGGGATATGTATCGGTAATGGCGCCCATTGGCACTGCGCTGCTTGGGTTCCGCAAAGGCGATGTCATTGAATGGGAAGTTCCGGCCGGGAAGAAGAAGTTCCTGATCAAAGACATTATTTACCAACCTGAGGCCAGTGGCCATTATTCAGATTAGATGCCGGCAGAGTGTCACAACACGCTTCTGGCTTAAATAGCAGGAAGCTAAAACAAAAACCCTTCGGAAGAAATTCCGAAGGGTTTTTTCTGGTGGTGCCACGTGGAGTTGAACCACGGACACACGGATTTTCAGTCCGTTGCTCTACCAACTGAGCTATGGCACCAGTTGTTTTTTCAGAGGTGCAAATCTAAATAAAAAAAGCATTCATCAAAACTTTTTGGGGAAAATTATGGAATATGAGTTCACCATCGGCATGTTTCATAATTTGTTACTTTTGCACTCACTATGTCGGAAACGAAATACCAGATTCACACGCTGCCTAACGGTATCAGGCTGATCCACAGATCTGTTGATAGCCCGGTTGCCCACCTCGGACTTTTTATCCATACCGGTTCACGCGATGAACAGGAAAATGAACACGGACTGGCACACCTGATTGAACACATGCTTTTCAAAGGTACTGCCAAACGCAGGGCGTACTATATTTTAAGCCGCATGGAGGATGTCGGCGGCGAACTGAATGCCTATACTACCAAGGAAGAAACCTGTATCCACGGAACCTTTTTCAAACAGTATTACGGCCGGGCACTTGAACTGATCAGCGATATTGCTTTTAATTCCTCATTTCCGGCCAATGAGCTGAAAAAGGAGCGCGAAATCATCCTCGATGAAATCAATTCCTACAAGGATTCGCCTTCCGAACTTATTTTTGATGAATTTGAAGAGATGCTCTTCGACGGAAATCCCCTGGGAAGAAATATTCTGGGGAATGAAAAAAGCCTCAAAATCTTTACCCCCGACAGCATTAAAGATTTTATCAGGCGCAATTACAGCACGGATCAAATGGTTGTTTCATCAGTGGGCGACATACAGTTCAGCAAGCTGGTGAAGCTTTTTGAAGCCCATTTTAATGGTCCGGTGATGAAATCTTCCGCTCCCAGAAAACAGGTACAATACAATTACAATCCCTTGAAAAAGCAGGTTTCGCGCAACACTTTTCAAACCCATTGTGTTATTGGCAATACAGCCTATAAAATAAGTGACTCCCGCAGACTCCCGCTATACCTGCTGAACAATTACCTGGGCGGTCCCGGCATGAACTCGCGACTGAACATGGCGCTGCGGGAACGCAAGGGATATGCTTATAGCATCGATTCGATGTATACAGCTTACACCGACACGGGCAATATTACCATATACTTCGGAACCGACAAAGCTCTGGTTGATAAGTGCCGTGACATTATACTCAAGGAATTGCGCCAGCTCAGGGAGAACGAACTGAGCACGCTGCAGTTGCATAAGGCCAAGCGGCAGGTGCTCGGACATATTGCCATTTCATCTGAAAATAATGAGAATTACATGCTTTCAATGGGCAAGAGCCTGATGCTGTTCAATAAAATTGAGTCGCTTGACGAAACCAGCCGAAAAATTGAAAACATTACTTCGAAACAACTGACAGAAATTGCCAATGAGGTGCTGAATGAACAACAACTGTCGTTTCTGCTTTACCAGTAAACCAATACCATGCCCGATCTTTCAGATGATATAGCCCGGTATGCCGCAGAGTTTACTTCACCCGAAGATGAAGTTCTTTACAACCTCTACCGCGAAACAAACCTTACTACAGTTTACCCGCACATGCTGTCGGGACACCTCCAGGGCCGGTTTCTCGAAATAATCAGCCACATGATCAGGCCCGTGAGAATTCTTGAAATAGGTACTTTCACCGGCTATTCCGCGATTTGTATGGCACGTGGGCTTGGCCAAAACGGCCTGCTGCACACCATTGATATCAATGATGAACTTGCCGGGGTGGCACTGAAGTATTTCGGACTGGCCGGACTTGAAGACCGGATTGTAATGCATACGGGAGACGCCTGCACAGTCATTCCAACCCTTGACGAAAGTTTTGACCTGGTATTTATTGACGGAGACAAGGAACAATATATTGCCTATTACAAGGCATTGTTCCCTAAAGTGAAAAAGGGAGGTTTTATTTTAGCCGATAACGTACTGTGGGGTGGGAAGGTTTTGCCGGGGATTGTAACCGGCGATAAGGAAACAAAAGGTATTCAGGAATTCAATACATTTGTGAAGCATGACAGCCGGGTTGAAAAGATGCTGCTGCCATTCAGGGATGGCATTTTTATCCTGCGTAAAACCTGCGATTGATATATTATGAACCTTTCCGGATACCATTTGTTTACCACATAAAACATTGAAATTAATGGGTGCTTATACCATACGTGAGCTCGAAAACCTGTCGGGGATTAAGGCACATACCATCCGGATCTGGGAGAAGAGGTACGGGTTGATAGCGCCGCATCGCACCTCTACCAATATCAGGACATATTGCGACAGTGAGCTCAGGAAGCTGCTGAACATATCCATTCTGAACCGCAATGGGTTAAAGATTTCAAAAATAGCCCGGCTTTCACAGGACGAAATTGCCCAACAGGTAAATCATTTCAACGAAGATGTCACCAGTACCGAGAACCAGGTTGAAAGCCTGACTCTTGCCATGATTGATATGGACGAGTACAGGTTTGAACAGGTACTGGCCCGGTCAATCATCAAATTTGGTTTTGAAGAAGCGGTAATGCATGTGGTGTATCCGTTTTTTGTAAAAGTGGGACTTATGTGGCAAACCGGTTCCATTTCGCCGGTTCAGGAACATTTTGTATCCGGCATCATCCGGCAGAAATTCTTTGTAGCCATTGACAGCCTGGCTGGCAACGACAAACCCGGTGTTCCCAGGTTTGTCTTCTTTCTGCCCGAAGGTGAGTACCACGAATTCGGATTGCTTTTCTTTTGCTATATGGCAAAGAAAAGAGGATTCCAGACCATTTACCTGGGCCAGTCGCTTCCCATTGATGATCTTCCGGACCTGGCTCGTTCAAAAAAGATTGATTACCTGGTTACATCATCCAGTACTTCAATCAACGGGAAAAATGTGCTCAGTTTTATTAAGCAGCTCTCCTCCCTGTTTCCCGAGCAGGTTGTTTTTGTTTCCGGCTCGGGAACACAGCAGGTAACAGGAAATATTCCCGCAAAGGTGATTCTGATTCATGCTCCCTCAGAATTTATCGCCAGGCTCGAAACAATAGCCGCAACCTGAGTATTTGATCAATTGCTTGCGCCCCTTCCTGCCGGCAGGCAGGCTTACAGGCATACGCGTCAACTTAATTTATCACTGATATATTTATGAAATGATTTTCTTAATTATTCAGAGACATAACCTGCAATCTATGGTATTGTATTTGAGCTTATGTATTTGAATGTCCCCCGCTGGCGGGGGTAGGGGGTGGATTAAAAGAATTCGCCTTTTCTAATTTTTCAATCACTGCCTCAATTCTCATTATTACATTTACCATATCTTTCAGCACTTCGTCATCTGTAAATCTTAGAACATAATATCCGGCTGATTCAAGCTCATTTTGTCTTTTAGTGTCATTTTCTATTATATCATCAATTGAGTGGGAATATCCATCTACTTCAATTATTAACCGCAGTTCAGGACACATAAAGTCTGCAATATAATTAAGAACAGGTCTTTGCCTCCTAAAGCCATATCCTTTTATATTCCTTGATTTTAATGCATATTTCCACAAACATGCTTCAGCTTTAGTCATTGCCTTTCTGAGATTGTTGGCAAATGGCTGAAGATTTTTATTATAATAATTATTATTCATGAAATCATTATTTCAGCTTCCACCCCCTACCCCCGCCAGCGGGGGACATCGTACTTACCATCTTGATTGCAAAGCCAAAACTTATATTTCAAATTTAATACATCTAACAAATCAAATCTTATATAATTCTTCCCTGGTTATGAAATTTTTACAAGTCATATTGGAAGACCGGATTAATTAAAGCATTGATTAAAAACAGAATATAACAATTAAGTTGACGCGTATGCCTGAAGGGGCGTAATCTTTTCTATATAGGCGGCTATGGTTGAAAACTTCACCATGCAGGGTAATTCTTTGAAAAAATCAAGGCAAATCAGATGGATTAAACACAGATCTGACGCACCATATAAAGATAAAAAGGTCCATATATAAAATGTTAATGAGTGACTTCAAATAAGTTAAACAATCAGATTAATCGATAATTGTTTTATTATTTAAAAAGACTTAATTTAGAATGAGCTTATAAGTTCCTTTAATAATGAATAAAGTATAATTTTATTATTTAGAATGAAAGCAAAAAAACCCGGTTTTGTATTTAGAATCATTATAAATAATTTGGTAGTTGTTTAAAGAAGTATTACTTTTGATGAACAAAATAAAACAAAATAGCCATGACTGCCATAGAGTTTAATTACCAGCTTACGAGTCTCAGCGACAGTCTTCACAGATATGCATACAGCCTTACCTCAAACAGGGAAGATGCACAGGATTTGTTGCAGGAGACTTTTGTGAAAGCCATATCTTACCGCGATAAATTTGCGGCCGATACGAATCTGAAAGCCTGGACATTCACCATAATGAAAAACACCTTTATTAATAATTACAGGAGGATGGTAAAATCGAACACCACTTTTGATCATACCGATGATCTTTATTACCTGAACCTGAATCGTGAATCAGGCATTGAGTCACCCGAGTCGCAGTTTTCTGCAAGGGAAATTGAAAAGCATATTGAACGTCTTGAAGATGATTTCAAGGTTCCCTTTAACATGCACCTGCAGGGTTACAAATACAAGGAGATTGCCGAAAACCTCGGATTGAAAATAGGAACGGTGAAGAGCAGGATATTCTTCACCCGCAAGCGCCTGATGGATTCATTGGGCGTGGGTTTTAATTAGGGTTTTGGATTTGGACAGAGTTGTTTATTGATGCAAAAAGCCCCCGTGATAAGCGGGGGCTTTTTTGTTAAACTCTTTTATTAACTTTGCACCACTTTTTATTACAAATCCTATTTGCATGTGCGCAACCTCAAAATACAACCAGCGTGGAGTATCCTCCAAAAAAGAAGATGTACACCGGGCCATCCGGGATCTCGACAAGGGGTTATATCCCAACGCTTTTTGTAAGATTCTTCCCGATATTACCGGGGGTGATGCGGACTATTGCAATGTGATGCACGCTGACGGCGCCGGAACCAAATCGTCACTGGCCTATATTTACTGGAAAGAAACCGGGGATTACAGTGTTTGGAAGGGAATAGCCCAGGATGCGCTGATCATGAACATTGATGACCTGATTTGTGTTGGTGCTACCGACAACATACTGATGTCGTCCACCATTGGGCGCAACAAGCTGAAAATACCCGGAGAGGTGCTGGTGAACATACTTAAAGGTTTCGACGAAACCATCGGTGAACTGGCCAAATGGGGTGTGCATGTTTACCTTACAGGCGGCGAAACGGCTGATGTGGGAGACCTGGTACGCACCATAATTGTTGATTCAACCGTAATGTGCCGGATGAAGCGCTCAGAGGTTGTTGAAGCCAATATTCAGCCGGGCGATGTGATTGTTGGCCTGGCCTCATTTGGCAAGGCTGTGTATGAGCAGAAGTATAACGGCGGAATCGGCAGCAACGGACTCACTTCGGCGCGCCACGACATGTTTGTCAATTACCTTGCCGAGAAATACCCGGAATCATACGATGACCTCATCCCGAAATCGCTGGTTTATACAGGTAAATATCAGCTTACTCACAAGATCGGGGACCTGGGCATCGATGCCGGCAAGCTTGTGCTTTCGCCTACACGTACCTATGCCCCTGTTGTAAAAAGAGTGCTTGACAAGCACCGTTCCGGCATTCATGGAATGATCCATTGTTCCGGAGGGGGGCAAACCAAGGTGCTTAAATTCATCCATGACCTTCATATTGTTAAAGATAACCTCTTTGACATCCCACCGCTGTTCAGTATGATTCATGATTCGTCGGAGTCAGACTGGAGTGAAATGTATGAGGTTTTCAACATGGGGCACCGGTTTGAAATATACACCCGTGAAGACATTGCGGAAGACATTATAAAAATGGCAGGAGAGCTGGGTGTTGAAGGCAGGATAATTGGGCGGACTGAATCCTGTTCGGGCAACAAACTCACCATTAAAAGCAATGTGGGCACCTTTGTTTATTAATAACATCATACTATACTATTAATATTGGAATTACATGAGCAGTGATTTAATTCTTGGCAAACTTGAAGATGTAAAGAAGCGGTTTGAGGATGTGGGCAATCTGCTTACGCTGCCTGACGTGATGAACGATATGAAGCGATTTATCCAGCTCAATAAAGAATATAAGGAATTGAGTCCGGTTATTTCAGCCTACCTGGAATATAAGAATACCTTAAGCAATATTGATTCCACCAAAGCCATCCTGGCTGATGAAAAGGATGAAGAAATGAGGGAGATGGCCAAAACCGAACTGGATGAACTCATGGGAAAGGTGGATGAAATGGAGGAGAACCTGAAAATACTTTTGCTTCCCACTGATCCGCAGGACGACAAGAATGCCATTCTCGAGATCAGGGGCGGCACCGGGGGTGATGAAGCCAGCATATTTGCAGGTGATTTGTTCCGCATGTATTCGAAATTCTGTGAGCAGAAGGGTTGGAAAATGGAAATTACCAATTTTACCGAAGGTACCGCCGGCGGTTATAAGGAAATCATTGCCAACGTCAAAGGCGATGGCGTATATGGCGTGCTCAAATACGAATCGGGAGTTCACAGGGTTCAACGGGTGCCCCAAACAGAAACCCAGGGCAGAGTACATACATCGGCAGCCACTGTTGTGGTTTTACCGGAAGCTGAAGAAGTTGATATTGATCTTAAACAGGAAGACATTCGCATCGACCGTTTTTGCTCTTCAGGTCCGGGCGGACAATCGGTTAATACCACTTACTCCGCTGTAAGGTTGACTCACGTTCCCACAGGGGTTGTGGTTTCGTGCCAGGACCAGAAATCACAAATTAAAAACCTGGAAAAGGCTATGGCTGAATTGCGGACAAGGCTTTACAGCATAGAATACCAAAAACATCTCGATGGCATTGCCAGCCAGCGAAAAACCATGGTTTCCACAGGTGACCGATCGGCCAAGATCCGTACGTACAACTATCCGCAGGGGCGCATGACCGATCACCGGATCAACCTTACCATTTACAATCTGCCAAACATCCTCGACGGCAACATCCATGATATCATCAGTCAGCTGCAAATGGCTGAAAACGCGGAGCGACTTAAAGTGAGTGCCCTGGCCTAATAACCACTGCTATGAATGCGACCCGGCTATATGAAGAAATCAGAGGGAAGAAAAGCTTCCTGTGCATTGGTCTGGATACCGAGTTGGAAAAAATTCCCCGGCATTTACGGGATGCAGAACTTCCTTTATTTGAATTCAACAGGCAAATTGTGGATGCAACACATGACCTGGCAATAGCCTATAAGCCCAATCTTGCGTTTTATGAATGTTATGGTGCTGCCGGATGGCGGCAGTTTGAAATGACAGTCACATACATCCGTGAGAAGTACCCCGACCTGTTTATTATTGCCGATGCCAAGCGGGGCGATATTGGCAATACATCCAGGAAATACGCAGGGGCCTTTTTCAGTAACCTGCCCTGCGACGCGGTAACAGTAGCCCCCTATATGGGGTCCGATTCAGTAATTCCTTTTCTGCAGTATCCTGATAAATGGGTGATTGTTTTGGCGCTTACCTCTAACCAGGGAGCTGATGATTTTCAGATGATCAGCAACACAAACCACGAGAGGCTGTTTGAAACTGTGCTCAGAAAATCGGCTCAGTGGGGAAATGCAGGCAACATGATGTATGTAATTGGTGCCACAAGGGCTTCCATGCTTATTAAGGTGCGCGAAATTCTGCCCCAACACTTCCTGCTGATACCAGGAGTGGGCGCTCAGGGTGGTGACCTGGCAGAAGTGGCCGAATACGGGATGAATGATCAATGCGGTATCATTGTGAATTCCTCAAGGGCAATCATTTATGCCGATGATTCGGAAAGGTTTGCGCATGTGGCACGGGAAAAGGCCATGGAATTGCAGCAGCAAATGAAGAAGTTGCTGGAGCATAAATTGTAAGGATTTGCAGGTTTTGCGTTTTTGTGCAACAGGTTGTCAGTTGTAAGTTCGGTTTAAGCAATATAGTTAACACGTTAAGTTATGACTGAAGATTTCTTGCATTTTGTATGGAAATACGGACTTTTCGACCGGGAAGGGATTCTGGCCGATACAAGTGATGAAATCAGGGTGTTCAACCTGGGCGAGCACAACATGGATGCAGGACCCGACTTCCTGAACACCCGCATACAGATTGGTAGCACTACCTGGGCCGGCAATGTGGAAATCCATTTGAAATCATCGGACTGGCAAAGCCACAAGCATCACCGTGATAAGGCCTATGATAATGTAATCCTGCACGTGGTATATGAAAACAACCAGCCTGTTTACCGGAGTAACGGGGAAGTCATTCCAACGATGGAATTGAGATTTAACCCGGACCTTTATAATAATTACTGCCAGCTGTTATCACAAAAGAGTCAGCTGCCGTGCAGGGAGAAGATCGGGAAAGTGGATTCCCTGATAGTTGATCTTTGGATCAGTTCACTGGTAATAGAGCGCATGCAGCAAAAAACGGGTCATATTGCCGGATTGCTCGAACAATACCGGAACAATTGGGATGAGGTTTTCTACATTTGCCTGGCCCGCTCATTTGGTTTTGGACTCAACGCCATGCCTTTTGAAATACTTGCCCGGTCAGTACCTTTGTCCAGCCTGATGCGCCACCGCGACAATCCCCGTCAGCTTGAAGCCCTGTTGCTTGGTCAATCCGGTTTTCTGGAGGAGGGCAGACTCTATGATGATTATTACACGGAACTCCGCGAAGAATACATGCACCTGAAGAACAAATACCACCTGAAGCCATTGGAGAAGCACCTTTGGAAATTTCTCCGCCTCAGGCCGGTAAATTTCCCTACTGTCCGCATTGCCCAGTTTGCATCTGTGCTGCAGCATTCCGGTCTGTTTTCGCACCTACTGGCATGCAGTTCAGTGGATGACTTGAAACGGTTTTTCACTGTCAAAACTTCGGAATACTGGGATACACATTATAATTTCGAAACAGGTTCGGTTCGGTTGGTTAAAAGGTTGGGAAAGGAAGCCTTTCATACCCTGGTGATCAACACCGTGATACCCTTTATGTTCCAGTACGGCAGGATGACTGCGCGTGAGGATCTGAAAGATAAGGCGCTCGGCTGGCTTCAGAACATTCCGGCCGAAAACAACCGGTATACCAGGCAGTGGGCATCTATTATGAGTTCACCCGACAATGCTTTTTACAGCCAGGGGATTCTTCAACTGCTGAAGGAATATTGCAGTAAAAAAAGATGCCTGGCCTGTTCCGTGGGTTCCCATATCATAACCCGGGGTCTTTAGCATGCTTCGGGTGGGATGGCGCGATAAAACCTGCCTGACAGGCCCGCATTCTGTTTAACAGGTATATGAAAAGATTTTTTTGTACATAATGCATTGATTTATGAAAAAAAATAGATACTTTTGCATCTCAATTTTTTGAAGAAGAGTAATTAATTAGCACCTATGTATTTAACAACAGAAATTAAGAAGGATATTTTCAGGACATTTGGCAAGAAGGAAACCAATACAGGTTCGGCTGAAAGTCAGATTGCCCTGTTTACACACAGGATTAACCACCTAACCGAGCATTTGAAAGTCAGCAAAAAGGATTTTGCCACGCAACGTGCATTGCTCAGGTTGGTAGGAAAGCGCAGGAGGTTGCTGGATTATCTCCGCATGCGTGATATTGAGAAATACCGCTCGATTATTAAAGAGCTGAATCTTCGTAAATAATTTGAAAAGGGCAATCCTGGGGTTGCCTTTTTCTTTTCATATCAGGCCCTTAAGGGCCTTCATTTTATAAATACAGTGAGCATATGTTTAAGACATTTGAAAAAACAATCACCCTTGAAGATGGAAGAACCATTACCATTGAAACCGGCAAGCTGGCCAAACAGGCCGACGGTTCCGTGGTGGTAAGGATGGGCAACACCATGTTGCTTGCATCTGTGGTATCGGCAAAGGAAGGTGCTGAGGATAGCGATTACATGCCGCTTCAGGTAGAGTATAAGGAGAAATTTGCTGCCATCGGTCGTTTTCCGGGTGGATTCATGAAAAGAGAATCCCGCCCCAGTGATTATGAAATACTGATTTCCAGACTGATTGACCGGGCTCTTCGTCCGCTTTTCCCCGATGATTACCATGCCGATACTTTTGTTAATGTGATGCTGATATCGGCTGACAAGGATACCATGCCTGATGCACTGGCCGGACTGGCAGCATCGGCGGCTCTTATGGTTTCCGACATTCCTTTCAAAGGCCCCATTTCCGAAGTCAGGGTAGCCCGTATTGATGGTAAGCTGGTAATTAATCCTCCCTTTGGTGAAATTCCGAAATCAGATTTAGATATTATGGTAGCTGCTACCATGGACAATATTATGATGGTGGAAGGTGAGATGAGCGAAGTTTCGGAAGATGACATGCTGGAAGCGTTAAAATTTGCTCACGAAGCCATTAAGGTACAGTGCCGGGCCCAGCTCGAGCTGATGGAAGATGCAGGTAAATCGCAGAAAAGGGTTTATTCTCATGAGGTTCACGACGAAGAATTGCGCAAGCAGATTTGGGAAGCAGGCTACGACAAGTATTACCAGATAGCCAAAACCACCCCTGCAAAACATGAGCGTCATGATGCGCTGGAACAGGTTAAAGCCGATTTCAAAGCCTCCCTCCCCGAGGACACGGAAGTGAAAGAAGCGCTTGTTAACCGCTATTTTCATGATGTTGAAAAAGAAGCTGTCCGCAACCTGATTCTGAACGAAGGACTCCGTGTTGACGGTCGCAAAACAACTGAAATAAGGCCAATCTGGTGCGATGTGGATTACCTGCCCGCTGCACATGGTTCGGCTGTATTTACCCGAGGTGAAACCCAGTCGCTTACATCTGTTACGCTGGGAACCAGGCTCGACGAAAAATCAATTGACGAGGTATTGATTCAGGGAACCGAAAAGTTCGTATTGCATTATAATTTTCCACCCTTCTCAACCGGTGACGCCAGGCCTTCGCGCGGCATCAGCCGGCGTGAAATAGGTCACGGTAACCTCGCTCACCGCGCGTTGAAAAGGATGATACCGGCAGACAATGTGTATGCCATTCGGATTGTATCCGACATTTTGGAATCGAACGGTTCATCATCCATGGCCACTGTGTGCGCAGGTACTATGGCACTTATGGATGCCGGTGTAAAAATGATCCGTCCTGTATCGGGTATTGCCATGGGGCTGATTACCGATACCAAGACAGGAAAATTTGCCGTCCTTTCTGATATTCTTGGCGATGAGGATCACCTGGGTGATATGGATTTCAAGGTTACCGGTACGGTTAACGGAATTACCGCAACCCAAATGGATATTAAGGTGGATGGACTTACCTTTGACGTGTTGAAGAAAGCACTGGCCCAGGCACGCGACGGAAGAATGCACATCCTTGGCAAGCTTGTGGAAGCAATTCCCGAACCCAGAGCCGATTATAAACCCCATGTACCCAGGATGGTTCAGATAACCATACCCAAGGAATTCATTGGCGCAGTTATTGGCCCCGGTGGCAAAATCATTCAGGATATACAGGCCAAAACAGGTGCTGTGGTCAATATTGATGAAGTTGACGGAAAAGGCGAAATTTTTGTTTCTTCGGCTGACAAGGCGTCCATTGATGCTGCTGTTGCACGCATCAATGCCATAGTGGAACAACCCGAAGTCGGAAAAGTATATAAAGGTATCGTTAAGGGCATACAAACCTTTGGCGCGTTTGTAGAAATTATTCCCGGCAAACAAGGTTTGCTTCATATTTCGGAACTCGATTGGCAGCGTATTGAAAAAGTGGAAGATGTGCTTAAGGAAGGTGAAGAGGTTGAGGTGAAGCTGATGGAAATTGACACCAAAAACGGTAAACTGAGCCTCTCGCGTAAAGTTCTGTTACCTGTTCCGGAAGGCTTTGTGCCGCCGGCACCCAGACCACCCAGGGAGCATTCGGGTGATTCAAGGGGTCGCAGGGATTCCAGGGATGGCCACGAAAGAAGAGAACACCGCGGACCACGCGAACGCAGGGACTAACCTACACTATTACCATAAATTATAGGATTGAGCTGCCGGATATTTTTCCGGCAGTTTTTTTTATTCATGATGAGCCGGGTCTTATTTTCATATCCATCAACTTAATAGGCTTACGCCCTTTCAGGGCTCATGTTTGATCCTTATCTAAAGACCCAGGGCTATGCCCTGGGCTAATGCTGACGCCCTTTCAGGGCTTAAATAAGTGTTGAGATCTATGCCCTGAAGGGGCATTATCAATAGCACAGGGCAGCGCCCTGTGTAACTGTCAACTAGTAGAATATAAGCCCTGAAAAGGGCGCAAGCAATTTCTCATATCGCTATGCTGATAACTATGGTCTCCTGATTTAATTTTTCCGTACCCCTCATTCACCCCATTAATGAATGCCCCGCCAAAATTGATTTTCCGTCGTTCCTAATTTTGGCCCGGTTTTTGTAAAACCCTCGCATCATCCAAATATGGTTATAATGAGGTTGATTATAAAAGATTTAATATTTTTTACTACATTTGTTAAAATGTTAATAGCTGCACCCAATTTTTTTTCTTTAATACGCAAAACATTCGTAAGTTTGTTTACATCATAATATTACACAGCAATTCTATTTTAAAACAAATAATTATTAGATTATGAAGAAAATTAGACTGAACTACCTAACCATTATTGTTCTTGCCGCTATTCTGATAAGCGGTTGTGCAAGCCTTACCAAAATGAGGGATAAATCTCCCGAAGTAGGTTATGAGGTTAAGCCGAATCCTCTTGTTTCACAGGCTGGCGAGGTTAAAGTAACCGGCGATGTGAAATTCCCGGAGAAGTATTTTAACAAGAAGGCTGTTGTTGTTGCAACACCTGTATTAAAATACGAAGGCGGACAGGTTGAATATCCTTCCATTACCTTACAGGGCGAAAAAGTTGAAGCCAACAATAAAGTTATTCCCTACGCAGGTGGTGGATATACCTTTACCGGAGCGATACCCTATAAACCTGAAATGGCAAAATCGGAGCTTTTTGTGAACTATTCTGCACGAATTAAAGAAGGAGTTCCTGTTGAATTCGGTTCCGTTAAGATTGCAGACGGTGTAATTGCTACTGAAATGCTGGTTAAAGTTGACCCGCAGACCATCGGCATGAAAGATAATTTCCAACGGGTTATTCCGGAAAGTTATACTGCTGATATTCACTACGTGATTAATAAAGCAGATGTACGTACTGCTGAATTAAAGGCTGAAGACGTTAAAGCTCTTGAAAAGAGTATGGTTGAAGCCAAAGCTGATCCCAATAAACAGATCAAAGGAGCAAAAATATCCGCTTATGCCTCCCCCGACGGTGCTCTTGATCTGAATGAAAAACTTTCTGCCAATCGTGGAACTTCTGCTGAAAAATACTTCAAGAAAGCTCTGAAAGACAAAAAAATCACCGAAGCTGAAGCTAAGGATTTCCTGAAATCAATGACCACACCCGAAGACTGGGATGGCTTCAAGACCATGATGGAAAAATCCGACATCCAGGATAAGGAACTCATCCTGCGCGTTCTTTCCATGTACTCTGATCCTGTTGTAAGGGAAAAAGAAATCAAGAACATTGCTGCTGCTTATAAGGAAATTGCCGATGAGGTACTTCCCCAGCTGCGTCGTTCAGTTATGAGTGTTGATGTTGATGTTGTTGGCAAATCCGATGAGGAACTGCTGAAACTCGGCCTCAGCGACCCCAAATCACTGAACCTTGAAGAAGTTCTCTATGCTGCCACACTTACCAACGATGTGAAAGAAAAAGCTGCTATCTATGAAGCTGCTTCTGAAAGTTTCCCCCAGTGTATCAGGGCTTTTAACAACCTGGGTGATGTGTTGCTGCAACAGGGTAAAGTTGATGATGCAAAGAAAGCTTTTGAAGCTGCTCAGGCTATCAAGGCTGACAACGCCACTGTAAAAGCCAATTTAGGTGCCATTGCTCTTGCACAGGGCGATCTGAAAACCGCTGAGGACCTTCTTACCGCTTCTATGAGCGCCGGTGATGCTCCCAGCTACAACCTGGGTATCATTAAGATTAAACAGGGCGACTATGCTGCTGCTGTTAACTACTTTGGCAACAAGCCTTCATTCAACGCCGCTTTGGCTCAAATGCTCAATGGCAGCAACGATAAGGCTATTGCAACCCTCAACCAACTGGGCGATGTAAAAGACGGCTGGGTTTATTACCTGAAAGCTGTTGCCAATGCCCGTGGCGGTATTGCTGACGGTGTTGTTACCAACCTGCGTCAGGCTATCACCCTCGATCCTTCAATCAAGGCTTATGCATTGAAAGATGCCGAAATGATGAAGTTTGTTGAAAACGAAGCAGTAAAAGCTTTGTTGCAGTAATATCGCATCGACAAAAAATATTAAAGGCGGCCAAAGGCCGCCTTTTTTATTTTGATTTCATGCAAGAGACCTTGCATGCAAGGTCTCTACGGTGTTTTATTAAAATACCTGAAAAATTCCCACAATACAATTCCTGCACTTACTGCAATATTCAACGAATGTTTGGTTCCGTGCTGCGGTATTTCAATGGCACCATCACACCTGTTTACTACTTCCTGGTCAACTCCATGGATTTCGTGTCCGAAAATGAGAGCGTATTTCTCATTTTGAGAAAAATGAAAATCCTGCAACAGGCAGGCATGAACCGTTTGTTCCACAGCCAGAATTTTATACCCTTTATCGCGCAGTTCGCGAACCGCATCAAGGGTGCTTTCGAAATATTGCCAGTGAACCGATTCGGTTGCCCCGAGTGCAGTTTTACTGATCTCACGATGCGGCGGTTTGGCAGTAATGCCGCAAAGAATCATCCCCTCAAGCAGGAACGCATCGCAGGTGCGAAATACCGAACCAATGTTGTTCAAACTTCTTACATTATCCAGTACAACCAATACCGGGAATTTTCCTGCCTGTTTGAATTCTTCAATGGTCTTGCGGTTCAGCTCTTCATTTAACAGCTTCTTCATATTGAAATCATTTGTTGCCGAAATAACTGCAATGTTAGCAATTGATAAGAAAATTTAAATATTTTCGTAACCTGAAATATTGATAAAACTCAGAATGAATATTCATGAATATCAGGCGAAGGCTATTTTAAGCCGCTTTGGAGTTGCCGTACCTGCGGGAATTGTCATTGACGATGTACAAAAGGCCCAGGACGCAGCCCGGGAGTTGCAGGAACAGACAGGAACCAACAGCTGGGTTGTGAAAGCTCAGATTCATGCCGGAGGAAGAGGCAAGGGTGGGGGTGTTAAACTGGCCCGCAGCCTGGATGAGGTTAAAGCCAAAGCCGAAAATATTTTGGGTATGCAACTGGTGACCCCACAAACCGATGCTGCCGGAAAAAAGGTACACAAGGTACTCATTCAACAGGATATTTATTACCCGGGGGCTTCTGAAATCCGTGAGTTGTATGTCAGCGTTCTGCTGAACCGCGCTACAGGCCGTAATATCATTATGTATTCCACCGAAGGGGGCATGGACATAGAGGCTGTTGCCGAGAAAACACCGCACCTGATTTTCAAGGAAGAAATTGACCCTTCGGTGGGCATTCAACCTTTCCAGGCCCGGAAAATTGCATTCAACCTGGGCCTTGAAGGAAAGGCATTCAAGGAAATGACACGTTTTATCACCGCCTTATATAAAGCTTACATTGAAAGTGACGCTTCACTCTTTGAAATCAATCCGCTGCTGAAAACCTCCGATGACCTTATTTTTGCAGCTGATGCCAAGGTAAATCTCGATGTCAATGCCCTGTTCCGTCATCCTGATTACGCTGAACTCCGCGACCTGAACGAAGAAGACCCTTCAGAAACCGAAGCCTCGGAATTCAACCTGAATTTTATCAAACTCAACGGAAACGTGGGTTGCATGGTAAATGGTGCAGGACTTGCCATGGCCACCATGGACATCATTAAATTATCGGGCGGTGAGCCGGCCAACTTTCTGGATGTGGGAGGCACTGCCAATGCACAAACTGTTGAAGCCGGATTCAGGATCATTCTGAAAGATCCAAGCGTGAAAGCTATACTGATCAATATTTTTGGAGGTATAGTCCGCTGCGACCGGGTAGCACAGGGCGTGGTTGACGCCTATAAATCCATCGGCACAGTGCGTGTTCCTGTTATCGTCCGGCTTCAGGGAACCAATGCCATTGAGGCTAAAAACCTGATCGACCAGTCGGGGCTCAAGGTATTCTCTGCCGTTTCGTTGCAGGATGCCGCTGATCTGGTCAGGAAAAGTGTTTAATCGGGTACCCCGATCTTGTTATGTGTGCCGTCGCACCAGGGTTTGGAAGCAGATCCCCCGCAACGACACAAATAAAGTTCCTGCTCTCCGGTAGTTATTTTTCCCGAAGAGTCCTTGAAACTGAACGTTCCTTTGATCAGGATCGGTCCGTTTTTAAGAATCCTGACCTCAGCCGGGATGTTTGTCTTTGATTCGTTTTCCATGTCCCTGGTTATTTACCTGTAAAACCTGTTTTTCGGTGCATGCCGTCGCAATAGGGCAGGTCGTTTGAATTCCCGCACCTGCAGAGCGAGGTCATCTTTTTGTGGTTGAGCTCTTTGCCCTCAGTATCGTAAATGACAAAATTTCCGGTGATGATAACAGGACCGTCTTCCATTACCCTGACTTCGGCCTTATGTTCCTCCTGGGGCTTTTCTGCTTCAATGTCTTTATTGTATTGGAACGACAAGGCCTGGGTGGGACAAAGCCTGACTACCCTGATGATCTCTTCAGTAGGTGCACCGTCCATATTCACCCAGGGCCTCTTGCGTGGGTTGAAGACTTCAATCAGTTCACGATAGCAGGTAGTGGCATGTATACACTTTGCAGGCTTCCAGAACACCGTAATCTCACCGTTTGTATAATTCTTGTCATTCTTGTCCATCCTTGTTCTTTTTGTAAAATTAGCAATTTATCAGGTAGCTTGATAGGTATTAACAAACAATGGGCAGGTTTGTACGTTTAATATGAACCTGAATTGGCAAATATTTTGTTATTTTATGCTGAAATGACAAGGTTTTTCATACTGTTTGGCATGCTGGTATGTGTTTTGCCCGATGTTTCTGCGCAGGATACAATCAGGATGAAACTGGGAGATTACCCGGTGGATGCCATTATTCATAACGACGACACCATATACGTAGCCAGGCTTATGGAAGCAGTCATTCAGCCGAAAAGAAGGGTGGCAGCCACCCGCGACCTGAGGCAATACCGCCGGTTGATATACAACGTGAAAAAGGTTTATCCTTATGCCAAAGTTGCCGGGGATAAATTCGCCCTCATTTCTGCCCATCTTGATTCGGTTAACAGCGGCAAAGAACAGCGCGAGTTCATCAAACAAATGGAGGCCGATATCATCAAACAGTATGAAGGGGAACTTAAAAATCTGACTGTTACACAGGGCAAAATTCTGATCAAACTGATTGACCGCGAAACCAGCAAGACATCGTACGAGGTGGTTAAAGACCTGCGTGGTTCTTTTCAGGCGGCATTCTGGCAGGCCATTGCCCGTATATTCGGATCGAATCTGAAAACCGAGTATGATCCGGAGGGTGAGGATAAAATGATTGAGGAGATCATGATCATGATTGAAAAGGGTTATTTATAACTCATGACGAAAAGAACCTTTGTCGCTGTTGATGTACTGCCCGCAAGCGGGTTGAAGGAAGCTTATGAGCTGATCCGCTACCGGATGCGCCTTGAAAAGATCAACTGGGTTGAAACCGGTAATATGCATATTACGTTGAGTTTTTTAGGAGATACAGATGAAAGCCTGATTCCCGGCATCGCGCAGGCAATCCGGAACACGGCTGATCAGTTTCAGCCCTTTGAACTGGTTCTGAAATCATTTGGCGTATTTAAAAACCTTCATGATCCCCGTGTGTTGTGGTTTGGATGCGAGGCCCCGGAAACACTCACCCTGATTAAGAAAATGCTGGATGAACACCTCCTGCCCCTGGGATTTGAACCTGAAAACCGGCACTTTGCGCCCCATTTAACGCTCGGACGGGTTAAAGCTTTGAGGCAGTTGAATCAGCTGGGGCAGCTGATTACCTTGTATAAAGATGCGGTAATTCAAAAACAGCAAACTGACCGGATTGTTTTTTACGAAAGCAGGCTCACGCCACAGGGGGCTGTGTATACTCCCATT